>ONHA01000078.1 GCA_900317515.1 uncultured Eubacteriales bacterium
AAGCCTTCTGTGCTTGTGATACCAGAAGTTCTTGGAATCCCTGTAGCCGTAATCCACCGGGAGCGGCGGAAAATCCTGCGCCCGCACGCCGTTCACGATTGCGTCGCGGTAACGGGGTTTCATCAATATTTTGTCAATTCGAAGGACAAAATGTGCTCCGTAAGGCGATGTGATGCCGTTGAAGTCGTGGTACTTCTCGAGTTCATAGTGGTCCACGCCTTCCGGGAGCGGGCCGTCGTCCTGCGCGCCGTCGAGGGTGTCGACCCAGGTGCACTCCACGGCCTGCAGCGCCTCGGAGATCACCTTCGGATAGGTACCCTTCGGGTCCTCCGCCTTGCGAAGTCCGTTCTCCAGATGGAAGGCAAAGTCCTTCATCTTCTCGGCCGGCGTGTCACCGGGCCATCCCAGGCGCACCATCTCCTTGAAGGTCTTCCTGTCGTCATCCAGGAAGTTGATGACACATTTCTTGTGCTTTATGAGGTTCTGGGCTGTGTTCGAGGAGTTGCGGCACTCCAGCATGAAAGCGTAGTATTCCTTGCCGGCCACATAAAACGGCGCCAAAAGAGAGTAAGGCCCACAGGTCGTCTTCCCCTCATCTGTGAGCGTGCTGACGAGCACAGCCGGCATGGGGAAGTACAGGGAAGTCTGGTAGAAATTGTCGACCGCCCTCAGTTCCGTGAAGGATGATCCGGACGGTGATCCTGTTGATTTCCCGGATGATGACCTGAATGATGACTTGGCCTTATGCGGCTTGGCCGGAAGTAAGTCGGCCGACAATATTTTGGCCGGATCTAACTTGGCCGGAAGTTTAAATAATGATTTCAATGATCTCCTCCTCTCTGATCTCCGGGTGCTGGGCCCCGGCAATGATTAGTTCCGCGTAAAGAATCGTTCTGTGCGCTTCACATGGCGCGTCAAAGCGCTCATACAAGCCTTTGATCATCTCTGTGATCTGGGACAGAAGCAGCTCGTGGCGCATGCGGTAGCGTGTGCTGAAGTCGCCGCCGGCGGAATATGAGATCCACACTTTCTGATAGCGCAGGCAGAAATTCCGGATCCCGCGGCAGATGTGCAGCAGCCCTTCCTGCAGGGACTGTGCCTGCGCCAGCTCCTTGCGGGTATCCTCCAGCGCGTCCATCCAGTCCTGCACCATAACGGCCGCCATGAGGCTCTCTTTATCCTTGAAATAGTTGTAGATCGTCCCCACGGCGATTCCGCAGTCCGCAGCTATACCCCTGAGCGAGAAAGAAGACAGGTCCTTATCCAGCAGTCTTTTTCCGGCTGCCTGAAGGATCCTGTCTTCCGGGTTTTTAATGATCTTCGGCATTGCGCACCTCCGTGAAAATGCCCGCCGGTAGTTTTTTATGAACATGTTCATAGGGGGTCAGTCAATAAAGGCTAAAATCGAATCGACCTCTGGGGTAGTTTGTCCACACCTGTGGACAAACTACCCCAGAGGTCGATTTATTAGAGGTCGATTTATTTCAGAGGTCGCTTTTTTTTTACCACGAAATCTCCAGCTCCCCTGCGTTATACTTGGTCGTCTCGATCGTCGCCTTCATCCAGGGCCCGTAATTGTAATCCCACAGCCCCTTGAGCATGAGCTCGTAGGAGGGGTCCTCTTTCAGCTCTTGTGCGTGATCCGCCAAAGTCCCTGCCCCGTGATAGCCCATGTACTTGCTGATGAGCCCCAGGACCTTTTTCTTTTTGGACCCGTAAATCTTCTCTTTTTCCAGCAGCTCGGAGAAAACCTTGTTCATGTATTCCCCGCTCTCTCGGTCCAGACGATCGAGCTCCTCCTTCACCGTTCCTCCATAAGCGGCAAAGTCGATCGGCTCAGCATAATAGACCAGCCTGTTCTCTCCGACCGCAAGGTTCCCCAGAAGGTGTTTCCCCGAAAACGGCATTCCGCTCAGGATCTCCCACAGCCCATCCATCTGTGTTATATAGGGGAAATGCATGTGTCCGGTCAGCGCCAGTTTGACACCGCCGTCCGACAACAGCTTCGGCAGTTCGGGGTTATTGATCAGGTGTGATGAAGAGCCCTCCTCCCCATATCCGTAGAGAACATTGTGGTGCGAGAGGAAAATGATCGGGCGGCCGCTATATTTTGCCAGCATTTCTGAAATCCACCGCATTGTCTCCGGGGAAAACTCTCCTCCGACTCCCGACTCTGCGGCATTATCATCCATTGCCAAAAAAACGACATCCTTCACGATCGCCGTATAACTCAGGGACGCCGGATCCCGGTCGACAGGTTCCAGCAGTTCGAAATATGCTTTCTCGAACTCCCCCGCGTCCATCAGGTCAAAATCGTGATTGCCCGTAGTTAT
>ONHA01000073.1 GCA_900317515.1 uncultured Eubacteriales bacterium
AACATAAGCCCGATCCCGCGCTCGTCCGCCTCCCGGATCAGGTTCTCCGCGTCCTCCATCGTGCCGAACATCGGGTTGACAGAAAAATAGTCCGCGATGTCGTAGCCGTTGTCATTCATGGGAGATTTGAAAAAAGGTGTGATCCAGATGTAATCAATCCCGAGGGACTTTAAGTAGTCAAGTCTGGACCGGATTCCGTTCAGGTCGCCGATCCCGTCTCCGTTCGAGTCGCAGTAGGATTTGATATAGATCTGATACACTGTGCTGTTTCTGAAGCTGCTCATGATACCTCCTTTCAAAATGCGGGTCCCCGGAAAAAGGGACCCGTCTTTATTATAGCAGTATTTATCAGGAAATGGAACCGATTGCCGTAGCGCCTGCCTTCACATCCGCGCCGGCCTTGAAGGTAAGATTTTCGAATCCGTTGTCATCCGTGATGACCATCATGGTGATCAGCGGATGGCCTGCGGCCTTGATCTTCTTGACGTCGAACTCGATCAGAGCCTGGCCCTTCTTCACTGCCTGGCCTTCCTTGACGAAGCACTTGAAGCCGTCTCCGTTCATGGCGATCGTGTCGAGACCGATGTGCAGGAGCACTTCCACGCCGTTATTGAGAAGAAGTCCGACCGCATGGTTGGATTCCGGCATGGTCAGGGAGACCTTCGCGTCGGCCGGAGCCCGGAGCACATTGTCGGTGGGGTCGATGGCGACGCCGTCGCCGAGCGCCTTCGAGGCAAATGCCTGATCCGGAACATTTTCGATGGCGACCGTCTTGCCGGTAAGGAATGCGGTGAACTCAGCCGGCTTGCGGTTTGCTTCCGCCTTCGCCTCTTCCTTGGCCACAGCTTCTGCGGCTGCTTCGGCTTCGATCTCCTCTTCCTTGTCAACGCCGCGGTTCTTGCCGATGATGAAGGTCAGCGCGAACGGAACTGCAATCGCGATCAGCATTGCGATGGCGTAGAAGCCCCAGTACTGCGGGATCATGGAGAGGATGCCCGGGAGACCGCCGACACCGATGGAGGCTGCCATACAGCCGGTCGCCACGGAGAAGATGGCGGCGATCGCGGAACCCGTCATGGCGCAGATGAACGGGAACATGTACTTTAAGTTGATACCGAAGATAGCTGGCTCGGTGACGCCGAGGTAGCAGCTGATGCAGGACGGGATGTTGATCTCCTGCTTCTCTGCATTTTTCCTCTGAAGAACGATCATCGCGAGAACCGCAGAGCCCTGCGCGATATTGGAGAGCGCGATCATCGGCCAGAGCATCGTGCCGCCGAAGTCAGCGACCAGCTGAAGGTCGATCGCGTTGGTCATGTGATGCAGACCGGTGATGACCAGCGGAGCATAGACGAAGCCGAAGATCGCCGCGAAGAGGATCTTGACCGGGCCTGTGATGCCGGCGTAGACGACGGAGGAGATCACGGAGCCGATCTTCCAGCCGATTGGGCCCAGAACGAAGTGGGCCGCCATGACCGAGAGGGTCAGGGAGAAGAACGGCACGAAGATCATGGAGACCACCGCGGGTATGATCTTACGGAAGAATTTCTCCAGATAGACCAGGCAGAAGGCTGCCAGCATGGCCGGGATGACCTGAGCCTGATAGCCGATCATGTTGACCTGGATGAAACCGAAGTTCCACTTCGGGATGTCAGCCGCGGCAGTGCCCGCCACGCCGTAGGCGTTGAGGAGCTGGCCGGAGACCAGGGTAAGACCGAGGATCAGGCCGAGCATCTCGGTGGTTCCCATCTTTCTCGCGACGGACCAGCAGATACCTACCGGAATGCCGACATGGAAGACCGCTTCACCGATCAGCCACAGGAAGTGGTCGACGCCTGCCCAGAACTGGCTGAGCTCGACCAGAGTGTGATTGCCTTCGAAAATGTAAAGAGAGTCGATACAGTTGCGGAAACCTAAAATAAGACCGCCGGTAATGATGGCCGGAAGGAGCGGCGTGAAGATCTCGGCCAGGACCGTTGCAAGTCTCTGCAGCGGGTTCTGGTTCTTCTTGGCTGCCTGCTTTACGGCATCTTTGGAAACGCCCGAAATACCGGATACTTCGGAGAAATCATTGTAGAACTCTGCGACCGTGTTGCCGATGATGACCTGGAACTGGCCGGACTGGGTGAACGTGCCTTTGACCACCTTCATGCCTTCAATCTTGCCGATATCCGCCTTCTTGGGGTCATTGAGCATGAAGCGCATGCGCGTCATGCAGTGTGCGACAGCGCCGACGTTTTCCTTGCCGCCGACATACTGGAGCAATTCTTTTGCATCCTCTGTATACTTGCCCATATCTTCCTCCTTATCAGTGTGGGAGTTTCACATACTAATTTAACTATTTTTACTCTTCCATCCCCCGAAAATAAAAAAGCCGCAGCCCCTCTTAAGGACTGCAGCTTCATCATTCATAAACAGTATTTATTTTTTTCTCCGGGCCACCGAGCAGAACGCAAACATGTCGGGCCTGTGCCTCGACTGCGTATACTCGAACATCTCGCCCGCCGCGTTGTAGGTCTCGGACGTGACCACCGCCACCGCGCCGAAATCCTCAAGCTTTAAGTATTTCTCATCGCTCTCGGTGATCTTCTCCACCGTCAGGGTCCTCCTGGTGGTGACGATCGAGTCCCCGACGACATTTTCCAGGTACTCGTAAACCGACTTCTCGGCGATCTCCGGCGTAAGGCGAGGGATCACGCGGGTCAGGAACCAGTTGTTGTCCAGGATCATCGGGATATTGTCAAAGTAGCGCACCCGCTGTATGTAGTAGACCTCCTCCCCCACGGGAAAGCCGGTCCGCTTCGACAGGTACTCATCCACCTCAAAGGTTGTGAAATGGATCACCTTCGTGTGGTATGTCCGCTTATTCCGCGCAGCGGCCTCCTTCATGCTCTCGATCACGTCAAATGAAAACATGTTGGCCGGCGCCTTGCGGTAAATCACAACCACACCCTTGCCGTGAATGCTCTGCACATAACTCTCATCGGCCAGCCTCGCGATCGCGCGGCGAACCGTGTTTCGGGAGACGCCGTAGCGCACCGTCAGCACATTCTCGGTGGGGAGAACCGACTGAGGCGCATAGAGGCCCTCCTCGATCTTCTCTTTCAGGTCATTATAGATGGCTGTATATTTCTCTGCGGGCATAGCTGCATTTCACTCCTGTCTCAAAATAGCACGTAGCGCCTCCGATAAGTCCGGGAACACGCCCCAGCACATTTTTCTGATCTCCTCCGTCGGCTGGACCTGGTCCGGAATCATGACCGCCCGCATACGGGCGGCATAGCCTGCACGGATCCCGTTCATACTGTCCTCAAAGACGTAGCACTCCTCGGGTGAGAGTCCGAGTCTTGCCGCCGCGTACAAAAAGACGTCCGGCTCGGGCTTGCCCCGCGGAACGAGAGCGGTCGAGACCACCTCGTCAAAGTACTCCGTGATCCCGCCCGTCGC
>ONHA01000064.1 GCA_900317515.1 uncultured Eubacteriales bacterium
AAAAGAGCCGCCCACAAGGCGGCTCTTTCAGATTCTCTTTATTAGATTTTCACAACTATACAATACCACCTCAAGGAAAAACGGTCAAGCACGTTTTTCGGATTCGGCAGCATTTTCACTTTTTCTTTCCGAAACGGTTCAGGCCGATAAGAGCCCCTGCCGCCGCGACAAGGATCACGATCCACAGGATCGGGTTGCTGGAATCCCCGGTTGACGGGCTTCCCTTGGCGGGCGAGGCCGGCTTATTTGCCTGGGAGGCCGCGAGCGCTGTCGACGGCGCAGGTTTCGTGGACGGCACAGGCGTCACGGCCGAAGCGGAGCCTGCTGCCCTGACGGTCAGAGTCGTCTCCGCCTTCCCGTCGTCAAAATTCACGAGAACCGCATGGGTCCCGGCGCTGAGCGTCTCAAGATAGGAGGTCTTAAGAGTGATCACCGTGCTTCCGGACTTCGCCTCATAATTTGCCGGCGGGACAATTGCATTGTCGATCCGAAGCTCCGTAAAATGGCTGAAGCAGGACGCATCGTCCGCACTTCTCTTCACGGTAATGACCACCGGCGAGGTGCTGCCTTTGGTCCATCCCGCATTCGCTCCCGAGACGATGCTGTACTCTATCGGGGCGGCCGGAGTGACCTTTTCAAGAACCTTCCGCTCAACCTCACCGCACTCTGTGCAGATGCGCTCCGCCGTGCCGGTCCCGGTCTCCGTGGGCGCCTTGACCGTGGTCCACTCACCGAAGCTGTGGCCGGCCGCCTTGATGACAAGGTCTTCTTCCGTCACTTCATTTTCCCCGTTTGGATCCGCGAACAGCTTACCGCAGCCCGCGCAGATGTAGTGCTCTTTTCTGCCGTCCTTCACACAGGATTCCTTTTCCGCGGGGACAAGGGTGAGCTCATGGGTATGTCCCTCTTCTTTCGGAAGAGGCAGCACATAATACGTCACGTTGAGATACCTGCCTTCATCGCCGCTGCCCACATAGGTATAATATCCCTCGTAGGTATTGACTTCCTCCTCTTTTCCGTTGATAAAGGTGGTCCCAGAGAAATCCGAAGCGTCGGGATCCTCAAAATCATGTATAAAACGGGTATCATCGGAGTCCGTAAAGAGCCTGAAGCTGACTATGTAGACGGCGTCTGCCACTGTCTCCGGCGCATCATCATAATCCTCTGTAAGGAACGAAACTTCATCCACATGGTAGCCGCAGCCGTCCCTGACCGTCGGCTTTTTGAAAGGCTCACCCACATGCGGAATGGGTATGGTGATGTCCACCGTGTCGATCACCCGGTACCATTTCGCATGAAGGACGATATCGCTCTCCGCGGTCAGCGTATCCCAGACCTGACCGTCCTCCGTGAGCCATTCGACGAATTTCCAGGTCGCATCCTGATCGGTGACCATATCGTATCGTTCGGGGATCAGGACATGCTTAAGCTGAGATCCGGCGTTTACGATGACCGATTCCGGCGTTTCCGCGTGGCCGGCCGTATCGAAGGAGACCGTGACCGTCCCGGGATTTCCGAAGGTGAACGCCCACGTTCCGGATATCCTTGACGTGCCGTTTTCGTAGGTGATGCTGACCGGAGCGACCGGCTCCGCCCCGTTCAAGGTAAACGCAAAGTCTTCCGCGACATCCGGTCCGACAATCGAAAGAGTCATGTCAAAATAGGAAACCCTGTTGTCCGGAAGCGTCTCTCCGGCCTCCTCCCAGCCTGCCTCGATGCTCATCCAGTCATTTCCGAGCGATTTCACATAGTCTGCAGCCGCCTCCGGCGCAAGCGTAGCTGCATCTCCCGCAGCCGGTTCCGGTATGATGACATCGAGCCCGTCAATGGCAGGTGCCGGAGCCAGCGCTTTCAGTCTGGCGATCAGCGTATCAAAATGGTGCGAGAATGTCAGCGAGTTCAGTGACATGCCGAGCATGATTGTAGGCATCAGATAGCCGACGTAATTGGGATTTTCTCCGGGAACGATTTCCGGATCGTAGGACGCATCAACCAGCTTCGGGCCGGCAAGCTTGAGAAGTACATAGAGGTCCTCCACCGTGAGAGGCAGATTGAGCCCTGCCGATGCAAGGAAACCGCCGAGTCCTTTCGCCGCGGCATAGTAGTCGGCGTTGGAGTTCTCGGAAACGGCCTTCGCAAGCGTAACGATAGACGGTGCAAGGGCATCTATCCGGTCCAGCAGGCTCGCTGCGTCGAAGTCTCCCAGCCCGTCACCGAAGATGATCCCCATAAGCTTCATAAAGAGATCCTGGTATACGTAGGAGACGCTGATCTCGCCCCCCTCTTCGGTGGAAAATGTATCTGTCTTTGTCTCGCTGTAATCGCTTCTTCCCGCAATCTGAGTCGTAAGCGCCCCGAGAAGATCCATGACCGTGGCCTGAACGGTCCCGGCACTGTAGCTTTCGGCAATGGAAGTTCCCTCGCTCCCGAGTTTTTCAAGCTCCTCCGGCATCTTCGCGTCGGCTTCATCCGTATTTAAAATGAAATCCTCGCCGAGCCGCACCATCCCCCACGGCGGAAGCATGGGCACGGGATCGTCGCTGCAGATATAATTGTGGATATAGCCGAGGTCTCTGCCGGAGGCGGCCTCCGCCTCGATGACGGCCGGCGCCTCAAAGGTGTACGCGTAGATCCCCTTGTTCACACCGGAGAGCTTCTCCGGGAGCTCCGAGGCAAGGAGGCTTGTAAGCGCACCGCCGCGGCTCTGTCCCATGATCCAGTATTTTACGCTGCCGGACCCGGAGAGTCCCGCAACGCTGTCGATCATCTTATCGACCGCCTTCTGAAATGCATAGTGCTCCGCCGTCGGCTCCTCGCCGTTCACATGGAAGTTCTGCATCCAGCCCGCCTTCTTGACCTCTTTGTCAAGCGAGTAGCTCTGGACCACGACCGCGACCAGCGTGCAGTCCTCCCCGCCGGCGTTTATCTGCTTTCTGCCCCAGATGTAGTTGAAGCCGTCCGGGTCATTTTCCCCGAACCCGTTGAAGCCGGTTTCGGTAAAGCCCAGTTCGCTGAGGAGCCCCGTTCCGTTGCCGTCCGCCCCCTCGACCGCGCCTGCCACGAGCTGCATCGACATGAGTGCGAGCGAGTCGTTCCTGACTCCCGGGTCCTCACCGAACCAGTCGTCCGAGTAGTAGTAGCTGTCCGTCAGGGTCCGCGCCTCTCCCATCGTCGAGGTGAAGCTCATCGTTCCGAACTTCATGGAGGGGACGTCGGCGGCGACGGTCTGCGGCAGGAGGGCTGCCAGCATCGAGAAAATGACTGCAAATGAAAGAAATGCCTTTGCGATTCGTCTCATAATACACTCCTTGCTGGCGGCGACGGTCTGCGGCAGGAGGGCTGCCAGCATCGAGAAAATGACTGCAAATGAAAGAAATGCCTTTGCGATTCGTCTCATAATACACTCCTTGCTTGAATATTTCGACAAAACACCGATTATAATTATAGCATTTAATTTGGGGCGGGGCAATAAGCTCGTTTCCGCATATCGCATATCACACAGATCCTTCAGATTTCTCCCTCTCTTTTGGAGCGGAGAAGGAGGGATTTAAGCGAGTAACGAGCCATGCAGCTCCTCATTCCCGCCACGCCAGCCCGGACGCCCTGTCCGCGTCTTAAGCCGCACACACTTTTCTTCTTCCGGACTGCCGCCCGTCGGCCTGTCCGGACACGCCGCCCGCGCTTGCGCATGGGCGGCTGTCCGGCAAGACGTAAGAGGCCGAAGCCTGCTTCGGCCGGGATCGCGCAGCGATCCGGGGCGGCGTCTCTCCTGCTTCATCGTCCGGTGCGGCTTAAAACGCCTGACAAGGCGCCCTACACTTTCCGCGCGGCCCAACGGAACCTTCTGCTATACGGCGACAGACGGTACGAAGAGGCGGCCCGGCGGAAACATGCCGATGTTTCCGCCGGGCCGCCTCGAGTGCTGATATGCGTCCACCGCTTCTCTTCCCCATAAGCCGCAGTCCGCATATCTCAAAGAGCGAAGCTCTCTCCAAAAGAAAACCCCCTCACGTGCTTCGCACATGAGGGGGTTTCTTTTGGAGCGGAGAAGGAGGGATTTGAACCCTCGCGCCGCTATTAACGACCTGCACCCTTTCCAGGGGTGTCCCTTCGGCCAGCTTGGGTACTTCTC
>ONHA01000004.1 GCA_900317515.1 uncultured Eubacteriales bacterium
CTTCCGTTTTTATCTTTATTATCCGCCATAGAATACCTCTTGAAAATGAACTGCGGACGCACTATGCCCGCCTTTATAATTATACACGCTGATAAATCCACGCACAAGTTAAACATATAGAAAAAGAAAGGGACGGTTCCGGGCAAAAGACTGGCTCATTTTCAGCCGGTCTTTTGTAAGAACCGTCCCCGATCATTCCATACCTCAGTTGTTCGGCAGGAACGGGATATTCTGGACGCCGCCGCCCTGGCCGTTTCCGCCCTGGCCGCCGTTCGGAATGCCGTTCTGACCGCCGTTTTGGGCCGAATCATCCGCCGGCATATCCGCCTTGTTGCCGAGGGTTACAGCGATCTTCATCGACTCGAAGGCTGTCTGCTCCGCATTCATGCGGCTCACGGAGAATTCAATCGTCTCGCCGGCTGCGTAGTACTCCAGATAATTGATGAGCTCCGCGGAAGTCGAGACACTGTTTCCGTCCATCGCGGTGATGATGTCGCCCACCTGCATGCCGGCTGCCTCAGCCGGACCGCCCGGTGTGATCTCGCTCAGGTAAACGCCTGCCGGATAGCCGCTCTGTACGTAGTAATCCGGAACGCCCGTGCATTTGATGCCGATGTAGGCCGCCTGGGAGGCATCCACCTTCGATCGCTGCGCACGGCTTCCGAGGCTTGCAAGGATCGGCTCCGCCGTCTTCATCGGGATCGCGTAGCCGACACCCTCGACCTTTGCGTTGACGTACTTGATCTCATTGATGCCGACCAGCTCGCCCTGCATATTGAGAAGGGCTCCGCCGGAGTTGCCGGGGTTGATGGAGGCATCCGTCTGGATCATCATGTGGACATTGCCGTCGGAGAGGGTCACCTGGCGGTTCAGGGCGCTCACGATGCCTCTGGAGACCGACTGACCGTAGCCGAGGGCATTTCCGATCGCCACGACCGTCTCGCCGACTCTCAGGGAATCCGAATCGCCGATCGTGATGACGCGGATATTGTTCATGGTCTCCTCGGAGACCGCGCTCTTCGCGACCGCCACGATGGCCAGGTCCGCATCCGAGTCCGCCCCCTTGATGGTTCCGGCGACGACCTCATCGCCGATAAAGGTCACCGTGATGTCCTTGGAATTGGAGATCACGTGGTTGTTGGTCGCGATCAGGAGATCGTCATCCGTCTCTCCGACGATAATGCCGGAGCCGGCGCTGACGCTCGGCTGCTCAATGGTCTGACCGAAGAAGTTTCTGTACTGGGAGACCGATGTGTTGGTGATGGCGACCATGGACGGCATGCACATGTCGACGATCTCCGTCGTCGTGAGCTCGGTCCTCGTCTCCGCCGTGTCGGAGATGCCGACCGACGGCCGCTCGTCGTTGCCGAGCTTTACGGTCGGCGTGGGCTCCGCCGTGACGGCCGGGGAAGACTGGCGCATTCCCGCGCTCTGCCCTATGCTCTTGTTTAAGATCGTGACGCCGGAAAATACAAGAGCGGCCACCACGCCGAACAGCACCGCAAGCCCCGCCACGAGACCGATCGTCTTCGCCGCGCTTCTCTTCTTCGGCTGCTCAAACTGCCGGTCGGCTCTGTAGCGGAAGTTCGTCTCGCCGGGCTCGATCGGAGACGGATCCACATCCGTCTTGTAGCGGTTTCCGTCATTTTCATTCGAGTAGCCGGTCCGGCCGCTGCCGTACCCGTCGTTCCGGTAGTTGTCCCGGGCTTCCCGGTTGTAGTAGGAAGGGTCCTCGTCTCTCTTATTTTCATGATCGCCGGAATAGTTTCCGCTGTAGCTGCTTCTCGACTGGTAGCTGCCGTTTCCGTAGCTGCCGTACGTCCTCACAGGCTTCTCATCCTCGGTCCCGTAGGGATCATAGGTAGAGACCGGACGCGGATCGTTAGGGTTCTGCCCGGCCGATGTATCCTCAGACTTTATCTCCTCCGCCGGCTGGTTCTCAGACGGTGTATTCTCGATTTCGGGATTTTCACGGTTCCACTCATCCATAACAGGTTTCCTCTCTTATCGCGCAAAAATAGTAACAGTATTTTCAACTGTCTGTAACATAATACCCGCTAAATGTGAAATAATTGTGTTCATTTCATACACAAAAGGCATTGTCTTTCGACAATGCCTCATAAATGTCAATCTGTCTCATCCGGGCTTACATAGCTCCAGAATCCTCTGTTGGATGTGCAGGACAATATGAACGATTCCGGAAGGGACCGGTACATACGTCCCAGCCTGAATCCGATCAGCTTTGCCGCGCTATGGATCACAAGCTTCGGAATGAGGTAGGCGCGTCCCGAATCGGCGAGATACCTGGCCGTCCCTGCAACCAGCTTCTTGCCCTCGCTCTCCGACTTGATGCCCTTGAAAACCTCCGGGTGCATCGCCTGGGACACTCCGATGTCGAAGTTCCGGTGGAACTGCTGGCCCGCCGTGTAGTTGTGCGAGTGCAGGACCTGCGCCTTGGCCGCATAGGCAACCTCGTAGCCGAACTTCATCGCCCTCGAGGCAAAGACCATGTCCTCATTGAAGATACAGGGCTCCTTAAACCCGTGAAGGGTCAGAAGGAGCTGGCGCTCGTACATTGCGCAGACGTTGGAGCAGAAATATGTCTTGATCCCGTATCTTGGAAGATCCGATATCCGGCGGACATGGCTCTTCTCCGGGTAGTTGAAACTCCTCGTGTAGCGCTCGATGATGCCGCAGTCCTTTTTGGGCAGCTGCCGGGCATAGGCGATCTTGACACGCGGTTTCTTAAGCGGAGTGAGAAGGTTCTCGATGAGCTTCCTATCCAGCGGAATGGCATCCTGCGTCATGAAGAGGATGTAATCCGCATTCGAGAAGCCGGCCCCCATATTCCGGGTGCCCGCATGGTCGAAGTTGGCCTTTCTGATGTGGAAAACCTCGGCCTCGGGAATTCCCTCTGTGATCCCGGCATCCCAGTACTGCTCCTCAGTGTTGATAATCAGAAGATGCGAGGGCTTCACCGACTGCTCCGTGAGCCGCAAAAGAAGCTTCCGCACTTCCTCCTTATCCGGATGATACGTCGGAATGACCACATCAACGGTAGGGTGGGTATTCATTTTCATCGTACGAGATCCGCCTCACTGCCTGTATCCGGAACAATAGAATTCTCGATTGCCTCCTGTCTTGCCGCCTGTCCGAGACCGGTCGTGTACTCGATCTCGTCGCTGTAGGACTGAACCGTCTGGGAGACCGAATACTCGAGGTCCTTGAACAGGAACTCGTGAAGCTCACGGACATTGTCAGCCAGGGTTACCGGGACAACCGGATCCAGGCTGCCGATGTGCTGCTCGATGTGCTCGAACGGGAAACCGGTCGTCTCGACGATCTGGTAGTTGAACATATTGCTGGCCATCTTGATGATCTGAGCGCTCGAGAAGGAAGTCTTGACATAGGGGAAGACGTCCTTGATGATATCCTGGACTGCCGTGAGTCCCTTGGAGCGGGCCTTGTCAACGATCTTCTCAATGACAAGTCTCTGGCGGGCGGTACGCTTCGGGTCGGATCCGGCTGTATAACGGATACGGGCATAGGAAACCGCCTGAACACCGTTCAGATCATAGTCGCGTGCTTCGTCATTTTCGTCCACCTCGATAGCGGTGTAGCCGAGACCTGTAACCTGGGAGGTCTCCTGGCAGTAGTTATTTAAGTGAATTACTTCCTGCGGGGTCATGCAGATGGTGAGGCCGCCGAGGTCGTCGATCAGGCGGGCTACCGCCGCAAAGTCCACGACCACATACTGGGTGATGTCAAGGTCAAGGTTGGCGTTGATCATGGAGAGCAGCTGCTTGGCACTGCCCTGGTTGTAAGCGTCGTTTGCCTTGTTGAATTCCCACTGGTCGGGATTCGTGCAGAGATAGGTGTCTCTGTAGAGCGAGACAAGTCTGACTTCCCAGTTGTCGTTGTTGATGGAGCCGATGATCATGACGTCGCTGTTTGCGTAGTCAAGATCGCCCGATCTCGAGTCGACGCCGATCAGCATGATGTTCTGGTAGCCGGTGAGGCCGCCGTTCGAGGCGATCTCCTCGTTGATGATGACATCATCCGTCTTCGCGTTCGGATCGTTTTGATTGCCGCCGCTGCCGATTTCATGAAGTCCCCGGTTCAGCTGGGCATAGAGGAATATTCCCGCGATGAGAACACCGAGAATGATCAGTTCCACTATGAACAGCACAAGATTTCCTTTTTTCTTTTTTCTCTTCTTCTTAGCCATTCGTTTTCCCTTTTAACTCCCCAATTTAGTAAGCATTTTTATTGACAAAACCTTTAAACACCGTAAGAAACAGGATCTTGATATCAAGTCCAAGCGACCAGTTCTCGATGTAATAAAGATCGCAGTCGATCCTCTTTCGTATAGATGTGTCTCCCCTGTAGCCGTTCACCTGGGCCCATCCGGTCATCCCGGGACGGACCTGATGCTTGACCATGTAGCGGGGAATTTCCTCCTGGAATTTCTCCACAAAGAACGGTCTCTCCGGCCTCGGTCCCACAAGGGACATTTCCCCTTTCAGGACATTAAAGAGCTGCGGCAGTTCGTCGATGCTGGTTTTCCGCATAAACCTGCCGACAGGCGTCACGCGCGGATCGTCGCGGACCGTCCAGGCCTTCTTCTCCTTGCTCTCCTCCTGTACCACCATGGAGCGGAACTTGTACATCATGAACGGCCGGTTGTGGAGGCCGACGCGCTCCTGCTTGAAAATGAGAGGCCCGGGCGACGTCAGCTTGATGATAAGCGCGAAGATCAGCATAATGGGTGAGCCGATCACGATGCACGCAAGGCTCCCCACGATGTCGAAGGCACGCTTAAGCGCTGCCGGAAATGCATTCGACAGCGGCACATGGCGGATATTGATGACCGGGAGGCCCAGAATATCCTCCGTGTAAGGCTTGGTCGGGATGATGTTGTTGTAATCCGGTATAAATTTTGTATGTACGCCGGACTTTTCGCACAGCGTGACGATCTCCTCAAGGCGGTAATACTCGGAAAGGCCCAGCGTGATCGCAATCTCATCCAGATGATTCTCCGGGAGGATGATCATCAGGTTGTCGATCCGTCCCAGGACCTTGACCCCCTTGTACATGGTTCCCGCCGGGATCCTGTCGTCCAGGATGCCGCGTATATTAAAGCCCCACTGGGGATTGGCCATCACCCGGTCTATGTATTCCTCCGCCGCACGGCTGTAGCCGACCAGAAGGACGTTTCTCTGGTTCATGCCTCTCTTCCTCATCTGTTTCACAACGCCCCAGATGAGGAAGCGCGCGCCGATGTCAAAGATGACATTGAGAACGAAGAACGCGAAGATCATTCTCCGTGACCAGTCGTCCTGATGCGTCAGCTGCAGCACGGACAAAAACAGAAGAAGTCCGACTCCGTTCGCCTGCGCGATGGAGGCGATCTCAAGCCTTCTGCCCTTGATCCGGTGGTTCGTCCCGTAAAGATTGAATCCCGAATAGAGGATGATCATGATCGGGATAATGACCATGAGCGCCTCCATGTAAACGGCAAAGGGGACGGCCTCCACGGATGTCCCGAAAAGAAACGTCGTTCGGAATCTCAGGAACCAGGCGAGCAGATAGGAAACCGCACACACAAGTATATCGACGACTCCCGTCAGCCGATTAAAATACTTCTGATTCTCTTCTATCATAATTTAATAAACCTTCCAGATATTCAGAAGATCTGTTTGACCATATAGAGAAGATAATACTATAAACCCCGCCGGTTTGCAAGGTATAAACCCTATTTCAAATGTTAAAAAACGCTTAATCGGCCCTCTCAGCCGATGAGGCGGCGCAGACAGTTGACCCAGAGCTCACACTGGATCCGGAAATAGTGAGGCAGATTCCGACTGTCGTAAAGAACCTTTTTCCCCTCTTCTCTCCCCTTCCGGCACATTTTAAACCCGTTCACAAGCCCGGTAAGATACTCTTTTCCGAAGCCTTTCTTCGCAAAAAACACCGCCTTGACGGTAAATCCGAACACAAGGAACGGCAGATTTAAAATAATCTGGCCGGCCGGCATGTTCTTGTAGACGAGATAAATGCTGTTCCTCGAGGTATTCAGGACCTTGAAGAGGTTGTAGACGGATCCGCTCGTCGCGCTCCCGACATGGAGCACCTTTGCCCTCGGGGCAAACACGTTGACGCAGCCGCGGATCCTGGCCCGCCATCCGATGTCCGTATCCTCAAGATATGCGAAATGATTCTCGTCGAAGAGCCCGATCTCCTTAAGGATCCTCATGCTGTAAATGGCCGCCCCGGCGCAGGAGGAAAATATCTCCCTCGGCCGCATGTAGGCGGAGGCAGGCCTGCCCTTGCCCCTCGCAAACGCCCAGCCGAACGCACAGTAGAAGTCGCCGGCATCGTCCATCAGCGTTTCGTCGTCCATCTTGAGCATTTTGGCCTGGGCGGAAAAAATGTTTTCATTTTTCCCGATGGCCCGGACAAGCTCCTTCACGAAATCCGGCTCCGCGGAGGTGTCATTGTTTAAGAGGATCACATAGTCCATCCCCTCGGAGGCCCGGATTCCCTCGTTGACCGCCCCCGTAAAACCGGTGTTCTCCGGGAACCGGATCATGGTCACCTCGGGGAATTCCGACTCGATCGCCTCCGCACTCCCGTCGGAGGAGCCGTTGTCGATGACAATGATCTTATCCGGCGCAAGCGTCTGCCGTCTTAAGGCCAGAAAACATTCCCTGTAGAACTTTATTCCGTTGTAATTCGGTATCACAACTGAGACTTTCGCCAACTTTTTTCTCCTTACGCTTTCAGCGAATAATTCCATTTTTTGAGAGACAGGTTCCGGTTGTAGTTCGGATCCCCGTTTTTCAGGATCGGAAGCCAGTGAACCCGCATATACTCGATCTCCTCGTGGAAGCGCCTCACCTTCTCCGGCGAATCCTCGGGCCCGCGGGTCCTCGACTCATCGTGGTAGGCCTCCACATAGGGGTCATAGACGATCCGAAGGCCCGTATCCCGGATCAGCTTCAGGCAGAAGTCCACATCGTTGAACGCGACCGCCAGCTCCTCCGTAAAGCCGCCGACCGCCTCGAAGGCCGACCGCTTCACCAGCATGAGGGCTGCCGTGACCGCCGAGAGATCCTGCATGATCGCCGCCTTGTGCATGTAGCCGGACCGGCCGCGCGGCAGGTCGACGAATATCGCGCCCGCAACGCCTCCGATACCGATCACGATGCCGGCATGCTGGATCGTGTTGTTGGGGTAATAGAGCCGCGCACCGACCGCGCCGACATCCGCCCGCTGGCACACGCCGAGCATCTCCGTGAGCCACTCCGAGGAGATGGAGACGCGCACGTCATTGTTCATGAAGAGCAGGTAATCGCCCTTCGCCTTGGACGCGGCGTAGTTGTTGATGCCCGAGTAGTTGAAGGGCTTCTTCCAGCGCAGGAAGCGGACCCTCGGGTTCTCTTCCTTGAGCTTCTTGTAATAGTCGACCGTCTTCTTCTCCCGGCTGCCGTTCTCGACGACCAGCACCTCATAGTAGGAGTAATGGGTCTTCTCGAGCGCCTCCATACAGGCTTTCAGCGTATCCGCCTGGTCCTTGTTCGGGATGATGATGGAAACGAGCGGCTTTCCCTGCACCGGATAATGGACCCTGTAGAAGCCGAAATCCGGCAGTAGCTCCACCTCTCCCTTTGTCCCTGTCCTCTCGAGGTTCCCCTCGATCGCCCGCTTGCCGGCCTCGTAGGCGTACTGCTTGGCGAGCGGGTTGTCGGCCGTCGAGGCCTCATGGGTGCGCCAGTGATAGAGCACCCGCGGGATGTGGACGATCTTCTGCGCTTTCTCGCTCATACGGAAAATGAAATCATAGTCCTGCGCCCCGCTCATGGAGGGGTCGAAGGGGTCCTCCCCCGCGAGCGACTTCTTGACCGCAAGAAAATGCGTAATGTAGTTGTTGGACCGGAGGAGATCCAGGTTGAAATCCGGCTTGAAATGGGGCTGGAAATGCTCTTCTTCGTCTCCCCGGATCTTGTCCTCGTCCGAGTAGATCATGTCCGCGCCGTCCGCTGCCGCCGCGGCAAAGTGGTACAGCGCATCGGGAGCGATGATATCGTCATGGTCAAGAAAAGCCAGGAAGCTTCCTTCCGCCAGCGCAACGGCCGCGTTGGTGTTGGAGGCGATGTCTTTATTTTCCACAAGTTTTTCATAGCGGATGCGCCTGTCCCTCGCGGAAAACGGCCTGACCACGTCGGCAACGCTCTTTGCGCCGGGCTCTCCCGGCTTGTCGGAGGCGTCCGCGATGACAAGCTCCCAGTTCTCATAGCTCTGGGCCTTAACGGACTCGATCATACGCGTTAAGTATTTCTCTGGGGTCATGTAGGCCGGCACGATCACGGAGAACATGGGGCCGCCCGGCACGCCCTTCTTCCGCTGGGCAGCAAGGTCAGCCTCCGCCGCCTTGTGACTCTCAAACCAGGGCCCGTAGGGGACTTCCTCCGGCTCCAGCCGGTCGAGCAGATGGTTCATGAATTCCTTCGGCCCGAAGTGAAGAAGGTAGCGGAATCCTTTTTTTATTTTGTAGGGTGTTATCATCTTAAGATTCATGATTCTCTCCTGCGCTTCACAAACGAAAGCACAAAGGCAAGCGGCTCCGTGTCGCCGCGCTTCTTTCCGATAAAGGAAAACAGTACAAACAGGATCACCGAGAAGACAGAGAGCAGAATGCCCTTCTTAAGCCCCGGAACCAGGTAGTGCATGCGGAACTCGTGCTCTCCCGCCGGAACCTTAAAGGCCGTGAAGCCCTCGCAGCCCTTCCATCGCTCTGCCGGGGCACCGTCCACCGTGACGCTCCAGCCGGCTTCATAGGGAATCGCGATGAAGACAAATCCGTCCTTCGGAGCCTTCACCGTTCCGACGATCGTGTCGTCCTTCCCGGTTTCCGGAATACTGATCACCGCATCCCTCATCCGTTCGTTGTAATCAACGACCACCTTGTGGGTCTGTTCGTCCGGCTCCAGCTCATGCCTGCTCATGACCGTCTCCTCTTCGTAGAAGGAGGCGATGTTATTCACTTCCGTGCAGCGGTACACCGTCACATCCCCGAAGGTTTTCAGGATCTCCGCTCCGTTTATATCGGCGTCCTTGGTTCTTGCGAGAACGTATTTCACGCCGACGAGGTCAGACTGGCCCCGGTTCGAGATGCCCATCGTGTAGATATAATGATTGACATCCGCGTAGAGAAGATCGTTCCAGAAATCCCTGACATAGAACTGTACGAACATGTTCTGGGTGGAGTTGTAGGTGCTGACCGGGTGGTACCCGAAGATCAGGCCGTCCATGGCGATCGTGGCCCCGTAGGTCTTCTCGGTGCGGAAGTATTCGGGGTCATTTTCCTTAATGTAGGCCAGCGCCTCGATCGTATCCTGGTCCCTGCACTCGCGCATATAGGTGCCGCCCTTAAAGAGCGTGTCGCGGCCGGTCGTAACGCCCAGGCCGTCCACCGCAAGATTCAGGGCGAGCGTACCGACAAGTCCCCAGTAGATGAGGCGCCGATACTGCCGCACTTTCCGGAAGCCGAACAGGAAAAGCAGCGCCGCCATCGCGATACTGCCCATAAGGTGCAGCCCCGTCACAAAGCGCGGGTTCGTGCCGCCGTTGCCCGGCAGCAGGTATTTCACATAGTAGAAAAGCGCCGCCGCAAAGGCAAGCACAAGCGCCGGCATGTTCACCCTCCGCCTCGTGAAGATCTCATTCAGCGTGAATGCCGCGATCATCGCAAAATACGGCGTGTACACGAACATATACCGGCAGAACGGCAGCGTCAGCCCGTTCATGATGATGCTGGGAACCGGCGTGGTCAGGATGAGCCCCGCTGCGGCGAGAACACCGTAGTGCAGGAACTTCTGCTTCCTCGTCAGGCTCTTTGCAGTCGGAATGATAAAGACATACTGGACTATGAGGAAGACGAACAGGGTCGAGAAGAACAGGTTTGACTCCTCGTAGAAGTTGGACACCCCGCAGAAATCGTTGACGCCTTTCATCGAGGAGGAGAAAAACCGCGCGATCAGGATGTGGAAATATTCCTTCCCGTACGAGTACTTTGTCAGTCTCCTAAGGAGGCTCTCCTCCGACTGCAGCCGGGAGGAGACTCCCATGATCGCCGCGATCGCCGGGAGCAGTGTCACCATGCCGAGTCCCACGCCGAGTCCCATCGCCCAGGCAAGCCTGAACACATCCTTCACATAGTCAAGGAAGCTCGTGAGCCGCCTCATGAGGAACCTCAGCACCACATAGAAGCCCGTAAAGAGCAGGATCATGTAGGCGATGTACATGCTGTTCAGCACGACAAGGCAGGACATGAGGGTGAGCCCCTTCCAGCGCTTCGGGTCCCGGACGCAAAGCTCGATCATCAGCATCTCGAAGATGAGCAGCACCGGCACGATCGCAAACTGGTAGTGCTGGCCCCACACCATCATAAATCCGGAAAATGCATACATATACGCCGCCGGCAGCTTTGCCTTCTCCCGAAGCGGGAACGTCGAGAGAAAGAGGTAGCAGCCGACGCCCGCAGCGGCGATCTCCAGGATGTAGACGTACACGATAAGGTACGGCACCGAGGTCTCCCCGAAGAAGAATCCGAGGACATAGATGATCATGAGCGCCGGATTGGTCATGTTCAGCATGTTCATGTTGACGCCGAATCCGTTGTTCGCATCCCAGAGCGTGAGGTCTCCCTCGCGGAGCTTCCGCACGATCGTCATATAGTGCGTCAGGTACTGCTGGGATGTGTCGGATCCGATATCGTAGAAGGCGAACAGCCTGCCTCCGAAGATATACTCAAAGAAAACAATGAGCGCCGTCACGGCAATAAGCCCGAGGAGCACGATGATCGTCCTCCTTTTGGCGTTGATGAGCTTATTCTTTTTTACAGCGCGGGTGCTGCTATCAGCCATTTGCTTCATTTTCCTTTAAAATTGCGACGTAGCGCGCCAGAGCGTCCTTCCAGTCCGGAAGCGGAGTGAAACCGTTTTCCACGATCTTCGACCGGTTCATGCGGCTGTTGTAGGGGCGCTTTGCGGCGGCGCCGTACTCTTCCGACGTGACCGGCTTGACGGTCATGTTCGTGACGCCTGCTTCCTTGAAGATCGCCAGCGCGAAATCATACCAGGAGATGTACTCTCCCTCGTTGGTGACATGGTAGATACCGTACTTGTCGGAGCCGATCATATCGACAACGAGTCTTGCAAGGTCATAGGTGTAGGTCGGCGTGCCGATCTGGTCGCAGACGACCGTTAAGTGGTCGTGCGTCTTCGCGAGGTTCAGCATGGTCTTGATGAAGTTCTTGCCGTTCACGCCGAAGACCCACGCGATGCGGAGAATGAAGAACTTCTTCACGTGCTCCTTAACCGCGACCTCGCCTTCCGCCTTGGTCTTTCCGTAGACGCCGAGCGGCTCGTAGGCGTCGTCCGGCTCCCACGGGCGGGTCCCGTTGCCGTTGAAGACATAGTCGGTCGAGAAGTACATCATCGGGATGTCGAGCTCCTCGCAGACCTTCGCGATATTTTCCGTGCCGACCGCATTGATCTTGTGGACGAGCTCCGGAAGCTCCTCGGCCTTGTCAACCGCCGTCCAGGCCGCGCAGTGGATGACGCCGTCGACGTTGGCGGCCTTGATCGTCCGCTCGACCGCCTCCGCATCCGTGATGTCCATGCCGACATAGGGCATGGTGGTCACGGGCGTTCCGTCCATGACGCCGCTGTAGACCTCCTTGAGGTCCGTTCCGACGCCTTCGATCCCGCGCTTTGCGAGCTCATTCATCACGTCATGGCCGAGCTGGCCGGCTACGCCTGTCACAAAATAACGCATAGTATTTTCCTCACTTTCTCATATCAGTTGCGTTTCAGGGAGAAGTCCTGAGTTACCATCGAGAGATTCGGGTTGTAGTAGGGATCGCCGTCGCGCAGGATCTCGGGCCATCTCTTTCTGAAAATGGCGACCTCCTGCTCAAACCGTCTCACCTTCTCCGGGTTGCCCTGGTCAAGTCCGCGTGACTTCGACTCGTAGTGGTAGAGCTCCGCGAACGGATCGTAGACGATGAGATATCCGGCTTTCCGTATCTTCATGCAGAAGTCGATGTCGTTGAAGGCGACCGCCAGCTCCTCGGTGAGCCCGCCGACCTCGTCGAACACGCTCCGCTTCACCATGAGGCAGGCGGCCGTCACGGCCGACATATCCTGCTGGCAGATGATCCTGTGCTGGTAGCCTGTCTCGCCGCGGTTCTGGTTGACGAACGCGTGGCCCGCAATGCCGCCCCAGCCGACGATGACGCCCGCGTGCTGGATCGTGTTGTCCTCGTAGTAGAGTCTCGCGCCGACCGCCGCGACATCGTCCCGGCCGAGATAGCCGGCCATCTCCCCGATCACATCGTCGGAAATGAACTCCGTGTCGTTGTTTAAGAGGAACAGATACTCTCCCGTCGCCGCCTTCGCACCGAAGTTGTTGATCGCGGAATAGTTGAATGCTCCGCCGGCATCATAATACACAACCTTGACCCTCGGGTCGCGAGCTTCGAGCTCCTTGTAGTACTCGAAGGTCTCCGGCTCCGTCGAGTTGTTCTCGATCACGATGATCTCGAGATCCGGATAGACACGGCCCTTATCGATGCTCTTTAAGCACTTGTCGAGATCTGCAATATGATCCTTGTTCGGGATCAGGATCGAGACGCGCGGGTCGCGGCCCCAGTGCCAGCGGGTGCGGTAGATGCCCGGATATTCGCCCATCTCGACCTCTGCCGGCCAGCCGAGGCGCTCGTAGTGAGCCTCGATAGCTCTCTTGCCCGCCTCGAACGCATACATCTTGCTCTCCGGGTTGGCCGCCGTCGAGCCCTCAAAGAAGCGCCAGTGGTAGAGGATCTTCGGGATGTGGACGATATGCTTCGTCGCCTCGGTACAGCGGAGCACGAAATCGTAGTCCTGGGCGCCGTCAAATGCCGGGTCAAGCAGTCCCACACGGTCAAGCAGGGACTTCTTCACGACCGTCAGGTGGCAGATATAGTTCACCGAAGTCAGGAAGTCCGGATCATAGTCCGGCTTTAAGTTCGGCTGCATGTACTTGTCGCCGATGCCGATCTTGTCCTCATCGCTGTAGAGGAACTCCGCCTCCGGACATTTACGGATCGCATCCGCGTTCTCATAGAGCGCGTTCGGAGTCAGAAGATCGTCGTGGTCGGCGAAAACGATATAGTCGCCCTTCGCGGCCTTGAGTGCCTCGTTGGTGTTCTCCGCGATGCGGAGCTGCTTTTCATTTTTAAGGACCCTGATGCGGCTGTCGGACGCTGCAAGAGAGTCAAGAAGAGTTGTCAGCGGGGAGTTCTCGCCGCTGCCGTCCGAGAGGACCAGCTCCCAGTTCGGGTAGGACTGGGCCTTAACCGAATCGACCAGGTCCTTAAGGTACTCCTCCGGCGTCTTGTAGAGCGGAACCACGATGGAGAAAAGCGGTGCCGGATCGAACTTATCCGCGCGCTGCTTCGCGAGGACGCGCTCCGAGGGCAGGTGTTTTTTGATCCAGTCCGCGTAGATCACGGGCTTCATGGCCGGGTTGAACAGCTTGTCGTAGGTCTTCTCGGCCAGGGCTTTGACGCCGTTGTACTTAAAATACTCGATGCCCTTCTTCGCAAGCCGGGCTGCCTTCTCCGCCTTTACGGAGACCGCGTCGGTCCGGTATTCCTTGAGGAGCTTCGCGTCTCCCGCGCGGAAAGCCGCATAGATCTTCCCCTCCGGGATCGGGCGGATCTCAACGTGGAATCCGGAATTCTCGTCAACCTTGCACTCGTCGAAGAGCTCCACCACATCGAGACGCTTGTAGCGCTCGATGTTGACCTTCATGCGCTTTTTATTTTTATCGAGGATCACCATCTCGACCGGGTCTTTCGCGACGGCCCAGCCCTGCAGCCGGAGGAACCCGTCCTTGCGGCTCACCGAGTAGTCGTCGACGAAATACTTGATCCCGTTCATCTTCTCGGCAAGATCCCTGGCAGAGATCTCGAAGCAGAGGCGCTTTCCGCCATCGTCCCGGACAAATACCTTGAGCTTTTTGAAGCTTCCGATGTCATCCGGGATCCGGAAAATGGCCTGGGCCTCGGAGCCGCCGAAGCGCTCGTCGACATTTTCCGTGATCTTCTTCACCTCGACCGGAAAATCCTTCCCGTCGAGCTCCGCGAAGAGCTCTCTCCCGGGCGCAAGATGCCCACGCAGGATGTAGGTATGCCGGTCCGTCAGGGAGAAGCGGTCATTTTTGATCAGAAATCCGTTATTGTGAATCATTCTTTGTCACCTCTTCGCGTGCCTTCTGGAGCACAGAATAGTTCGGAGGAATCGTACCCTTTAAGACAAAATCCGACGTATCATAGTCGAGATTCGGGTTGAAGTAGGGATCGCCGTTCTTAAAGATCTCCGGCCAGCGGTCGCGCAGGCGCTTCGCCTCCGCCATCTGGCGCGCGTGCTTCTTCTCGTCCTTCTTCTCGTCGTCAGAGCCTCTGGAAAGGGACTCGTAATGGTAGAGCTGTGCCCAGGCATTGTAGACGATAAGGTAGCCCTTCTCCCGGATCTTCAGGCAGAAATCGACGTCGTTGTAGGCAACGGCCAGCTCCTCGTCGAAGCCTCCGACCTCGTCAAACACCTTGCGCGGCACCATGAGGCAGGCCGCCGTGCAGGCGGAGACATCCTGAGACTTCACGATACGGCCGAAGTAGCCGCCCGAATCCTTCTTCTCCATGTGGCAGATGTGGCCGGCGATGCCGCCGATTCCGACGACGATGCCGCAGTGCTGCAGCTTGTCGTTTGGGTAGTAGAGACGGGCTCCGCAGGCGCCGACGTCGGCCCTCTGGCAGTAACCCAGCATCTCCTCGATGAAGCGGTCCGTGATGACCTCCACGTCGTTGTTCAGGAAGAGCAGGTACTCTCCGCTTGACTGTCTCACCGCGAAGTTGTTGATCGCGGAGTAGTTGAACGGCTTGTCCCAGGTCACAACCTTCACGTTGTCGTGGGCCGCGGTGAGCTCCTTATAGTACTCGAAGGTTTCCGGCTCGGTCGAGTTGTTCTCGCAGATGACGATCTCGAAATTCTTATAGGTCGCCTTCTCGAAAATGGAATCGACCGCGCGCTTTAGCACATCCCGCAGGTCCTTGTTCGGGATGATGATGGAGACCAGCGGGTTGCCCTGGATCTCGTAGACCGAGCGGTAGCTTCCGATATCTTCCGCCTGAACCACCTTCGCGGGGATGCCGACACGGTCGTAATGGGCCTGAATGGCTTTCCGGCCGTTGTCGTAAGCGTACATCTTGCTCTCCGGGTTGCCGGCCGTCGATGTCTCGTGGGCTCTCCAGTGGTAGAGGAACTTCGGGACATGGTGGATCTTCCGAGCCTTCTCCGCACAGCGGAGAATGAAATCATAGTCCTGGGCGCCGTCGTACTCAGAGCGCTCGAACTCCTGCTCTTCCCCGCCGACTTCCTGCACCAGGGACATCCTCGCGCAGAAGATGTGCGTGATGTAGTTGTTGGAGCGAAGCAGGTCCGGGCTGTAGTCCGGCTTGAAGTTCGGGCTGTAGTAGACGTTGGACGAATACATGAGCTTGTCCTCGTCCGTGTAGACGATGTCGATCTCCGGGTCCGAATTGATCGCCTTCACGATCTCGAAGCAGGCGTCCTTCTCCACCGTATCGTCGTGGTCCGAGAGCATGATCCAGTCGCCGGAAGCCATCTTGATGGCCTCGTTTGTATTGCCGGAGATACCTGCGTTGACCTTGAGCCTCTGGTATTTCACGCGGCGGTCCTGAAGATATTTCTCCCTGACCTGCTTTTCCGTGTCATCCTTCGTGCTGCCGTCGGCGAGGCAGATCTCGATGTTGGCGTAGGACTGGCCGAGAAGGCCCTCCATCAGCTCATCGAGGAACTTCTCCGGTGTGTTGAAGAGCGGGATCGCGATGCTGATGAGCGGCTGCACCGGGAATCTGACCTTGCGCTGCTCCTCAAGTTCCGCCTCCGTGATCCGGTGGTCGTGGAACCAGTCGTCGTAGCCGGCGCTGTCCACCGCATAGGTCGGCACCGCATGCTTTCTGATGTAGGCGTCCCTCTTTTTCTTGTCAAGGATCACCTTCAGCTGCTTGGCGACATAGCCCAGCTCATTTTCGAGCTCGAACGTGATAATCGGATTCCTGATCTGGTCCAGCGGCAGCCTGATGGAGAAGCCTGAGTTGAAGGAGGCGTTGATCCCGAGAAGATCGTTCACATCCGCCCGCGGATAGCGCTGGATGTCAAATGAAAGAACCTTGCTCTTGTCGCGGATCATGATGTTCGGCAGGAGCCCGCACTGGTCGTAGGACCAGCCCCGGAGGACCAGCTTTTCATTTTTGTAGGTGCGGGAGTCGATATTAAAGAGGATGCCGGCTTCCGCCTGAGTCACTTCCGGGCGGAGACGCTTGAACGGATCCTCGCGGCCCGCCGCCTTTGAAGCCTTCCGGTAAGCCCGGATCAGCTTGTTGGACGCGAGCGCCGCTGCATAGTCCTGACGACTGATCGCCTCCTCGCGGGCTTTAAAATACCGCGCTTTCAGCGTCTCGAGCTCCTTTTTGAGCTCCTCGTATTCCTCTTTGTAATTCATTTCATCCGTCATTATTTGTGCAGTACCTTTCTCATTTTTTCCATGGCCTTGTAGGATTTCGCGTTCGTGACATTCTCGAAGTTCCTCTTCCAGATGTCGCGGTCCTCCTCCATCAGCCGGTAGGACTCCGACAGGTGATCGTATTTTGCCTGAAGACCGTTCTTGAGCTCGTCCCAGCGGCGGAACCAGGCATCATCAAGCTCGGCGTACCGCTGCTTCTCGGCGGCCAGCGCCCGGTTCAGGGAATCGACCTTCCCGTTCAGGACCTTGATGGCCTCGCCGGACTCGCGCCAGGCTTCCTCGGCGGTTCCCTCCGCCGCTGCGCCTCCGCGCGCTCCGAAGTGCTTTTTGAGGGCCGAATGCTTGGCGATCGCGAAGCTCTCGCCCTTCTCGTCCGAGACCACGTGGCCGAAGAAGGCTTCGTAGCTCTTCTGCAGCACATCCCTTCCGGTTCTGATGCCCAGAAGCTTTACCGCCTCCGTGAGCGGGACCAGCTCCTCCAGCCCCTCCACATGGTACCAGGCGTCGCGGATGCAGTGGTAGAGAACGAGTTCCTCCGGCATCGGGAAATCAAAGACCCACTCGTAATCGATGAAGAAGATCTCGTCTCCCCTGAAAATGATATTCCCGGCCGTCCCGTCGAAATTCGAAACTTTGAAGCCCTTCTGGCCTTCGTAGGGAGCTCCCGACCCGAACCAGGCCTCAAATTCCGGGGTGACCGCGAAATCGGTGCGGTTGTTTTCATTTTTCGCAAGGAGCTCCTTCTGCAGGAGTATGAGCTCCATGACAGCCGCCGCGTCTCCCTTTCGGACCGCATCTTTGAGCTTCTTCTCGAGGCTCTCGCCCTCGATGAACTCAAACACCAGCTTTCCGACCTCGGTGTAGGTCACCGGGCAGGCCTTGATCGGGGCATAGGCTTTCTCAAGGAGCGGCGCATAGGAGGCGACACGCTCAAGATGTGCCTGGCCCTGCGGGTAGACGGCTTCCTTCACGACGGAGAGCCCGCCGTTTTCCTTCGCGATCGTCGTGGTGATCGCGTACTGCCGCGTGCGCTCGTCGGAGCACTTGATGTAGGTCTTGCCCGAGGAGATGCCCTGCCTCTCACCCTTGACCGCACAGACGAGGAAGGAGTTGGCGAATGCCGCTCTCTCATCCGTGCCCTTCAGGCCCTCGAAGGCCTTCATCTGGGAGAAGAGGTGCATGACGTCGAGATCGTAGTTGTGGAACTCCGCGTAGTCGATGTCCGCCGTCTTAATGTTGTCATCGGAGAGCAGCATGGTCGGAAGCTTGTAATCCGGGAACGGATAGTAGTACTCTTCCACGCTGTAGCCGGTCCTCTTAAGGAGGTCCGTCAGCTCCGACTTCGTGAAGGTCCGGACATGGTCGCCGGCCTTGTAGCCCTCGATCCCGACGAACGGGCGGCTCAGGTGATCCTCATGGTAGCCGGAGAAATACTTCATCCCGAGCTTGTTCTCGATCGCGATGTAGAGCCGGCCGCCCTCCTTGAGGCTCCCGGCGATCTTCGTGAGGAAATCCTCGTAGGGGTGATCGCCGCCCACATAGTAGCAGGCGTACTCGAGAACACCGATCAGGGTGACCACATCATATTTTTTGCCGATCTCGATATCCTTGAAGTTGCCGACAAAGATCTCGATATTGTCCATGCCCCTGTGCCGGTACGCGTTGACCAGCGAACGGCGGTAGGAAAGCTCGATGCAGTCCACCTTCTTGACATAGGGGGCGACGCCTCCGGTGACGGCTCCCATGCCGGCGCCGATCTCGAGGACCTCGTCGTCCTTGTGAAGAACCATCGGGAGGCAGATATTTTCGCGCTGCCGTGTCAGGTGGTACAGCACCGGCCAGCTCTCGTAGTCCTTGTGGCAGTAGTCCCAGCCGTGTTCATCCTTCACGATGTCAAGGATATGGTTCTCCACGGCATCCCCGTCACTGTAGAGGTCCTGACCGCCGTACCATGTGAGATTCAGTTTTACACTGCCGATCGTCTCTTGTTTTTCCATGTTCAATCTCTCTTATTTATCTTATCGATCTCCGACCAGAAGTAATCCGGCCCGAACCGTTCAAACACAACCTTGTTGTTCTCCCGCATCGCGTAGTCGAGGTTTGTCGCGTAGGTTCCCGCGTAGCGGCTGCCGGTCAGTGTCGCCGTGAGGCACCCTTCCGCCTGGAAGAGGTACGGAAGCACGATCTTCATAAGAAGCTCATCGGCTTCCCCGTGACCTGACAGCTTCTCCGCCGCCGCTTTAAGGGTCTCGCTCTTCGCCCAGAAGCCTCCGCCAAGGCTGTAGGCCGGCGGATTTTTGTCCGAAATGGGAAATGAAACCCCAAGTTCACGCGCCAGCTTCACCGCTTCACCAAAGCGCCCCGCGTAGCCGTCCCCGAGATTTTCAAAATAGTTCCCGTAAACCGGAAGAGGCGGCACCATGAGGCCGATGCGGTTTTCATTTTCAAAGATATCGAGCACATTCCCGACAAACGGGCGGCTCGCGATCAGGCTCTCAAGCTCCCCGTAAAGAACGGAAGCCCTGCTGGACTTCGGATCGCCGAAGGAGGGGATCCCGAGCGGATCCAGCACGAGAACATGTGCAAAGCCCGCTGCAAGTTCTGCCGCCCTTGAAAGCTTCTCCGCGTAGGTGAGCGCCCCTTCCTCAAAGAAAACCGGGATGTCGTCTTCAAGGCTCTCAAGATACGAGCCCGCAAGCGCCAGAACGCGCTCCTTCCCGCCGAAGACGACCGCGCAGGCCTCGCCTGCCCTGAAAATATGCTTCGTCGCTTTAACGGACGGGTACCTTGCAACGTGCATGACCTGCCGGATCTCCGCCGGATCCTGCAGCCGCAGGATGTTATCCCAGACAAGGCCCGTGTCGTAGCCGGTCTCCTTCATGGCCTCGTAGGCCCGGACGGAGTTCTCTCCCGCCGTGTTCTGCAGGAAGACCGTGTAGTCGCCGAAGAAGTTCCTTCTCTTGATGATCGGGCACCCGGAATCCCGGATAAGGTCTGCAGCGAGGTAGGCAAAAGGCGCCCGGTTCATCTCCTTCAAGTAATCGGAGTGCACGTACTCCTCCCAGACAAAGCCCAGGTCCTCAAAGTATTTCGTGAAGATCGCCTCGTAGTCCGTGATGGAATCCGTGTAGGACTCGGGATTCTTCCGATTGATCATAAATTCCCGCCACGACCAGCTTCGAACGAAGTTCTTCCGGAGCGCGAAGAAATGAGAATTCAGATGCTCCGGGAAGTAGTCGTAGGGGATCCTGCCCTTAAACGGGTTGTCATCGATCCGGTGATGCTTCGTGATGCCCCAGAAATCCACGTCGTGGCCGGCCATCTCCTCGAACATCGTGTGGAACGTCTTAAGCGGCCCGAAGAACGTGTAGTTCATGAGGATGACCTCATCGTAGGTTCCGAGGGTCTTAAAGCCCAGATGAAAGATCCCGTCCCGGTAGCCGCCGAGGTCGAACCCGACATTCGGCCGGTAGAGGACCTCGTCCGAGTGCTCCTCGAGCTTCCTGCGCGTCTCGGTCTCCGCGTAGCCGTTCACGACCGTGAGGATCGTTCTTGCATCCTGCCGAAGGTCCTCCAGCATGCGGAATATGTACCGGTCCGCGATTCCGTCCTTGTCGAAAAAGAGGAAAATGACAAGCCGGTTTTTTGTTGTCCTGTCAATAATCATAGCAGCTCCTCTTAATCCTTCAGGAATGTCTCACCCGGTCAAGAAACTCCGGGAACGGGCGGTAGCCGCCGGTTCTCTCCGCCTCCGCCTTCATGAGCGTCCGGTTCATATAGTTCCAGTTATCCATGTGGATGGCCGCGTAGGTGTCAGACATGAGCCATCCGGAATAGTAACCTTCATTCTGCGCGCAGAAGGGGTAGATGCGCTCGATCGCGTGCATCGCGGTCCCGTCCACGCCGACCGGCTCCTCCGGGAACTCCTCGTACTGCCAGTCGTGGTCAAAAAGGCTCTTTAACGCCTTCGTCCGCACCCAGAACTCGGAACCGAGCGGTGCGACAGGCTCCTTCTTCTCGTCCATGGGCACGTCAAGACCCAGCATGTCGGCGCAGTCTTTCGTCGCCCTGTAGTTCTCGCCCCACTCTCCGTTTCCGGTCGTCGGGAAATAAGGACCGTGCACCGGCACAGGCGGTGTGAGGAGCCCGAGCCGCGGATCCTCCTCGAAGCGGGCGATGACATTTTTCACAAATGTCTCCGTCGGCAGCAGGCACTCAAAGCACATGTACTCCCAGGCGTGGCCGATCGAGAGGATCGGGATCTGCCTCACCTTCTTGTCGTGGATCTTCAGGATGAGATCGTAGTTCATCACGATATCCTTCAATGTCACGACGAAGGGAGCGACATCCCTCCCGCGGTTGCCGGAAATCCGGTAGGTAATCTTATGTGTTCCCTCAAGCGCCGCGAAGTGAGGCTTCACCTTCCGAAGCTTCTCCTCGTCCGGCACCGTGATGAAGAAATCGATGCCCTCCGGCATGTGGGCCGCGTACTCCGCGCAGTCACGCGCAAGCTCATCGTAGTAGATGTGGATCACAAGCGCGGTCTTAAGCGTGCTCTTCCGCCCCGCAGTCTCATCGATGTCCGCGGAGATAATCTCCGTAAGGCCGAGCCGCTTCTTTAAGTCCGCCATGTTGCAGGTGCGGAGCAGGTCCTCCCAGATCAGGTCGACCGGGTATTCGGTCTCGTTTTTGATATAGTCAAATGCAAGACGCGCGCCTTCGCCGCCGCTTCTCCCGAACGCTTCGCCGTAGTCGTGGTAGAAGGTCCTCTTCTTCATGACCGGGCAGCGCATATTCTTGAGGAGATACACCGGGAAATCCCGCAGCGGATCCCAGGTATAGTCGGCAAATGAGGATGCGTCACAGTAGACGCCCCACCTGTAACCCTTGTCTGCCATCGCTTTCGTGAAGACCGCCTCGTGGGTGCCGATCGCGTCCTCGTAGCGGGTGATCGCCGGCATATGCTCCCACCAGTTCCTGAAATCCTCCGTCGCCATGAAATCCTTCCGGAAGACCTGGAAGAAGGACTGGACGTGCTCCGGCAGGAACCCGTAGGAGATGGTCCCGAACGGATCGAACGGAGCCCCGTGGAAGGCGGTGATCCCCCAGAAGTCAAGGTCCTTTTCCGCCATCGCATCGAACATCTCCGTAAACGGTACGATCGGGCCGTAGAGGGTGTCGTTGCAGATCACGGCCTCATCATAAGAAAGAAGCTCCTCCCGGCTGATGCGAAGAAGTCCTTCCTTGTAGGCCGTGATATCGTATCCGACATTCGGCCTCACGAAAACTTCATCGGAAACCCGGCTGAGCTTCTCCATTCCCTCTTTATTGACGTCCCCGTTTACGACAACGAGGATGCGGCTCGCGACCTTACGCATTCCTTCAAGAAAGCGACATACATAATCTCCCACGATGTCCTTGTCATCGTGGAATACATACACCGCATAGCGATTTGTGCTTCCGCCTCGAAGAATCATGTCAGTCCCTCTTTCTGACGATGCCGTCAATGGTTGTTGTGGAGTCCATATCGTAGAATCCGACGGTGTTCTTGTCGGAGATCACGTTGATGTCGCAGACATCGTAGAGACGGTGGTAGACGGTGAACCGTCCTCCGCCGAATCCGACAACCCCGAGGGAGAGCAGGTAGCTTCTGCCCTGCAGCGTCATTTTCTGCCTGAATTCGACCTCGTGCACCGTGCCGGCCCTGTAGAGCCCCGTGTCGATGCGCTCGAGCATCGTGTTGGTGCCGGTCACCTCGGTGCCCTGCGGGTCCTTGATCGTGAAGCAGAACAGCGGATCGCTGATATCTTCGTGGAATTCGACTTTCATTTTGATCGTGAACTCCGAGCCCTTCACGATGCCGGAATTGATCTTTCCATCCTCGTCCACCAGGGCAAAGTCCACGATCTCCGCCTGCTTTTCGCCGTAGTCGAGAAGCTGGGGGTTGACTTCGAGCTTCGAGTACCAGCGGCCGTTTTTATTTTCCGGCTTCAGGTACCGCGAGATCTCCTCCTCCAGGTTCTTTCTCTGCTCGGCCGCCGGCACGGAGACCAGCACCTGCTTGTAGATGTCGATGACTTCCTTGGGCTCGCCCTCGGTCTTCTTCACGCCCTTGTTTAAAAGGACGACGCGGTCGCAGTACTTCGCGACGGAGCCTAAGTCGTGGCTGACAAAGAGGATCGTCTTGCCCGCCCGCTTGAACTCCTCGAACTTGTGGTAGCACTTGGCCTGAAAGAAGACGTCGCCGACCGACAGGGCCTCGTCTACGATAAGGATCTCCGGGTCGATATTGATCGCTACGGCAAATGCAAGGCGCACGAACATGCCCGACGAGTAGGTCTTGACCGGCTGGTGGATAAACTCCCCGATGTCGGCAAAGTTAATGATCTCGTCGAGCCTTGCGTCGATCTCCTCGCGCGAAAAGCCCATGATGGTGCCGTTCACATAGATATTTTCAAGGCCGGTGTACTCCTGGTTGAAGCCCGCACCGAGCTCCAAAAGCGCGGAGATGCGGCCGTTCACCAGGACAGACCCCATCGTGGGGTTCAGGACACCGGTGATAATTTTCAGGATTGTCGACTTGCCGGAACCGTTGGTTCCGATGATGCCGACGCACTCTCCTTTTTTCACATCAAAGCTGACGTCCGAGAGCGCGTAGACTTCCTTGTATTTTTTCTGCTTCGAAAAGCCCAGGGACTCCTTCAGGCGGTCCGTAGGCTTTTCGTACAGCTTGTACAGCTTTGTGACATTATTTACGCTGATTGCAATATCTGCCATGCATTTTCCTCACAGTGTGTCCGCAAAATGTACCTTGAGCCGTTTGAACACAAAGGCCCCCACCACGAAGAAGATCCCCGTGATGACCCAGAAATAGACCGTCAGGTTAAGGCGCTCGAAGAACCATACGTGATTGATCATCGAGTCGCGGTAGCCGCTCACGATATAGAACATCGGGTTCAGCTTGAAGATCTGGATCAGCCAGCCCGGCATACGGCCGGAAGCCGCCATCTCGTTGAAGTCCCACATGATCGGCGTAAGCCAGACCTGGACCTGGATGATGATCGTGATGATCTGGGACAGGTCGCGGAAAAATACAACGATCGCGCAGGTCGCGAACGATACGCCCAGGCAGTACATGAAGAGGCAGCCGCTGTAGTAGATAACCTGCAGCCAGTAGATGCTCGGGAAATGGCCCGCCAGCGTATAGAGCACCATCATAAGGCCGATGAAGAAGAGGTGCACGAAAAGCGCGGAGATCTCCTTTACGATCGGCAGGATGGAAATCTTGAAAACGACCTTCTTGACCAGGTAGGTGTACTCGAGCAGCGCGTTTGTGCCGCCCACGAGCGTATCCTGGAAGAAGAACCACGGTACAAGACCGGCCATCAGCCAGAGCACGAACGCGTAGGTCACGCCGTCCGCGGACATCTTGTCGCCGGCGCCGAGACCGATCTGGAAGACGAACCAGTAGACGACAACCGTGACGGTCGGCTGGATGAACGCCCAGATGATGCCGAACACGGAACCCGCGTACTTGGTCTTGAAGTCGTTTTTGGCCAGCTGCAGGATGAGGACCCTGTTCTGCCAGAGTTCGATCGGCAGTGTGGAAAACCTCTTCCGGAAAATGAACAGCACAAGGATCGCCGCGTCGAAGATCCCGGCAAAGAGGAAGTTCCGGACGGTCCCCATGAGGTTCGCGTGCTTCGCCGCCTCCGCGGCAAAACCGTGGGGCCCGGACTCCGCGATCACATAGGGGTCCTCCCCGGTCACGGTGAGGGTGATCCTGCTGTCATCGGCGATGAGCTCGCCGATATCGTTGATCCGAAGCGCCGTGCTGCCCCCGAATGATAGCATGGAGACGTTGTAGGTCGTCTTGTTCCACGTGTAGGTCATCCCGGAGACTTCGTACTCCGCTTCCTCGGACCCGAAGTCGATGCGGATCACCTTCGCGTTCGAAGGCACGGCAAAGCTTAGCACAGCGTCCTCTCCGGGCGTCGTGTAGGAAGCTATTGCTGAATTTGCGGCGGAAAAACTGCTGTCCGCCCCGTAAAACACCTGAATGGCCGCCGATTTCGACCCATTGATCGTAAATGAAAGGGTCGTATTCTCAAACTCCGCCTTCGGATACGTGATCAGAAAGACGTTGATCAGGATGGCAAAAACGGCGAGCGCAGCAAGGATTGCTTTTTTCTTCAATGACATGTTCTCTCCGGTTTATTTGCGATACTTCTCCGTATACTCCCTGATGCCGCCCCACTTCTTATCCTTCTCGGACAGGTTCGGGACTTCGCCTTCGGGGATCGGCCACTTAACGCCGATTTCCGGGTCGCTCCAGAGCAGGCCGCCCTCATCGTTCGGATGATAGAAATCGGTGCACTTGTAGCAGAACTCGGCAACGTCGGAGAGGACGTAAAAGCCATGGGCAAAATTCTTCGGGATGAAGAACTGCTTTTTATTTTCCTCGGTGAGCAGCACGCCGTACCACTTGCCGTAGGTGGCAGAGCCCGGGCGAAGGTCGACGGCGACGTCGTACACCGCTCCTCTTACCACGCGGACCAGCTTGTCCTGCGGGAAGTTGATCTGGAAATGAAGCCCGCGAAGCACGCCCTTGGTCGAGCAGGACTGGTTGTCCTGGACGAAGACTTCCGGGATGCCCGCTGCCTTAAAGTCATTGTAATTGTAAGTCTCCATGAAATAGCCGCGGTTGTCCCCGTAGACAGCCGGCGTGATGACCTTCAGACCTTCGATCTCGCAGGTCTCAACTGTGATTTTACCCATTTTAAGTATCTCCTTACGAATTTTTCGCAAATTTATCGTGCTGCATGATTGTGTTGATTTTTTCCGGATCGCCCCAGACCGCGGGGGACGCATCCGCCCGGTCCGGAAACTCGCCGTAGCCGAGCCTGATCTTCATATTGTGCTCCCGGATAAACTCCTCCGCTTTCTCCGCGAGCGAGACCGGCACGCCGCTGCAGACATTGATGATCCCGGTGACTTCCGTCTGCATTGCGCAGGCAGCGATCTGGGATGCGAGCTCGTCCACCGTGATGAAATCAAATTTGTTCTTTCCCGTCGTAAACGGCAGGACCGGAACGCCCTCGGCTTCGAGCTTCACCATCCGGGAAAACACGGAATTGTTCCGCGCATCGTCGCCTAAAAGATAGTAGCCCCTCAGCCACTGAAGGACCACACCTTTTTTCTCCGCGTAGACCTCCGTGAGCTCGCGCAGGGCATTTTTGGCAATCCCGTAGGGAGTCAGCGGTTTTGTCGGCGTGTCCTCCCCGATGGCGCCTTCGTAATACCCTACCTCGTGCATCGTGCTCATGACGACGAGCTGCGGAAGCCCCTGGTCCATCATCGCGGCGAGGAACCTGTAGTGCTTCGGCAGATCGTCCACATGGCTCATGTTGTAGTGGTCGAAACCGTTCCGCCAGGCAAGATGAATCAGGACATCCGGGCTTCCGAGCCTCTTATAAAGCTCCGGATCTTCGGAAAAAATATCCGCCTCCGCCACATGTGCCCGCGGATCAATGCCCTCGTTTCGGAGGTCCGAGGCAATCACCTCGCACCCCCGATCAAGCAGTTCCGCAACCACATGACGGCCGATATACCCGTCTGCCCCGGTGACAAGAATTTTCATCCGCTGCCGCTCCTTTATTTTCCGGAATACATATCCTCGTAATATTTCTGGTAATTGCCGGATGTTACATGCTCCATCCACTCCGCATGCTCGAAATACCACTTGATGGTCTTCTTGATGCCGACCTCAAATGTGGTCTCCGGATACCAGCCCACCTCGGCCTTGATCTTGTCAGGCGCGATCGCGTAGCGGCGGTCATGGCCCTTGCGGTCGGTGACGTAGGTGATCAGGTCTTCATTTACATGTGCTTTTCTCGGATCGTCATCGGAGAGCTCCTCGCGAAGCGTCGAGATGATGGTCTTGACGATCTGGATGTTCTCGCGCTCATTGTGGCCGCCGATGTTGTAGGTCTCGAAGAGACGGCCCTTCTCCTGCACCATGTCGATGCCCTTGCAGTGGTCCTCGACATACAGCCAGTCACGGATATTCTTGCCGTCGCCGTAGATCGGCAGGCTCTTGCCGTGCAGCGCGTTGTTGATCATGAGCGGGATCAGCTTCTCCGGGAACTGATACGGACCGTAGTTGTTGGAGCAGTTCGTGATGTTGGCCGGGAAGTGATAGGTGTCCATGAAGGCCTTGACCATGAAGTCAGAGGAAGCCTTGGATGCCGAGTAGGGGCTGTGCGGATCGTACGGGGTCGTCTCGTAGAAGTAGTCGTCCGGGTTCGAGAGGGAACCGTAGACCTCATCCGTGGAGACATGCAGGAACTTCTTTCCCTCCTTGAAGGAGCCGTCCGGGAGTTCCCAGGCGTTCTTGGCTGCGTTCAGCATGGTTAAGGTGCCGAGCACGTTCGTCTTGACGAAGACGCCCGGATCCTTGATGGAGCGGTCGACGTGGCTCTCCGCCGCGAAATGTACGACGCGGTCGACATCGTTCTCCTCGAAAATCCTGTTGATCGCCTCGGCGTCGCAGATGTCCGCCTTGACAAATGTGTAGTTCGGCTTGTCCTCGATGTCCTTCAGGTTCTCAAGGTTGCCTGCGTAGGTAAGCTTGTCCACATTTATGATACGGATCTCATCGCCGTATTTTTTGAACATGTAGTGGATGTAGTTGGAGCCGATGAAGCCGGCGCCTCCCGTAACGACGTAAGTTCTCATGTGCTTTTCTCCTTTTAATATATAATTGCGGCAGCCGCCGGACGCTCTTTCTTGCCTGAGCTTCCGTCAGCTGCGATTGCATACAGAGTTATTATAACACTGCGGGAGCATATTCGCAAGCGATACACGCCCGGGCTCGTTTAACCATCTCCTCGATGTCTTTTTCCGAGGAGCAGGGCCCGTAAACCTGTCCGATGCGGTCAGTCCCGTTCTCCATGGCAGGCAGCTCATCTCCTTCTCTGTAGTCGAAGGAAATGAAATACCCGTCTTCTTCGAGGGCCTCTATCTTCTCCCCGTCAAAGCCGACGAGTTTTGCGGATCTTTCCGTGAAGAGGAGGCTCGCCGCGCAGGGAATTTCATTTTTCAGACGAAAATCGGTCGTCTCCCCGAGCGCCGCCCGGATCATGAGGCCGTAGTAGTCGATCCCGCCGTAGAGCGAGATGAGCTCGGGAATGCAGGTCGCCCCGCACCGTCCGCCGGCCTCGATCACGTAGAGCTCGTCCCCCGACACGAACGCGTCGATGTTGAGCGCCGCATTGTCAAGCCCGCTCGCATCGATGATGCGCTGTACCTGGGTCTCTATGTCTTTTTTAAGCGCCTCCGACGCGGCATAGGGGAAAACGTGCCCGACCGGAACGGTTGAATGGGGTCCCTTATAGACCAGCTTGTCGTGGGGCAGCAGAAGGACAGGCTTTCCGCCCGATACGAACGCGTCTATTCCGATCTCATGACCTTCGATGAATTTTTCGACGACCAGATAGTCGCGTCCCGTAAAGGACATCGCATAGGAATATGCCGCCTCAAGTTCCTCCGGGCCGGACACTTTCGTGACGCCCCGGCTTCCGGACTTGTCCGTCACCTTCACCATGACCGGGTATCCGATCTCCTCCGCGGCTCTCTCCGCCTCCGCGAGCGAGAGAACCTTCTTAAATTCCGCCGTCCGGACACCGCCGGCCTTGAAGGCCTTCTTCATCTCCGCCTTGTCGGTCAGGATCTCCGAAGCCGAAAGCGAGATTCCCGGGAGTCCCAGAGTTTCACAGACCAGCCCGACCGAGTGCATCGCGACATCGGTCCCGGTGGTCAGGATCCCGTCGATCTGCCTCTCTTCTGCGGCCGCAAGGATCCCCTCGGCGTCCGTGGTGTTGAGATACAGAGCTTCGTCGGCGTACTGAAATCCGGGATAAGGCCCGGGTATGGAGGTCACGACCGTGAAGAGTCCCATCTCCTTCGCCTTCTTTATGAGCGGCACCTGGTAGATGCCGGCTCCTAAGATCATCAGTTTTTTCATTTTTCCAAAGCCCCGCTTCCCGCGTCATTTCGCACCGCCTTCGCGGCAGCCGGCCTTCCGCCGTCCTCCGGACGGATGTTGACCGTCTCGCGCACGATGTACTGGGGCGTCCCGTTGATCGAGAGAATCAGCTTCCCGATGTATTCGCCGAGGACTCCGAGGACCAGCATGATGAGCCCCGAGAAGAACAGCAGGCAGCAGAACAGGGATGCCCAGCCGGCCGGCATGGTCGGGTCAAGGAGCTTCCTTATCACCGTGATGATCGCGAAGAGTCCTCCGAAGGCTGCGAAAAACGCTCCCATGTAAGCCGAGATCCGAAGCGGGATCACCGAGTAGTTGAAATAGGCAAGCCAGAGGTTAAGAAGCTTCTTAAACGTATAGTTGGACTTGCCGAACTCGCGCTTGTGGTGCTCCACGGTGACATTTGCGATCCGGGAGGTCGTCCGGTAGAAAATGCCGTCGACGTAGGGATTGAAATTCTTGTAGAGGATCACCTCGTCCCGCACCGCTCTGGTGATGACCCAGAAGTTCGAGGAGACGATCTCCTTCGGGCGTCCCAGAAGGATCCGGGAGGAGACTTCATTGAACTTACTTGAGAGGTTCTTAAGGCTCCCGTTCTCCTTCTTCTCGTAGCGGCCGTACACGAGGTCGTAGCCCTCCGAGATCTTGTCGAGGAGCTTGAAGACCTGGGAGGGATGCGTCTGCATGTCGTCGTCCATCCCGAGGATGTAGTCCCCGTCCGCATAGTTTAAGGCCGCCATGAGCGCGTTGTGCTGGCCGAAGTTGCGCATGAGGTTGATGCCGTGCACATTTTTGTAATCGGCCGCGAGCTTCCTGATCTCCTCAAAGGTGTTGTCCCTTGAATAGTCGTTGACCAGGAAGAAATCGCAGGTGTAATCCGGATGCGCTTCAAATTCCGCCATGACCATCTCTGTCACCTTGCGGACGGTTTTTTCCGAGTTATAACATGGTATCACGATTGAGACCAGCATGTCTTACTCCTTTCTGCCTGTGATAAGCGGCAGCGCGTCAAAAAAGAGAGGCGTACCGCCGGTGTGGATAAACAGGATGTTTTTCCCGGTGATATCGTGCTCTTTTAAGTAAGCCTGCATGCCGCGGAACGCCTTGCCCGTGTAGGTCGGATCGAGCGGGAGCGTGTTTGCCCGGAACTGATCGCGGATCACATCGAGGATCCCCTCGTCATAGAGTCCGTAGCCGCCGGCAAGATACGCGTCCTCGAGGATGATCTCCTCACCCAGGTTCTGCGGGACAGGGAGGCCCTGATCCTCGAACCAGGCACTCACGCCTTCTTCTATGATGCGGGTGCCTCGCCTTTTGTCTCTCGAAACCGAGATCCCGACGATCTTTTTATCATCGCCTGCCGTGAGATGGCCTGCGATAAGACCCGACTGGGTCGCGCCGGTTCCCGAGGCATGGAAGATGTAATCAAAATGAACCCCCAGCCGCTCCTCATCCGCGAGGATCTCCCTGTAGGCATCCGCGTAGGCGCGGGCTGCGGTTCCTTCATTTCCCACACCGAGTCTGGTGCCGTAAATATAGTAGGGATCGTACCCTCTTTCAATGAGCCTTTCGAACGCTTCGTCCACCGCGGGAGCGATCGCGTTCTTTGCGCAGCGGAGCACTTCGACTCCGTAGAGGCCGATCAGATGGCTGTTCCCGGTGACCGTGTGCGTGTGGTCCGGGTCATCCGAGCATACCATGAGGCAGGGGATCTTCTCCGCAAAGCACGCGGAAGAAAGGACCCTGCAGAGATTGGAGCGGTCATTGCCGTACATGATGAGGGCGTTTTTGCCTTTCATTTTCATATCGTCAAGAAATGCTTTGGCGATGCGCACCTTGTTGCCGCCCAGCGAGAACGGCAGAAGGTCCTCTCTCTTCACAAAGAGCCTGTTTCCGGTTTCGGAGTGAAGCTCCTGAACCGGCGTTGCTCCAAAATTATCCATATCGTATCCTTTCACTACATAGTCTTTCACAGTATACTATCATCCGTCAAAAGATGCAAGCCGTTAAAAGACTGTAAAGATTCCCGAATACCTTGCAAAAATCCTGCTGTTGTAGTAATATAAACCAGACTATGCAAAAAAGGAGTCTAGTATGATCGATTTTAATATCCCTCCGTTTACCGGAAATGAAATACACTACATGGAAGAGGCTGTTAAGAACCGCAAGATCTGCGGCGACGGCCCCTTCACGAAAAAATGTCACGCATTCCTTCAGGAGAAGACCGGCGCGGCTGCCGTCTATCTCACGACCTCCTGCACCTCCGCGCTCGAGATGGCCGCGATCCTCGCGGGCGTAAAGCCGGGTGACGAGGTGATCCTGCCCTCCTTCACGTTCTGCTCGACTGCGGACGCCTTCGTCGCGAGAGGCGCGAAGCTGGTTTTCGTGGATGTCCGCCCGGACACCATGAACATTGATGAAAATAAGATCGAAGCCGCCATCACCGATAAGACCCGCGCGATCGCGGTCGTCCACTACGCAGGCGTCTCCTGCGAGATGGATACGATCATGGCCATCGCAAAGAAGCACAATCTGATCGTCATCGAGGACGCGGCTCAGGGCGTCGGCTCATCCTACAAGGGAAAGCCGCTCGGCACGATCGGCGACTTCGGCTGCTTCTCCTTCCACGAGACCAAGAACTACTCTATGGGCGAGGGCGGCGCTCTCCTGCTGCCGAACCTTGACCAGAGGGACGAGGCCGAGATCTGCCGTGAGAAGGGAACCGACCGTTCCCGCTTCTTCCGCGGCCAGGTCGACAAGTACACCTGGGTCGATTACGGCTCCTCCTACCTCCCGAGCGACTTAAACGCCGCCTATCTCTGGGCCCAGCTCGAGAAGTTCGACGAGATCAAAGAGGACCGCATGGCTACCTGGAACGCCTACGACGAAGCGTTCCGCCCGATGGCGGAAGCCGGCCTCTTCGAAGTGCCTTTCATCCCGGCAGAGTGCGAGCACAATGCTCACATGTACTACATCAAATTAAAAGACCTTAAGGAACGCACCGCCTTCATCAAGCACCTGAAGGAGGGCGGCGTCATGGCGGTCTTCCACTACATCCCGCTTCACTCCTCGCCGGCCGGCCTCAAGTTCGGCCGCTTCGACGGAGAGGACGAGGTTACGACCAGGGACAGCGAGCGTCTGGTCCGCCTGCCGCTCTACTATCACCTGACCAAAGAGGACCGCGCGAAGGTCATTGAGACCGTCAAATCCTTCTTCGCATAAGGCACATGTCTTGAATGTTTCGGCGCATGTGTGGTACAATCTTATCAATTCAGCACATCGGAAAAATAGAATGATTTGCAGGCCGGGAGGCTTGCATCCGTGCTGAATAATCCCATTCGAAAGGCTGGACCACACATGCGCCGCATTTTTAAGGAACACCCCATCATACCTTTGCTCATACTGACCAATCTGGTCTTTTTTGTTCTCTACCGCCGCTTTCTCTTTAAAGGGGCGGTTTTCATGTACTCGGACGTCGGCTCCGACTCCCTCTCCTCGTCCTACCCGATCATCGCGGAGCTCTCCCGCCTCTTTGAGACCCGGACTTTCTCCCACTACACGATCTGGAGCGGCCTCGGCCAGGACACGACCGCCACGTTCCTCCAGTACATCAATCCCTTTAAGCTGATGCTTCTCTTCTTCGGGCGTGACAATTTCCCGCTCGGCATCATGCTCTACCTCTTCCTGCAGAACAACCTGATTGCGATCTTCTCCTACAACACCTTCCGGCTGCTGTCCGGAAATGCGCAGGCTGCCCTTCTGCCGGCGCTCGGCTGGACATTCTCCTCTTACATCGTCGTCTGGGGCCAGAACTACAGCTACGGCTGCTGCATGCTCATGTTCACGGTCATGATGTATCTCCTCGAACTTGTGCTCCGCCGTGAATCCCTCAAAAACTGGCTTCTCCTTACGCTGTGGCTTGCGCTGTTTTTCATTTCCAACTACTATTTCTTCTACATGTGCGGGGTTTTCAGCGCGTTCTACGTCTTCTTCCACAGCCTGCTCATCTCCCCGGACGATTCCGGGAAAATGAAAACCTCCTCCCGCATCCTCACCATGATCGCGCGGGAGTTCAAACTCCTCGGGTCGGCAATCGGCGCCCTCGTCATGTCCGCAGCCTCGCTCACCGCGATCGCCTCCAGCTTCCTCGGAAGTGCCAGAGCCGGCGACACCGGGGCCGCGTCCTTTGGCGCCCTCTTCCTGCCCTATGACCTGCACACCTACGGGACCTACCTCGCACGCTTCTTCTCCGCCGACCTCATCGGCGCAGGCTCCGCTTTCTCGGGTTCCGCCAGCTACTACGACGCGGCGCTTCTCTCCGCGACCGCCCTCACCTTCTTCGCGGTCCTCTTCCTTCTCATCCGAAAGAAGAGCGTCCTACCGACGATTCTTTTCTGCGCGGTTTCTCTCGCCATGCTCTACTTCCAGGGAACCGGCCGTATTCTTACGTTCAATCCGATCCACCAGCGGTATTCCTTTATCATCATTTTCCTTGAGATGACCGCCGTCACGTATTTCATGCGGGAGCTCCTTAAGGAGGATGCCGAAAAGAGCCTCCGCATCGCTTCGATTCTTGCGCCGATCCTCACGGCAGGCGCTCTCCTCGTTCTCTACCTCGGTAGAAGCACCTTCCGCGTGTCGGTCCGGGAGAGAACCCTCGTCGTCGTGGCCGGCTTTATCGTCCTCTGGGCGGCCCTGCTCTTCCTCTCATCCTCGATCGAGAAGCTTAAGAAAGCCCGCTATCCGCTCATGGCCCTGCTTCTTTCCGCCGAGCTGATCGCCGTGAACAACACATCCCTCAATTTCAGGGACTATCTCACGACCGATTCGTTTGCCCACGCCTTCTTCAACGACGGCACCCAGAACGCGGTCGCCTCGGTCCTCACAAAGGACACGGACCTCTACCGGATCTGCGCGAGCGATGCCTACGACATGACAAATGAAGGAATGGTCGACGGCTACATGTCCACCACCTCCTACTCCAACACGACATCCGCGAGCGCTGCGACGCTCGCCAGGACTTTCTCCTCCTACGAGCTCTCCTCCAACTTCTTCCGGGCCGGCTACCGCAACTACTACCTCTACACGCTCCTCGGCGGCCGCTACCTCATCACGGATGAGCCCAGCGAAAAAGCGGACTCCTTCGAGCCCGCCCTCTTTTCGCTTGCCGAAAACAGCGGGACCCAGCGCACATTCGTCAACAACAACGCCCTGCCCTTCGGCTACCTCTATGAAAATGAAATCACCGGCGAAACCTTCGCCTCCTTAAGCTCGCTTGAGCGCATGAAGGCGCTCACCTCCTCCTACATAAAGACGGAGGATATCATGTATACAGCTCCGGAGACCTCCGAGGGCAGCGTCGACGCCGGCTATTTTGACCTTGTGCCGACGATTAATTCCGCCAACAATGTGGATATCAAGCCTGAGGCGGACGGAGTCCTCATCACGGCGACCGGCCCGGATCCGTTCTTCTTCTTCGATATCAGCGATGCCTTAACCGGCAAAGATTCCGATGAGGTCCAGTACCTCCATGTCTCGGTAGACCGGGATACAGTCGCGGCTCTCGGCAACATCAACTTCGAGCTCTTCAACATGACTGAGGACCATCCGGACATCGGCAACCACCCGGTCTACGAGCTCATCAGCGTAAATCCTTCCGCTCCGGAGATGAACCACCTGCTTCCTGACGGGACGATCCAGCTCCGCATGGACCTTCCGGAGGGCGTCTCGATTAAATTCGAGGATATCTCCCTCCTCACGGACAGCGATGTCGCGGCGGATTTCGAGGATCTCAAGAACACCGACATCCGTGACATCTCTTTTGAAAATGACACCTACACCGCCACGGTGAACGCCGAAAACGGCGGAATGCTCTGCGTGCCGATCCTCTACTCCAAAAACTGGACCGCCCGGGTGAACGGTGATCCGGTCCCGGTGGAGAACATCAACGGCGGCTTCACGGGGGTCTATCTCGCCCCCGGCACGTCTAACGTCGAGCTCGTTTACTCGCTCCCGCACTTCGGCCTCGCCGTCACCGTGAGCCTCGCTGCCTGCGGCCTGTGGCTGCTCCTCTTCCTCTATTCGGTGATCCGCCGAAAATAAAAGACCCACACAAAAAGCGCGGAACCTCACGTTCCGCGCTTTTTATATGCCGCAGTTTATTTTTCAATCACAATCGATACCACCACGAACACCGCTAACAGATACGGATAGAACAGGAACGGTATGATTGCCATGGAGGAGATCCCCGCCAGCGACGCCGCGATGAGCAGCTGCGCTCCGTAGGGAATAATGCCCTGCGCAATGCAGGAACAGGTGTCCAGCAGCGATGCGGTCTTCTTCGGGTCGATCCCGTACTCCTCCGTGATCGTCCTGGCGATCGGAGCCGCCATGACGATTGCGACCGTATTGTTGGCTGTCGCGATGTCCATGAGGATCGTTAAGAGGCTGATGCCGGCCATGCCGCCCTTCTTGCCGGAAAAGTGTTTCTTGATGAAAGCCAGGATCGCCGCAAATCCGCCGTTCTCGCGAATCAGAGATCCGATGGAGGCGACCAGGATCGTGACGATCATGGTCTCGAACATGCCGCTCGTCCCGTTGCCCATGGATGTGAATGCGGAGACAAAGGTAAGGCTCCCCGTAGCCACCCCTGCAAGGAGAAACAGCACAATGCCCGTTCCCAGGACGATAAACACGTTGATGCCGACAATCGCCATCACAAGGACGATGAAATACGGCAGCGCCTGGATAATATTGTAGTCATAGCTTCCCATCGGAACTGCATTTCCCCGAAGCGCATAGATGATCAGGATGATCAGCGTGAGTACCGCTGCCGGCAGTGCGATCCTGAAGTTCGTGCGGAACTTGTCCTTCATTTCCACGCCCTGCGTGTTAGTCGCCGCGATCGTCGTATCGGAAATGAAAGAGAGGTTATCGCCGAACATCGCCCCGCCGACGACTGTCGCGACGCACACCGCGAGGTTGAAGCCGCCGTTCACGGCCACCTGAGCCGCGATCGGCACCAGGACCGAGATGGTTCCGACGCTCGTGCCCATCGCCATGGAGATGAGGCAGCCGATGAGGAACATCCCCGGGATCGCGAATCCGCCCGGAATGATCGAGAGCAGGAGGTTCGCAATGCTGACCGCGCCGCCCGCCTCCTTGGCGATGCCGCTGAACGCGCCGGCCATCAGGAAAATGAACAGCATGATCGTGATATTGTCGTCTCCGATTCCCTGGGAGCAGATGTGGATCTTCTCATCAAAAGAGAGCGATCGGTTCTGCATCATCGCGACGATGAGCGCGATCGAGAAGGCGACGACGACGGACATGATGTAGAAGCCCATCTGGCCCTCGATCGGCCTTATATATTCGAAATATATGCCGCTTCCCAGATACAGGATCAAAAATACGACGATGGGAAGCAGAGCTTTCCCGTTTGGTTTTCTGGTTTCCATGAGTATCCCCCCTCATAAGTTGTTCTGACAAATTCAAATACTGATTATAGCATATTTTTGAAGGATTACAATAAAAAAAGAGAAGGGATATCTTTTGGGACGGTTCTTGAGAGCCTTAGAACCGTCCCAAAAGACCCCTTCTTCATTTCTTCCTGACCGCCCCGGCAAAGATCTCCCTGATCTCCGGATACCGCACCGGCTTGATCCTCGTGAGGGTGAGCTTTTTTCCGCCGGAGGCCATCTCCGAGAGTCTTTCGAGCTCCTCCTCCGTCGGAGTGACCCCGAGCTCCTCGATGCAGGTCGGCATTCCGATCTCACGGAAATAGGCGACCGTCCTTCTGATGCCCTCCTCCGCTGCGGCAAGGTCTTCATTTTCCGTGACGCCCCAGACGTTCCGCGCATATCTCGCAAAGCGCTTCGGCTCGTCTCTGTAGAGGTACTCGGCCCAGGATCTCCAGACCGCCGCAAGCGTCGCCCCGTGGGTGTAGTCATAAAGGGCGCTCAGCGCATGGCCGAACTTGTGCACCGAGAAGTCTTTTCCCCGGCCGCATTCGGTGATCCCGTTGTGGGACAGGGAGCTGCACCACATCACCTCCGCCATCGCGTTGTAATTATTTGGGTCTTCAAGAATCAGGCGCCCGTTCTTCACGACCGATCTGAGCAGACCTTCCGCGATCTCATCGGTCATATCGCATTCGATTTCCGGGATAAAATAGCGCTCCATCGTGTGCATCATGATATCCGTGACGCCGGCCGCCAGCTGGTATTTCGGCACCGTAAAGAGCAGTTCCGGGTTCATGACCGCAAATCGGCAGCGGTTGAAATCTGTACTGAGACCACCCTTAAAGCCCCGGGATTCGAATGTGAGAACCGCCGAGTCGGACATCTCCGAGCCTGCCGCCGCAATCGTGAGGACCGCGCCGACCGGAGTCGATTTCGTGACCGGCCTTACCTTGGACCAGAACTCCCAGAGCGGGATGCCCGGGTTTGCGACGCCGTGGGCAATCGCCTTGGCCGTGTCGATGACGGATCCGCCGCCGATTCCCAGGATAAAGTCCGCGCCGAAGGCCTCCGCCATCTCTCTCCCCTCCTCCGCGTGCTCCGCGGTCGGGTTCGGCTTCACGCCTCCGAAGCTCATGAAATCAAGCCCGCTCTCCTTGAGCGACTTCTCCACACGGGCAAGGAGCCCGCTTTTCACCGCGCTTCCGCCGCCGTAGACAAGAAACACCCGACTTCCGCCTTCTCTTCTTACAGCGGTTCCGACCTCATTTTCGGTGCCGCGCCCGAAGATAACGCGCGTCGGCGCATAATAGATAAAATTATCCATACGATACCTCCTAAACTGTTTTGAACGCATGAGGGAGGGTTACTGCCGCGTTGAACTCTCATCCCTCTGAACGCATGAGGGACGGTTCCTGCCGCGTTGAACTCTCATTCCTCTGCGCCGTCTTAACGCGATAAAGTGCCTTTGTACTCCAGACACAACATCGTCAGGTCGTCAAACTGAGGAGCATCCCCCACAAATGCATCCACCTCCCGATGAATCCCGTTAAGGATCTCATCCGGTGACTCCTCCCTGAACATATTCAGCGTTCCAAGCAGCCGGCCCAGCGTAAACATGCGGTTCTCCGCGTCCGTCGCCTCAGGCAGTCCGTCCGTATAAATGAAGATCTTATCGCCCGCCTTAAGCTGCATCTCGGCATCCCTGTACCGGGCTCCCTCCATCGCGCCGGCGACAAGCCCGTGCTTCGTCTTCGCAAGCTCAAACACACCGCCCTTACGGCAGAGCGCCGGATCCTCATGACCCGCATTGGCCGCTGTGAGCCTGCCGGTTGAGAGCTCCAGAATGCCCAGCCAGATCGTAATGAACATATCCGCGTTGTTATGCTCGCAGATATTTTCATTGACAAAAGTAAGTATCTCCGCCGGCGTACCGCCCATCTTGATCCGGTTGCTCATCACAATGTTGGTCACCATCATGAACAGGGCTGCCGGAACGCCCTTTCCGGACACATCGCCGATCATAAGAGCCAGATGATCGTCATCGATCAGGAAGAAGTTGTACAGATCGCCTCCGACCTCCTTGGCCGGGGTCATGGAAGCGTAGATACCGAAATCTCTCCTCTCCGGGAACGCCGGAAAATCATTCGGTACCGAATTCGCCTGGATCGTCCTGGCAAATGACAGTTCTGCTCCGATACGCTCCTTCTCTGCCGTGACTGCCGCCAGGTTATCCATGTAGCTCACCATCTCCGACTCCATCTTGTCAATGGAATCGGCCAGGTTTGCAATTTCGGTGTAGCGGCTGATCTGCCCGAGCGGTTCTCCTTTTGCCTGCGTCTTTGCAAAGCGGGACGACTCAGCGGAGACTTTTCTGATCGGCGTGACAAACTGTTTTCTGACGAAGATCGTCACAGCGGCAGCCGAAATAAAGGCGAGCAGGACTGCCGTTACGCAGACGTTGATGAGATAGGGACGAACCGCCTCCCTGAGCTCACTGATCGGCCGCTGCATGCAGAGGATCGCCGTGACATTGCCCGAGGAACTTTTCACCGGAACCAGCGTTGTGATGTGCGGATGCTGGCCGTCGGTCGTTTTGTAGCGGTAAACCGTCTCATAGAGAGCTTCCTTTTCATAAAGTTTCCGGTATTTCCGCGCGTATTCTTCATTTGTTGTATTTCGCCTGAAGCCGAGCTCCCACGGTGTGTATTCCGAATTATCCACCGAATTGTCGACCACATTGAGTACATTGACAAATCTTCCGTAATCTTCCGTGTCGACCTTTATGATATAGATGAGAGAGACATTCATCCGATGGCAGTATTCATCCATGGCAATCAGGGTTTCCGTATACTCCACTTTCTCTTTTCCTTCGAGATAAGCGTCTATATGATTGCCGTTGATCTGGGCAGCCGCTGTATCGGCCATATGCCAGGTCGTTGTGGAGTATTCCTTTTTAATCGCTCTCGAAAAAGAAACAAAACCGAAGGTGCAGACAATGATGCCGAATATGACCAGAGAGAGAATGATTGAGCCGATAATGCTGGCAGCCATGCTGGATCGAATTTTCCGCACTGTTTTCACAGAGAACCTCCCGAAATGTCACTCACGTGCTTTTGCATTGAACTGCTGTTTTTATGTTCTAATCGATGTCCTGTTATGAAAAATCCCCGAAAGCTTACGCCTTCGGGGTTGTAAATTGTGTAAGGGGGATTGCCGCCACCTCTGCCGTGGTCTTATGTGCTTTATTTGCAAAGCGCTTTTAGTTTAATCCTTCCCGAAAGCGCCTTTATAATAGCACAAAGTGCTACGAAAAAGCTACACGATTTTGCTGATTTTTACGTCGGCGCAAAAGAAAAAAAGCAGAGACCTTCGCTCCTGCAAATTTCTTTATGTATTCTGTGATTACTTCGCCATATTACCTTCAATCTCCCCCATGATTGCCTTTATGTAAGATTCTACATCTTCATAATCCGCCAGATAAAAGACATCTCCATCTTCGAACCAATTCATCTCCGCTTCTTTCTCGTTCTCGGCATATTCAACAACGATCCCCCTCCACTCTGTTATTGCAGTTATGGTTATAATCTGCCTGTCCGGTAACTTGTAATATCTTATGCCCTCCACATCCATCTTTTCAAATCTCTGGTCTAAGACTTCATTAAGTTTTGACATCATTGTCGGCACATCCAAGTCTATTTCCATATTCGTCATATCGCCTGGCCCCCTTCCCTAACTTTCCGAATGCTATTTTATAATATTCTCCCCCGTGATGCGATCCATCTTTAGGGTGATCCTAAATGTGAATGCACTCAGCACTTCGGCAATTCCGGAAAGTTGAGCATTTTCATTTTTCACCTTTTTGCAAGTATTATTATGCATTTCGCATTGATATACGTATATATACGTGTTAAAATAAATACATCAACTGAAGGGAGCAGAACAGTGAAGACATCAGAGCTCACAAAGATGTTAAAAAAAGCCGGTTGTAAAATGGTGGAGCACGGCGCAGAACATGATAAATGGTTCAGCCCAATCACGAATAAGTATTTCAGGGTATGGAGACACCCGCATAAAGAAATACCAACCGGAACCGCAAACAACATACTGAAAGACGCAGGACTGAAATAAGCTCCGTGTCTTACTCTCCCCCTCAGTATCAGAAAGGAGCCAAGCAATGTCAAAATATGTTTATCCGGCAGTTTTTACTCAGGAAGACAAAGGTATGTTCTCCGTGAACTTCCCGGATCTCGAAGGGTGCTACACCTGCGGCGAAGATCTCTCGGAAGCCATGTATATGGCAGAGGATGTCCTCGCTTTCACACTGTATGATTACGAAAAAAACCAGATCGCCATCCCTAAGCCTTCTGCAATGAATTCTATTCCGCACGCCGATAACGAATTCGTTAACATGATCTACTGCGATACACTTAGCTATCAAAAGAGGAACAACAACAAGGCGGTTAAAAAGACCCTCAGCATTCCGGAATGGCTGAATGAAGCGGCAACCGCTGCCAATATTAACTTTTCCCAGGTTCTTCAGGACGCGCTTAAAGCGAAACTCAATTTGAGTTAAAGACAAAAAATGCCGCGCGGTGTCACCACACCGAGCGGTATTTTCAAAAAAGCCTCGGAAGTCCATATTTTCAAGGATTTCCGGGGCTTTTCCAGTAGCGAGAGGGGGATTCGAACCCTCGACACTGCGGGTATGAACCGCATGCTCTAGCCAGCTGAGCTATCTCGCCTTGTTTCCGTGCTTGACTATAATACTACGAAGTGAGTACATATGTCAAGCACTATTTTTTTAAATTTTCACACCAATTACGACAGTTATTTCTCGCCGGTCGCCTTCTCCATGTGGACCGTGAGTCCCCTGATCTTGGCATTCATCATCGCCCGCATGACCTTCTCGGCATTTCTGCGGTCCACATCGACAAATGAGTAGCTCTCCTTGATGTCGATCGCGCCGACCACGCTGCCGGAAACGCCCGCCTCACCGGCGATCGCGCCGACGATATCGCCCGGCTTTACATGCTGGTTTCTTCCGACATTGATGAAGAGCCTGACCATGTCGTCGCCGCGGTCTTCATTTCTCCGCTTAACGCGCAGCTTCCTGCCGTCGAGCTTTCTGCCCTTCTCCGCATATTTTCCGCCTCTCATGCGGTCTCTTCCGTAAGAAGCGTCGGAAAAGCGCCCCAGGTCATCAAGGTTTCGCGGAACCTTTGCGTCCGCGATATCGTCCTCGGTCTTCATTTCCCCCATGTGCATCATGAGCAGAGCCGCCGCCAGATCCATCGAGGAGACCTCATCCTCAAAAATGCGCTGGTCAAGTATATCGAACATCTTCTTCAGATTTCCGTCGTTCTTTTCGAGAATGTCAACAGCCTTGTCCAGGATCTTCTCGCTGCGGATCTCGTTGATGTCCCCGAGAGACGGAATCGCCTGCGGAATGATCTTCGTGCGGCAGTAGCGCTGGATGTCTCTCAGCTTGTAGACCTCGCGGCCGACGACCAGCGAGTAGGCGGTTCCCGATTTGCCGGCCCGGCCCGTCCTGCCGATGCGGTGCACATAGTATTCGTCGTCCTGAGGGATATCGTAGTTGAAAACCGCATCGATATCCTCGACATCGATCCCGCGGGCCACCACGTCGGTCGCGACGAGGATCTCCGTCAGATGCTTTCGGAAGCTCCCCATCACGCGGTCGCGCTGAGCCTGGGAAAGATCCCCGTGCAGCCCCTCCGCATAGTATCCGCGGCTCTTCAGCTCATCGACAAGCTCATCGACCTTCCGCTTGGTGTTGCAGAACACGACCGAGAGCTTCGGCTCATAGAGATCCAGGAGCCGGCAGAGCACCTCCGTCTTCCGGTTCGGGCGGACATCATAGTAATACTGGGTGATCTCCGGGACCGTGAGCTCCTTCTTCGCGACACGGACGATCGCGGGATCGTTCAGAAACCGGTTGGCAAGATCGACGATCTCCCGGGGCATGGTTGCGGAGAACATCACAGTCTGCCGCTCCTCCGGGAGTTCGGAGAGAATCGTGTTCATGTCGTCGATAAAGCCCATATCCAGCATCTCATCGGCCTCGTCGAGAACAGCCGTGTGCACATGGTCGAACTTAACCGTGCCTCTCCGCATATGGTCCATCACGCGTCCGGGCGTGCCGACCATGACCTGGGTTCCGTCCTTAAGCCCCCTGATCTGCTTCACAATGTCCTGACCCCCGTAGACCGGCAGGATCCTGACGCCGTGCAGATATTTTGCATAGCGATGCAGCTCATCCGAGACCTGGATTGCAAGCTCCCTCGTCGGGCACAGGATCACCGCCTGGAGCTTCTTTACGGCAGGGTCGATCTTCTCGAGGAGCGGCAGGCCGAAGGCCGCCGTCTTGCCGGTGCCGGTCTGTGCCTGCCCGATCACGTCTCTTCCGGCCTTCTCGGTCGGGATCGCCTGCTCCTGGATCGGAGACGGCGCATCAAATCCCATGTCGGAGATGGCCCTAAGGATCCGCTCATCAAGTCCCAGGGCGGCAAATCCGCCCGCTGCCGTTTCTTCCGCTGTCGTTTCAATATTATTTAATTCCATACATACCTCTCTTTTTCGCAGTTCTTCTATAAAAGCACAGAACCGCCGGAATGTCAAACAAATTCTTGGTATCTGCTTGAAACTCTCCTTTTCAATTGGTATGATAGAGGCGAAAAGCGTAAGAAAGGCGGTACGAATATGCCCGAAGCCGAATATCATATCCCTGTACGCCGCGGCCACAGCGCGCGGCTCCGTTTCTGGTTTGACCCGATCAGCGAGGAGATCCTCGCGGGAAATGCAGACCTCCCCATAAAAGATGAGCTCTCCTGCAGCAATCCCGCATCCAAAAGACTTCTGCTCCCGCTCATCTCCCGAAATTTTGAGGGGGTCTTCTATTTTAAAAATGAACTGAACCTCATCCCCATGAAGGACATCGAAAAGCTGACCGCCGACCTCAATGCCTGTGCGGACCTGCTCGAGAGCGGCAGCTGGTCCGATCCGCTTCTTCGGGATGTGCGCCAGTCCGCCACGATCGATGTGCTCGTGCCGGAGGATGTGTTCACAGAGTATTACGAGAATGCCTCCAGAAGTGAGAAGGCCGCAGCCGTCGCGTCTCACCTCACTGTCATCTCGGAATTCTACAGGACGGTTGCCGACTATCTCACGGAGATGACGGCCAAATACGGAAGGAAAGGCTATCAGTGGATCGCCGTCTCAACCCCGTCATAAATATCAAAAAGGAAGGGCACTGCCCTTCCTTTAATAATGTACATAGAATTCCTTCATATCCTCGAGCCTTAAGCAGCCCAGCATCGCATAGCGTTCTTCCCTGACCGCACAGCCGCAGTCGATATCAATGAGGTGCCCGCTTCCGCCGTGCCAGATATGGCCCCTGCCGTTTGAATCCGGTCTGGAAAATACCGGTGTCGGCGTATGTCCGAAGATCATCGTGGTCTTTTTGGGATAGCGGTTGTATATCTCCGGGTAGAATATGTCTTTCTTCGAAAACTTTCTGCGGGGTCTCGGGTAAGTCCGCTCCCAGACAACGTGCTCGATCGTCTGCCGGTCCGCGTTTTTGAGGAGCAGAGGCTCTAAGATCGGTCTTTCTGCATGGGTTGCATGGCAGAGGTAAAAATAATGCTCTCCCACCTTTAGCTGGGGAATCAGCAGGTAGCTGTTCCCGATATAGGCGAGGATCTCTCTCCGCACTGACCGTTCCAGCTCTATGTAGCGGTTCCATGTAGAAGCACCGCCGTTCAGCATCCAGAGCTGAAACTCCTCCGTGTTCAGAACTTTCTCGGAGTAGCCCATCTGGACTGCCCTGCGAACTGCCTTCGTGAACATGAGGTCGTGGTTACCGCAGATATAGGTGACATTGTCCATCTGCATGAGAAGGAGCAGGATCTCGATTCCTTTCGGTCCCCGGTCTGCGGCATCGCCGAGGCAGTAGAGATGATCATTTTCCGAAAAACCGATCTTCTCCAGCATTTTGAGGAACAGGTCCATCCTTCCATGCATGTCGGAGATCACATAGGTACTCATTTTGACCGCCTGTTCTTCTCGTAGATGGCCCGAAGCCCTACGAGCAGCAGGTCCTCATCGATCGTAATTTCAGTCCGGCAGGCAGGCACCACCGTCGATGCGTACGCCCCGGAAGCCGCGATCGCAGGATCTATATCCATCTCCTCACAGATGCGTTCGACAAGACCGTCGATCAGCGCTGCCTGGCCGAAGACAATTCCGCTCTTCATGCTGTCCACCGTGTTGGTTCCGACCACGTGTCTCGGCGCATTGAGATCGATCCCGGGAAGCTGGGATGTCGCCTCGACGAGCGCGTTCAGAGAGACTCCGACACCCGGAACGATGACGGTTCCTACGAATTCTCCCTTTGCGTTCACTGCGGAAAATGTCGTCGCCGAGCCCATATTGATCAGGATGAGCGGTGCTCCGTAGCGCTCGATCCCTCCGACCGTTCTTGCCACGATATCGGCCCCCAGCTGCTTCGGATCGTCGATCCGTATCTTAAGGCCGTTCTTTATGCCGGGTCCCACCACGAGAGGCGTACAACCCGTGGTTCTCTTCACGGCATCCTGCACGATATCGGTGAGATAAGGGACCACACTGGACAGTATCGCCCCGTCGATCTCATCACGGCCGACACCGTTCATGTCAAGAAATGACCTGAACAGCACGGCATACTCCAGAGACGTCTTCCCGCGCACCGATGAAATGCGGTCCTTTGCCAGTATCTTTCCTCCGTCAATAAGTCCGAGTTCCGTCATTGTATTGTTGATTCCAATCGTAAATAGCATGGCGTAACCTCCCTTAGTGACATTGTACCACATTTTACACCACTTTATGCAGGTTTTTATCACCTTTTACGATTAAATCCGGAAGTTCAGCCCCCATACGGTCTCTTCTGCGGTATTCTGTCGGGGAAATCCCGTAATAGCGGTGAAAACACTTGGTGTACCAGGCCGGTGTTTTCATGCCGACAGCCGCACAGATCTCCTCAATTCGCATCGATGTGCCGATGAGAAGCTTCGTGCTCTCCTCCACCCGGCAGATAATCACATACTGGCGGATGGTTGCTCCGACCTCCCGCCCGAACGTCTTCTCAATATAGCTGTCGGAAAGCCCGAGCGCCCAGGCTGCCTTTTTGCAGTCCACATCCTCCCTGCAGTGAGCACGCAGATACTCCTTTACGGCGATCATGTCCTTCCTTAAGCCCTCACTGTCCGAAGGATCCCGCAGCGCTCCGTACGCGCCCCCGGTATTCTTGCGCACGATCATGTTGCAGGCTCCTCCTCTTCCGTCTCATCCTTCCGTCTCATCTTCTCCCTGTACTCCGCCGGCGTGAGACCGAATTCCTTCTTAAACACCTTGCAGAAATAGGAGTCGTTCCGGTACCCGTAAGAGACGCTTATATCCTGCACGAAACGATCCGTGTCAAGGAGCTCCCGGGCGGCCTTCTTTAAGCGGACATGCTCGATATAACGGCCGATCGTTATGCCCTTCTCCTGCCTGAAGAGGCGGCAGAGATAGTTGGATGTGACGCCGATCATGGCGGCCATATCCTTAAGATTCAGCCTTTCCTGACAGTGGGTATTGATATACCAGACCAGAAAATTGATGTTATTCCTTGCATCCCCCGCAGAACTGTAATACGGTCTCGGGATCGGCGCGGAAATTCTTTTTTCTTTCCCTCCGAGATCCGTGATGAGCACATCCGCCTCAGCCGAGTAGATGACGTCCAGCGCCTCACCGATCGTATCCACCCTTAAGACATCGGCCCTTGCGCGCTCATCGAGATAGGAAATGATTTTCTTGTAGTTTTTGCCGCCTTTTGACACGACGACGATTCCAGACTTCTCCAAGCTTCCACCATCCTTTCAAAATCATCATACCGATGGAAATGGATTGATGCAAGCGTTTGGAATCAATTGTCAAAACACCGACATGTTTTGTCAAAATGCCGACAAATTCAGACTTTTATCCGAGTAAAATCAACTCGAGGACGAACACTGCGGCCGAGGCGCCGGCTGCCACCATGATAAGGCTCTTCTTCATGAAAGCAAGCACAAGGGCTGCCGCAAATCCGGCCAGTGCCGACCAGACCGAGTTGGTCGCGGTCAGGATCGCGGGAAATGTCATGGCCGCCAGCGTCGCATAAGGGACATACATAAGAAATGATTTGATAAACGGGCTCTTAATTTCCTGCCTGATCAGCGTGAGCGGCAGAGATCTGATGAGATATGTCACAAGAGCCATCACAAAAATATAGCCGAATACGCCGTGATTCATGACGCGCCCTCCTCTTCCACCGGGAACATTTTTGCAAATATTGCCGCCACTGCGACCGTCACTATGATGATCCGCATGCCGCCCGAAAGGTTTTTAAGGACAGGCGCACAGGCAAAGACCGCCGACATGACCATCGCGGCGAGTACACAGTACATAATCTTTTTATTTTCTCTCGCGGGAGGAATAATGATCGCGATGAACATCCCGTAGAGCGCGACGCCGAGGGCCGAGATGAGCCGTTCCGGCAGGATCGCGCCGGCGGAAGCTCCCGTAACGGTGCCGCCCACCCAGCCGAGCACGGAGATGATCGTGCACCCGTAGGAGAAGAACGGATCGAGCTTCCCCGGCCGGGTCACGCTGACCCCGAAGATCTCATCCGTCACGCCGTAGGCTATGAGAAGGCGCGGCAAAGTACCCGTCGCAGAATCCAGCTTCTGGGACAGGGCCGCCGACATGAGCATGTACCGCAGATTGATAATGAACTGCAGCACAGCCAGCTCAATATAGGAGCCGGCCGCCGCGATGACCGAGAGGCCCGCGAACTGGCCGGCTGATGTTACATTTAAAAGAGAGAGCATCCCCGCCTCAAAGGGGGTAAGTCCGGTCTCCGCCGCCTGAATGCCGAACGCGAAGGAGACCGCAAAATAGCCGAGGCATATCGGGATGCCGTCCCGTACCCCGGCTTTAAACTGATTTGCATGTTTCATGATTTATGCCTGATTCTCCGCTGCAACGAGATGCATGACGCCGTACCGCTCTCTGAGCAGCGGCTTTTCGATCTTTCCGGTAGGATTGCGCGGAACCTTCGCAAAGATGATCTCGCGCGGACGTTTGTACTTCGGAAGCTTCATGCAGAATTCCTCGACCTCGTCCTTGGTCGCGGTGTAGCCTTCCTTGATCTCGATGATCGCCGCCGTCTTCTCGCCGAGACGCTTGTCCGGGAGACCGATGACCGCGACATCCTTGACCGGCTCGAAGGTGTGCAGGAAGTCCTCGATCTGAACCGGGTAGATATTCTCACCGCCGGAGATGATGACGTCCTTCTTACGGTCGACAAGGTAGATAAAGCCGTCCTTGTCGCGCATCGCCATGTCGCCGGTGTAGAGCCAGCCCTCATCGTCCATGACTTCCGCGGTCGCTTCCGGATCCTTGTAGTAGCAGGTCATGACGCCCGGGCCGAAGACCGCGAGCTCGCCGACCTTCTCGTTCTCCTTGATCTCGTTCCGCTCCGGATCCACGATCTTTGTCTTCCAGCCATAGCCCGGAACACCGATCGCGCCGACCTTTTCGATGTTTTCCACACCGAGATGGACGCAGCCGGGTCCGATCGACTCGGAGAGACCGTAGTTGGTGTCGTACGCATGATTCGGGAAATAATCCTTCCAGTGCATGATCATGCTCTTCGGGACAGGCTGCGCGCCGATGTGCATGAGCCTCCACTGCTTTAAGTTGTAATCTTCCAGTTTGAGCTCGCCGCGGTCAAGTGCGTCCAGAATATCCTGGGCCCACGGAACGAGCAGCCAGACGATGGAGCATCTCTCGCGGGAGACCGTATCCAGGATGTCCTTCGGCTTGGTGCCCTTTAAGAGGACCGCCTTGCTGCCGGAGATAAGGCTTCCGAACCAGTGCATCTTCGCGCCCGTGTGGTAGAGAGGCGGAATGCAGAGGAAGACGTCCTTCCTCGTCTGGCCGTGATGCTTCTGCTCCACCTTCGCGGAGTGCATCAGGGATTCATGGTTGTGGAGGATCGCCTTCGGGAAGCCGGTCGTGCCCGAGGAGAAGTAGATCGCCGCATTGTCCTCGTCGGTGATCAGGATGCGAGGGTCGCGGCTTGAGCAGTTGGAGGTCAGCTTGGTATAATCCTCCGCGAAGGACGGGCACGCGTCTCCGTAGAAGAACAGCAGGCGCTTTTTGGAGATCCTGTCCGCGATCTCCTCGACGCGGCCGATAAATTCCTGGCCGAAAATGAGGACATCGCAGTCCGCCTTATTCACGCAGTACTCGATCTCATCGGACGTGTAGCGGAAGTTGAGCGGCACAGCCAGCGCGCCTGTCTTCAGGATACCGAAATAGATCGGCAGCCATTCAAGGCAGTTCATAAGGAGAATGCCCACCTTGTCATCCTTGCCGATGCCTCTCTCGAGGAGCAGGTTCGCAAAACGGTTGGCCTTCTCGTTGAAGACACGCCAGGTGATCTCGCGGCGGTAAGGCTGTGCGTGAGACGACTGAACCAGATCATATTCTCTCCAGGTGACCCTGCGGTCATCTGCCTTCGCCGGGTTGATCTCAACGAGGGCACAGTCTTCCGGATACAGTTTGCAGTTTTGCTCAAGAAGATTTGTAATAGGCATTTTAAGAATCCATTCCTTTAATTATTTTTGCGCGTTAACGCGTTTACTCGCTAAAGTATTATAAGACCTTTACGATGATTCGTCAACACCAAAGAACGATTTATCCCGGTCGCTGCCGGCCGTAAGCTCGTTGTAAATGAGGCAGCTGTAATCCTCGAGCACTTTCTCGGCCTCCGGATCCTCTCCGCTTCCGTGCTGGTGCATGATGCCGTCCGCCGTCTCATAGCCGTAGGCGTTGACCGCCGGCACCGTATCCCGCATTCCCAGCAGATAGTCATTGTAGGAAGTCCCCTGAAGTCCGGTGAGCGAGAGCGCGTAACTTGCCAGATAGTTCGCGGACATGATCCCGCCTTCCGCCTCCGGCAGGTCGTAGTTGGCCCAGATGAGATAGCGGGTCATGTACTGCTTCTGCTCGTCCTCAAAGGTAAAGTCATCCGCATCCTTGCCGAGCGCATAGGCGAGAAAATCCTCCGAGAGCGACGGCTGGTGATCCCCGAAAAAGACGATCATGGTCTTCTCGTCACAGTTTTTAAAGTAGTCGATCAGATATTCAAGAGCCTTGTCGCTCTCTCTGATCAGGGACTCGTACTGCTCCGCCTGTCCGAGGAACTCCCCGTCATACCCGTTCACATGGATGCTGACCGGATAATTCTTCGTCTCGTAGCCGCTGTGGTTCTGCATCGTGACATTGAAAATGAACAGCTTCTCTCCGTCTTTCTTCTTCTCCACTTCCTCGATGAGTCGCTCATAGTCCCCGAGGTCGCTCACAAAATCCCGTTCCCTGTCGGCCCCTTTAAAGCCCTCCATCGAGATGAATTCGTCAAATCCCATTCTGGGATAGACAAATTCCCGGTTCCAGCCGTTCGGGTAGTAGGGATGCATCGCGACCGCCCGGTAGCCCTGGGCCTTCAAGGTCCTCGCTAAAGAGAACTGGTCGCTCTTGATGAAGGAGTTGTAGACGACCGTGGACGGCGAGATCATGCAGGAGTTGCCGGTCAGGAACTCGTACTCCGTGTTGGCGGTCGTCCCGCCGAGGACGGAGACGCGCAGATAGCCGCTGACGGCCTCCTCCGCCAGCGATGTAAAGAACGGCATGACCTCCTCCTTTGTCCGGAGGTTCGGATAGACCGTAAGGTCGGCGAAGCTCTCGTTCATGACGACGATAAAGTTTTCCGGAATGACCAGATCCGCCTTGTCGGCCGCTGCCCGGTTCTCGTCGGCTGCCCCGATGATCTCCTCCACCCGCTCGCCCGAGTAGCTTGCGGGCGGCTCGGGGTTGGAGGCTTTCGCAAATGCAAGAAAGCCGGCTTCCATCCCGAACAGCTTGTAGGTGTACTGGGGGTGCCAGTCGCGGAGCCAGATTCCCTGATCCGCGAGAAAATCGGTCTTAAAGATCACCGCATGGAAGGAAAATGCAAGGATAAGCGCAGCCCCGCGGACAAGCACCTTCCCGTTTCTCTTCCGAAAGACGCGCAGAAGTCCCGCGCCGGCGTACACGCCGAGCACGGACAGGGTAACCGACACGGCGGTCACGATCTGCCAGGCGAGCGAGAACTCATAGTTTCCCGCCACGTTCATCGCCGTTTTGATCGAGAAAAAGTCGATGTACTGGAGCGGAATCGAGCGGAACGCCAGAACATAGTAGTTGGCGATGCCCCACACGAGGAAAAAGATATTTCCCAGTACCATGCCGATGCTCACGGAGTTGAAGATCCCGATAAAGATGAGGTCGATCACAAGCGTGATCCCCCAGCCCAGGAGCTTATATCTTGCGTCCAGACTGTAATACCAGGGATTGTTTATGAGCTCGATGAGGAAAAATGAGAGAAATGCATTTCCCGTCACCAGAGCGGCTGCGAGAACCTTCTCACTGACCGTGCTCTCCTCTTCCCTGTTTCGTTTCAGGACGGTATGTATAAGAATATTTAAAACCGCTGCGGCAAGCGGCGCACCGATTGCCAGCGCAAAAAAGAGAGGCCGGTCTGCCTCGATTGCGAGTCCGTATTTGTCGGTCGCGGTTGATTTTCCAAAGAAAAGATCGTTATTTATAAGAACGAACAGGATCAGCGCTCCGCTAATGAGGACGGGCGGCAGCATGGTTTTCATTTTTCTCCCTGCCGTCTCCCGGTCTGGCCTTACGCCGGATCCTCTGCCCACCAGTTCCATGTATTCCTTCCCTTCGCGCCGCTTTTGCCTGCCATGTGCGTGCGCTCACAAATGAACCGCCCTCCCTTTTTAGGGAGGGCGGTCCGATTATGTCAATTATTCAGAATCAAAGCTTCGGGCCTGCAGCGACAAGTGCCTTGCCTGCCTCGTTGGTCTCATATTTCTTGAAGTTCTTGATGAATCTGCCAGCCAGATCCTTTGCCTTCTCCTCCCAGACTGCCGGATCTGCGTAGGTGTCACGCGGATCAAGGATCTCGGTGGCAACGCCCGGAAGCTCGGTCGGGACTTCGAAGTTGAAGTACGGGATGTTCTTGGTCGGAGCCTTTAAGACATCGCCGTTCAGGATCGCATCGATGATACCGCGGGTATCCTTGATGGAGATACGCTTGCCTGTGCCGTTCCAGCCGGTGTTGACGAGGTAAGCCTTAGCGCCGCTCTGCTGCATTCTCTTGACGAGCTCTTCGCCGTACTTGGTCGGATGAAGCTCAAGGAACGCCTGGCCGAAGCAGGCCGAGAAGGTCGGGGTCGGCTCGGTGATACCGCGCTCCGTGCCGGCGAGCTTAGCTGTGAAGCCGGACAGGAAGTAGTACTGAGTCTGCTCCGGAGTCAGGATAGAGACCGGCGGAAGGACGCCGAACGCATCTGCGGAAAGGAAGATGACGTTGTCAGCAGCCGGGCCCGAGGAAGTCGGATGTACATTGAGGACGATCTTCTCGATGTGGTCGATCGGGTAGGAAACACGAGTGTTCTCCGTGACGGACTTGTCGGCGAAGTCAAGCTTGCCGTTCTCGTCGCAGGTAACGTTCTCAAGAAGAGCGTTTCTCTTGATTGCATTGTAGATGTCCGGCTCAGACTCCTTGTCGAGGTTGATGACCTTCGCATAGCAGCCGCCCTCGAAGTTGAAGACGCCGTTGTCATCCCAGCCGTGCTCATCATCGCCGATGAGAAGTCTCTTCGGGTCGGTGGACAGAGTGGTCTTGCCCGTGCCGGAGAGGCCGAAGAAGATTGCTGTGTTCTCGCCGTTCATATCGGTGTTGGCGGAGCAGTGCATCGCAGCGATGCCGCGAAGCGGCAGGTAGTAATTCATCATGGAGAAGATACCCTTCTTCATCTCGCCGCCGTACCATGTGTTCAGGATGACCTGCTCATGGGAGGTAACGTTGAAGAGGACAGCTGTCTCGGAGTTGAGGCCGAGCTCCTTGTAGTTCTCAACCTTCGCCTTGGAAGCGGTGTAAACCATGAATGTCGGCTCGAAAGCGGCGAGCTCCTCTTCGGTCGGTCTGATGAACATGTTCGTGACAAAGTGAGCCTGCCATGCAACTTCCATGATGAAACGGACTGCAAGGCGTGTGTCCTTGTTGGCGCCGCAGAAAGCGTCAACAACATAGAGCTTCTTGCCGGAAAGCTGCTGAAGAGCAAGCTTCTTGCAGTACTCCCAGTTCTCCTCGGAGATCGGATGGTTGTCGTTCGGATACTCCGGTGTTGTCCACCAGACCTTGTCCTTGGAATTCTCGTCCATGACAATATATTTGTCTTTGGGGGAACGGCCGGTGTAAATGCCCGTCATAACGTTGACAGCGCCGAGCTCGGTGAGCTGGCCCTTATCATACCCGGTGAGGGACGGATTCATCTCGTCTTCAAAAAGCTGTTCAAAGGACGGGTTGTGAATGATTTCCTGTACGCCCGTGATACCGTATTTACTAAGATCCAATGCCATAATAGGATTACCCTCTTTCTATAAAATATTTTCATCAGTAACAAACGGAAAAATGATTCCCGCCTATCATCATTATACATAAATTCATGCAAAAATCAATAGCAGGCCTTTTTCAGGACTTTATTTTAAGCATAATGCTGATTTTTCAGTTATAGTCTTATAACTGTTTTGTCAGTTTATCTATCAGAGGAAGCGGCCTCGTCGCCTCACGGAGCCATGCAAGCTCTTCTCCTTCAAAGTAAGGAGCAAGCTTTTCGAATGTCTTCGCATGATAGTCGTTGAGCCTTGCTATATCCCTCGGCTGCATGTAGGCGGTATCGACCGCGTCGAGGTCGATGGGAGCCCAGGTGAGCGGCAGGAATTTCAGGAACTGCCCGTACTCGTTCTCGATACCCGCCTCGGTGAGCAGGATCGTCTCGATGCGGATCCCGTACTTTCCCTCGATGTAGACGCCCGGCTCATCGGAGATGATCATGCCGGCCTCGAAAGGAACCTCCTTCTGACCCGGGTTGAATTTCCAGCGGATATTCTGCGGTCCCTCGTGGACGTTCAGGATATACCCGATCCCATGGCCTGTCCCGTGGTTGTAGTTGATCCCGTACTCCCAGAGCGGAGAGCGCGCATAGGTGTCGAGCACCTTGCCGGTCGCACCGTAGAGGAAACGAGCGTTCAGAAGGTTCAGGTTTGCGACAAGCGTCAGCGTAAAGTCTCTCTTCTCCTCCGCCGTGAGCTCTCCCGCCGCCATCGTCCGGGTGACGTCGGTCGTTCCGCCCATGTACTGGCCGCCGGAGTCAACGAGCAGGAATCCGTGCGGTTCAACCTCGGCCTGGTTCTCCTCGGTCGCCGCGTAGTGAGCCATGGCCGCATTGGCGCCGTAAGCTGAGATCGTCGGGAACGAGAGCTCGATATAGCCCGGCAGCGCTGCCCTTCTGGCGTCCAGGTTTTCGGCTGCGGAGAGCTCGGTGATCTTCATTTTCCCGACATTCGTCTTGAACCAGTATATAAAATGCGTGAGCGCAACCGAGTCCATGAGGTAGGTTTTCTTGATATTCTCGATCTCGACCGGGTTTTTGACCGCCTTCATGCGCTCCGTCGGATTCGCCGCGAGGACGACATCGGCCTTATTGGCGATGATCTGGTAGATCGCGTCAGAGGTCGCGGATTTCTCAAGCATGACGGATCCGTCAAATGAAAATCCCTCAAGGAAGTCCAGAACCGTCTCGTAGGGATGCAGCGTGATGTCCCGGTCGGCGCAGTAATCGTCAAACTCGTCCGTCACCTCTTCCTCCTCTGTAAAGAGATGGAAGGAGTCCTTCCCGACCAGGGCATATGCAAGCATGACCGGGTTGCAGAAGATGTCGTTTCCCCTTGCATTGGTGAGCCAGGCGATATCGTCGAGCCGCGAGAGCATAAGGTAATCCGCCTTCTTTTCCGCCATCGCACCGCGCACCGCCTCAAGTTTTTCGGCGAAGGAGGCTCCGGCCAGCTCGTCCGGCACAAGAAAGATCGGGTGGACCGGAAGCGCCGGGCGGTCCTTCCAGATGCCGTCCGCCGGATCGATATCCGTGATCAGGGAGGCGCCCGCCTCCATCAGGATATCATCGTAGGCAGCTCCGGCCTCGGCGTTGATCGTGCGGCCGTCAAATGCCAGCGTCTCCCCCTTCTTCACATTCTCCCGGAGGAACTCCTCGAGTGTCGGCACCCCTTTCTCTCCGCTCTTCATAAGCGTGATGCTGCTGCCGGCAAGCTCCTTCGCGGCGGAAATGAAGTACCTGCCGTCGGTCCAGAGGTATGCATTTTCCCGTCCGATCAGAAGCAGCACGTTGTCGCTCGTGCAGCCGGAGAAGAATTCCGAGACCTTGAAGAAGTCTCCCACGTACTCCGAGGCGTGGTAGTCGGAGGAACCGATCAGGAACCAGTCGATCCCTTCGTCCTGCATTTTAAGTCGAAGCAATGCAAGTTTTTCATTTGCAGTCATTATGAAGTCTCCTTTAAAAGTAAGTTTTTAAAAATGCATCCGCCAGCTCCGGCCACTTCTGCACCTCCGGGACCGGAACTTCATTGCGTTTTGCGACGCCGGTGCCGAAGTGTTCGTTCTCGATCAGCTCCATCTTGACCTCATCGGAGAGATCAATCTCGCCGGCCAGAGCCGCATTCGTGAAGGCCCTCGTGGGCTCATAGGTGTACTCACCCTTGCCGCAGCAGGTGGCCCAGGCTTCATTGGCGAGCGAAAGCCCGTGCTTGCCGTTGGAAAAAAGATGCAGGGCAAACGGGACGCCGCATTTTCTGAGCGCCGCCGCAAAGAGCATACTGTTCTCGACCGGCACGGAGGCGTCCGTCATCGTATGCCACAGGAAGACCGGCGGAGTGTTTTCCGTCACCTGGGTCTCCAGGGATGCATAGTGCATCTCACCGGCCGGCGTCTCACAGCCGGGCATGGGCTTCCCGAAAATGCTGCGCTCGCTCTCCGGCGTCTCGAAGCTGTAGCCGAGAAGCGCTCTCACGCTTCCCATGTGGGCAAACTCACCGGTCGTGATAACCGGGTAGGAAAGAACCGCGGCGTCCGGCCGGGCGTTTATGGCGGCGTAAGCCGGATCCGGCTCTTCCGCATCCATATAGTGCAGGGTCAGAGACGCAGCCAGATGACCGCCGGCGGAGAAGCCCATGACCGCGATTCTCTCCGGATCGACGTGCCATTTTTCCGCGTTCATGCGGATCGTCCGGATTGCACGCGCGGCGTCATTTAAGGACTGTCTCTTAAGCGGGGTCATATGAAGCGGGTTCACGGTGTAGGTCAGTACAAAGCAGTTGTAGCCGAGCGAGACAAACTTTTCGGCGACAAGTTCCCCTTCTCTTGCGGAGACGAACTCGTAGCCGCCGCCCGGGATGACCAGGATCGTCGGATGGATCTTTTCATCTTCCTGCAGGTAGATCCTGAGGTTCGGCATAAATCCATAGGAGCGCTCGTAGCTGTATTCACCGGTCTTGTAGAGATCGATACGTGTTGGGTTCATAAAAAACTCCTTATCTCAAAAATCTACTGACAGCGTATCACTAAAAAATGATCTGCGCAAGTTGAAATACCCTCTCCCGCGCATTATAATAACTCCGTCAGACAGTTTAGAATTTAACGGAGGATTTCGTATGAATAAGAAGCTTGAAAAGCTCGCCGCCCGCCTCTACGATGAGGGCCTGCGCGCCGGGGACGCCGAGAAAATAAAAACCGACCACGACCTCACCGATGATGAGACGGAGATCGTGGTCGGATATCTTGATTATTATGAGCACCTCATGTACGAGGATCATTGATTGTCCATGAAAGATTTATTTGACAATGAATCCCTCCGGCGGACCGACGAGGCAATCATGCTCCGCGTGCAGGCCGGACGAAAGAAATGGCTGAACCCCGTCATGATCGCCGTGACGTATCTCGGCGGCGGGGTGATCTGGTGGGCATGGTACGTTTTCATTTATCTGAAAAATGAAAACCTCTCACCCCTCCTTTACTTCGCGGCCTCCTTCTTCTCCGCCTGGCTCCTGTCCTCACAGATCTTAAAGCGGGTGTTCGGCCGGCCGAGGGCCTATGACGCGATGGCGGAGGTCGTCCCTCTCATAAGAAGGCCGAAGGATCTCGCGTTTCCTTCGGCCCATGCGGCCTGCGCGTTCTCCGCGGCCGCGGCGATTCTCTTAACCCGCCCGCCTTTTGAGGGGGCTGCTGCCCTCGTGCTCGCATCACTCGTCGGGTTCTCCCGGATCTACGTCGGCGTTCACTACCTGACGGACGTTCTCGGCGGCGCCGTCACGGGTGTTTTGTGTGCGGCTGGCGCATACATCCTCTTCTTTTGATGCAGGACCGTCCCTTCACCGTTGCGGGGACAGTCCCCACAACGGTGAAGGGACAGTCCCCAAGCCGGTGCCACAACGTTGATCTCTTAAGAAATCGCTTCCGTCGCCTCGAGTATCTTTGCGCTGATCCGCAGCATCACCGCCGTGTAGTAGGCGTCATCCGCCTCGGAGAGCGTCGACTCATCGATCGAATCGAGTTTGTCCATCACCTCCGTGTACCTCGACAGCATGCTCAGGTAATCGCTCATCATGGACATTGCATCATCAGAGGCGTAGTATTTTTTCATGAACTCCACGTACTCGTTGAAAAATGCCTCATACTCATCCATCATCTGCTTGAATTCCGGGGTGACGCCGTCCGAGGTTTCCGGGGCAGGTTCCGCTGCCGGCGTGCTCTCGGCGGCAGGAGCAGTTTCCGCGGGTGTCTCCGGTGATGCCTTTTTCGCCGTAGAGAAGATTCTGTCGGTGTCTCCTGCAAAAGTCTTCGGGGCACTAAGGCTCTCAACTGCCAATGCATAAATCAGCTTTCCGGTGTCATAGTTATAGATCAATATACCTTTTCCATATGCGCCGTTATTATCGCCGCCTGTCATATCGAATACCCTGGCCATCATACCGCCGATACTCTGATCAGATTTATTTCTCAATTTCCCGTTCACGATGTTTTCTATGATAGAATCCAGCATACCGTCGCGGCCGGCAATGAATTTCTCTCCTGTCGTGTCATATACGTCAAAACTAATTGCATAGCCGTTCTGATCGTCATTATACACATACTGCAAATCCCAGCTGTCTGCATCCGTAAGTTCAGCCTTCGTAAGATACGACGGCAGCTGAAACACCACTCCGCCGATCTCCACCGTCTGATTCGTCGCCTCATCAAACCCGTTCATCTCCTCCCGCTCCGGCAGCGGCTCCGCCGTCGGTTTCGGTGTCGCGGTCGCCTTCGGGGTCGCCGTCGGAGTTGCCGTCGGGGTCGCCGTCACGGCCGGCTTCCCGGCCGACTCATCCTTCTTCTCTCCTCTGCCGCAGCTCTGCCCCAGAGACGCAATCACCAGCACCGCCAGCACCCAGAACCACCACTTCTTATAAAACGGTTTTTTCATTTTACGATTCACAGCTATCTCCTTATCCTTTCCTTTGAAAATGAATTGCGGGCTCCTCTTAAAGTATACGCATGGAAGCGTTTGGAAACCCATCTCCAAAATATTTCCAAAGGCAAATATTTATCCTGAATCAGCAGGAGATAATTGTGGTTTTTTCACAAAACATACTGTACCATTCCCGAATTTTATGGTAGAATTATAGACAGTTTCTAAATACTATTAGCCTTTAGGAGGATTAAGCCAATGAAATCTTATACCCATGTCGTAGTTGATCCGCTCGGCATCCATGCACGTCCGGCAGCCCAGATCGCACAGGCCTGCGTGAACTTCCGCTCGTCGATCACCATCACCTGCGGTGAGCACAATGCCAACGGCAACAACGTTCTGCAGATCCTCGGTCTGCACGCGGTGAAGGGCTCCACGCTCCTCATCACAGCCGAAGGCGATGATGAGGAAGCAGCCATCGAAGCCATCTCCAGAATGCTGAAGGAAAAAGCTGCTCAGAAAAAACCGGTCGGCATTCTCAAGATCGCGTTTTTCGGAGCAAAAGACTACGACCACATCTTCTTCAACGAGCTTGCAAAAGACAAGGGCGAAGGCACCTACAACTGCGACATCAAGTACTTCTCCACGCGTCTCACACCGGAAACCGCTGCCCTTGCGAAGGGATATGACGCGGTTTGCATTTTCGTAAATGACGAGTGCCCGAGAGCCGCTCTCGAGACGCTCAAGGAGTGCGGTGTCAGGCTGGTTCTCCTCCGCTGCGCCGGCTTCAACAACGTGGATATCGCGGCAGCCCGCGAATTCGGCATCACGGTTCTCCGTGTCCCGGCATACTCACCCTATGCGGTCGCCGAGCACGCGATGGCCATCATTCAGGCAGCCAACCGCCGTCTCAACAAGGCCGTCAACAAGGTCCGTGACAACAACTTCGCGCTCAGCGGTCTTCTCGGCGTTGACCTCCACAACAAGGTCGCCGGCATCGTCGGCACCGGCAAGATCGGCCAGTGCATGGCCCGCATCTGCAAGGGCTTCGGCATGACCGTCATCGGCTGGGACGCTTACCCGAACCAGGCGCTTGTGGATGAAGGTCTCCTGACCTATGTGAGCAAGGACGAGCTGTTTGCCAAGTCCGACCTCATCTCCCTGCACGCACCGCTCATCATGGGCGACGGCGGCACCTACCATCTGATCAACAAGGCCGCGATCGATAAAATGAAAGACACGGTCATGCTTGTCAACACCGCCCGCGGCGGCCTGATCGACACCGAGGACCTCATCTCGGCGCTCAAGGAAGGCAAGTTCCACGCGGTCGCGCTCGACGTCTACGAGGGCGAGGATTCCAACGTCTATACGGACCACTCTGCCGATGCGATGATGAACGACATCACTGCCCGTCTCCAGATGTTCCCGCAGCTTATCCTCACCTCCCACCAGGCATTCTTCACCCGCGAAGCCCTGCAGGCGATCGCAGCCACGACCATGGAAAATGCCCGCAACTTCAACGAAGGCAATCCGTACGGCATGGCGGAAGTCAAATAATAGCATATATAAAAACAGGCCGGAGGCTTCTCACGAAGCCCCCGGCTTTTTATTTCCGTTTTTAAGTTGGTTTACACGGTTTTTTCTCCGTTCTCCTCGAACACTTCCGAGAGGATTCCGAAGAGCTTGTCGGCGACGATCGGCTTTAAGAGGTGGAAATCCATCCCTGCATTCATGCAGCGCTCCGTTGTCTCCTCGGAGGCATCCGCCGAAAGCGCGATGATCGGTATCGTCTCCGCGTCCGCGGTGACCGACTTTCTGATCTCCTCGGCCGCCTTGAAGCCGTCCATCACCGGCATCATGATATCCATGATCACCGCCTGGAAATGATACGGTCCCTTGAGCCGGAAGAGGTCGAGCGCTTCCTTTCCGTCCCGGGCCAGCTCGGAATGGATCCCCTTTGTTGCCAGGATCCTGATGATGACTTCCGCGTTGATGGCGTTGTCCTCGGCGATCAGCACATTTTTCCCGTAGAGGATGCGGTCCTCATAGGTGACCGCCTGCTGGCGGTGCATGCGCACCTGCTCGGGGGTCGCGATATCGTAATGCATGATGACCGTGAAGACGGTTCCCTCACCCTTTTCGCTGCGGCAGGTGATGCTCCCGCCCAGCAGATTGACGAGGCTTCGTACGATGTAGAGCCCGAGTCCGGTTCCGGAGTGGGCGCCGCCCTCCTCCACCTCCTGGGTGAAGGGCTGGTACATCTTCTGCTGGAACGCGGTGCTCATGCCTCTGCCCGAATCCGCGATCACATAGCGGTGTTCGATCTCGTTCCCGTTGTAGCTGACATAGGTTGTCAGAGAGACTTTTCCGTTCTCCGGTGTGAATTTCACGGCATTGGAGAGCAGGTTCAGAAGGATCCGCGAGACATGCTCCGTGTCGACGAGCGCATACTGGCTCTTGCAGCCGTGAACCGCACAGGAGAAATCCACATGCGCCTTGCGGGCCCGCTCCTCGATGATCGTGGAGACCTCCCTGATCACGGAATCCTCGATCACGGGCGTGCTCACCGAGACGATCTTGCCTGCGTTGATGCGGCTCGTCTCGAGGACCTCCTCGATGAGGCCGGTCAGATAACCGCAGGAAATGCGGATCTTCTCCAGATTGTCCCTGGCTTCCTGCGGAAGCGAATCCATGCGGAGCGTGAGATCCGTAAGACCCGAGATTGCCGTCATCGGCGTCCTCATATCGTGGCTCATATGGGAGAGGAATGCCTCCTTCTCCTGACCCGACCGGACCGCCTCCTTGAGGGCCTCCGCCATCGCGTCGATCTGCTTCTGGTCGTCCACCTTCTTGGTCGTATCGACAAATGTGATGACCAGGCCTTCCGCTTCCTTCCTTTCATTGCTCGCATCCCTCTCCGAAAGATTTGTTCTGTACGGAGAGATGCGGATAAGGTATGTCTTACCCATGACCGAAGCACAGTGATGCTCGGTCGCCTCATTGGTGCGAAGCACCTCGCGGCAGAGCTCCATGAGATCGATCACCGCGAAGTTGTAGGAAATATACCTGAGGCTCCGCCCGACATCCTGCTCAGCGACGTTGAACTCCTTGGCGATGTACTCCGTGTACTTGCGGATATTGAGGTTCCGGTCGACCATCATGATGCCGATCAGGGTCGTCGACAGGAAGTTCGCCATATCGTTGTTGACCCCGACGAGCTCATTGACCTTGCTCTGATACTCGGCATTGACCGTGTAGAGCTCCTCGTTGACCGACTGCAGCTCCTCGTTGGAGCTCTGGAGTTCCTCGTTGGCGGTCAGCAGCTCTTCATTTGCCGCCTGCAGCTCGGCGTTGACCGACTCAAGCTCGGTAACCGTGCGGCGCAGGTCGTCTCTGGCCTGCTTGAGTTCCTTCTCAAGGTTGGCAATCTGGCTTGCGGCAGCCGTATCGATCTCGTAGCGGATCGTATCCGGATCTTCCTCCTCTCTTCCGCGGATAAAGGCGGCGGCGATAAAACCGGTATCCTCCCCGACCTTGTCCATGATCGGCTGGGCGACCACCTTGATAAGTTCCGGCTTTTCGTCAAATACAACCGGAACATCATTGTAAATGACCCTGTCATTGCTGCTTCTCGCCTCCCGAAGGGCGGTTGAGAGCGCGATTTTCAGGTCATTGCGGATGAGCGAGAAGATGTCCAGCGTAACCCCGCCGGAGGGGATGCTGATATAATCCGTGCAGTCCCCGTAGCTGTGGACAAGTTCATTTTTCTCATTGACAAGAATGCACGGCGGCAGCAGGGTCTCAAGCACTTTGGTGTCGAGCTCCCCTGTCTTGTAGGACACATCCTGATAGGGACGCGTTTCCGGGATGATGATCGGATCGATGATGTTGTCCGCCAGACGCATCGCATAGTTGAGCCGCTCATGGACCGGCGCCCGGCCCGCTGCATAGTGGGTAAATATCTTCTCGTTGGCGCACTGTACACGGAACACGTCGTCGTAATCGATCACGGACTCCGATCTTCCGAGGAACAGGGTGCCCCCGTCGTTTAAGGCCATGTGGAAAATGGCAAAGAGGCTCCTCTGCAGCGTCGTCTGGAAATAGATGAGCAGGTTCCGGCAGCTGATGAGATCGAGCTTGCCGAACGGCGGATCCTGGAACACATTGTGCTGGGCAAAGATGATCATCTTCCGGATATCATGCCGGATCACATACTTGTTGCCCTTCCTCGTAAAGTACCGGGACAGGCGGTTCAGGCTGACGTCCTCTATGATGTTGTCCCCGTAAATACCGCGGTTCGCCTGCATGATCGCGTCGGAATCGAGGTCTGTCGCGAAGATCTTCACATCACGCCGCATGCCCAGCTCTTCCATGACCTCCGAGAAGAGGATCGCGATCGAGTAGGCCTCCTCACCGGTCGAACAGCCGGCCACCCAGACGCGGATCTGATCGCCCTGCCTTGCATTTTTCACCAGGTTCGTGATGACCCGTTCTTTCAGGACCTCAAAGTAGTCCGCGTCTCTGAAAAATGAAGTGACCCCGATCAGCACCTCCTTGGCCAGCAGCCTCGCCTCCTCCGGGTTATTGCTCAGGTAATTCACATATTCCCGGAGGTTCCGGCTGTGGGTCAGGACAAGTCTGCGCTCGATGCGGCGCAGGATCGTCGTCTGCTTATAGTAGGCGTAATTGACATTCGTGACGTCCTTCAGGATCGTGAAGATCTGGGACATGAGATCCGCATCCGTCAGAAGCTGGCGGCTCGACGTCACGGCGAGGGAATTTGCGATATGGGAGAGCTCTCTCGCTATGCTGTCCGGATTCAGGACAAGATCAACAAAGCCGGTCGCAATCGCATTGCGCGGCATCCCGTCAAACTTGGCGCTCTCCGGCGACTGGACGATGATCATGCCGTTCCGTTCCTTGATCGACCGGATCCCGTTGGTTCCGTCCGAGCCGGTTCCCGACAGAATCACCGCTACCGCCCGGTTCTCGTAGGCCGAGGCGAGCGAACGGAAAAAGATATCGATCGGGTGGTTGATCTTGGCATGATTGTACTCGCTTAACTTCAGCGTGTCCGAATCGATCTCCAAATTATATTTCGGCGGGATCATATAGATCGAGTTGCGCTCGACCCGCATTCCGTCCTTGGCTTCCCGGACCGGCATGACCGTGTATTTTCCGAGGATATCCGAGAGCAGGCTCTTGTGGTCCGGTGCCAGATGCTGGATGATGACAAATGCCATCCCCGTGTTGCTCGGAAGAAATGTCAGAAACTGCTGAAGGGCCTCGAGCCCTCCGGCTGACGCCCCTATTCCGACAACACAGTTCGGCGGTATTTCACGTGAGAGACCGACTGGTGAATATTCCATAACAGCTCCTCCGTTACTTGTATATTCTGATCAGAATTATTTTATATATATCTATATATTATATCCAAATCAGACATTTGTCAATTTTGCACGAAAAAATATGCAAAAGTTTACAATGTATTCACGCATTACCTACAAAAAAGGCAGCTCCCGAAGAGCCGCCTTCTTCTTGCATTAAGCCCCCGTGACGGTGAGCGTAAGGATCGTCACCGCGGGAATGATGTAGTTGTCGTACTGAACGGTCTCCCTTGAAAAATGAAGCCCGCGCCCCGCCTCATGCATATTCCCCGAGACGGAGCCGCCCGAGACGATCATCACCTCGCCGCCCCGGTGCAGGTACCCAAGGCGGATCTCGCCGGCAATGCTCCCGGTCATCGCGTCGACCTGGAAATCCGAGAACTCCACAATTTCGAGGAAGTCTCCCGAAAGGAGCTCGGATGACGTCTTTTCTCCTCCGGCCACCTCGAAGTTTCCGGCGATGAAGGAATCCGAAACGTTAAGGTAGCTCGCAAACTGACGGCTTCCCCAGAAATGCTCCGCCCTCGTATCCTTGATGATGGTAAGATCGCGAACCGGAGCCCCTTCCGGGTCGAACGGACAATTTCCGGAGGAATTGGGCAGAAATGCGCGCGCCGTGATCGTGAGCGCATCACCTTCCGCATCCCTGATGACGGGTTCTCCGATCTCATAGTCCGAGAGTCCCTGATACTTGTATCCGCAGCTCATCCGGTTTGCAAAATACTGGTAGACCTCCAGCGCCGCATCCGTCGTGAGCGCGATTGTCGCGGTCCCGAGCGCCGGCGTCTTCTTAGTTGTGAGACGGTCGCGCCCCTCACACAGCGTCCTTGCAAGCTTTTCCTTAAGGGCCTTGGCATCGCACGCGCCCGAGGTGTACATCCGGTAGAGCTCGATCTCGTGGTCTTCATTTTTCGCGTTGACGACCACTTCGATCATGGACGACGGGTATGCGACCGTCACATCGATCCCGTTAGAATTAAGGAAGCGCCTTTTCTCACCGTTCACAAAGATCTCGTAGGAGTTTATGTACTCGGTCTCCGTCTCCGGCAGCTCCTGCATGGCCCTGATAAAGCTCTCCGCGATCTTACTCACATCAAACTCCGCGGCCTCTGCCTCCGTCTCTTTCTTCTCATTAAGCGTATAGACCGGGTTTTTGACAAGAGATGCCTGAAAAAGGAGCTTGTCGAGGATCGCCTGCGCCTCCTCCCTCGAGGCGGTCGGCGCGATCTCGCTCACGGCGCTCCCCAGAAACTTTCCGTCCTCACTCTTTTTAAAGAGCTTCACGGAGGTGTGCTCCGTTCTCTTCACGCGGTTCTGATCCAGCTTATGCTTTATAAAATAAAATTCCCAGCCGTAGTTTTCTACATCGGTGATCTCCCAGGCATCCGCCCCGGCATTTTTCACCAGTTCAATCAAAAAATCCTGCATTATCCAAGCCTCGCTTTCGCCTTAAGATAGGGGCCGCCGTCCGCGACCTTGACCCACTCCTTGTAGCCTTTTCCGCAGCCGCCGCAGCCGAAGATTCCCCGGTCGGTGCTCGCCATGGAGACGGAACGGAGGAGATCCGGCACATAGCCGGTCATGACGATCGGGGCGACGATCTTCCCGGTCATCTTACCGTCCTTAATCTCATATCCGCGCTCGATGATGCACTGGATTCCCCAGTGCTTGGGATCCTCCATACCGGACCGCATGCCGCAAAGAAGGTATCCGTGGTCGATGGAGGCGATCATGTCGTCAAGGTTGTCATTTCCCGAATCAAAGACCGTGTTGGTCATGCGGGTGTAGACTTTGTGCTCGAAATTCTGCCTCTTTCCGTTGCCGGTAGGCTTCGTCCCGAGGCGCTTTGCGGCCAGCGCATCGCAGATGCCTGTCTTCAGGATCCCGTGATCGATCTCGACGACATCGCCGGCAGGCGTTCCCTCGTCGTCGAAAGCGTAGGTCGTCACATTTGTCGCGCAGAGGGCGCCCTCGTGCATCGTGACAAGGTCGGAGCCGACCCGCTTACCGATATATTCCGCGCCGAGAGCTCTCCCCTTCACGAACATATCCATCTCGACGCCGTGGCCGAAGGCTTCGTGGGCGATCAGGCCGGAAACCTCGGGGCTTGTGATGATGTCGTACTCGCCGGGCTCGATCCGCTCCGCCAAAAGAAGCTCACCGACGACTTTCAGCGCGTCGTCCACCTTTTCGCGAAGCTGTTTAAAGAGCTCGGGACCGACACGGCCCGAGACGCCCGTATTGGTGTAGCTGTTCCTGCCGTCTTTTACCGCGATCGGGATGAGATTCCCCTCCGAGTAGACATAGCTCTGCCGAAGATCACGGTTTTTGGTGAGGAACATCTTGGAGATATGCGTCGACTGGGCATTCAGCCGCGCATCGATGAGCCCCTCCCCCTTCTCCATGGCGAGGTTCGAGATCTCGGTGAGCTCTGCAATCAGAGCTTCCTGGTCACAGGTCTCAGGCAAAGTTTCCGTCTCAAACTCTTCGAAAATGACAAGCGGCTCATCGTCCAGGACGTCCGTCTCATAGATTTCCGACCCGGTATTTTTCAGAACTTCAATCTGGGCGTCCATCGCCGCCGCGGCCTCCTCAGCCGCCTTCTCCGAATGGTCCGGATTAAAGTTGTTGAAGGCATACTCCGAAACCAGCCCGTGTTTCATCACGCGGATGACATTGCCGCGCTCGGTCGTCATTGTGGCGTTCGCCACCGCGACGGCCCGCTGCCCGACCGACATCCGAAAGCCGGAAGAGTCGGTGGATAAAATACTCACATAATCATATTTCTCACCGAGGAGCGCGACGATGCGCTTCATCGCCGGGGCGATGCCGGTGAGATACGGTGAAAACGGTGCTTTCATAGCATCTCCTTTCTTAAGTCGTAAGGCTTAGCATATCATATTTTTCCGGAAGAAACAATGGATTCGGAAACGGTTTCTCCATGAAATCCGCCTCCGCCATCGGTCCGCCCTACACAACCCTGCCTTTTTGTGCTATAATTAGTACAATCTTTTCAAAAAACAAAAACGGAGGTTTCTGCCATGGACGATACCATCAAAAAACTGACGATCCTGCACACCAACGATCTTCACGGTGATTTTCTCCCGAAGATGAGAGACGGTAAGGAAGTCGGCGGCCTTGCCCGCCTCTCCGGCTATGTCAGCAAGATCCGGAGAGAAAAGAAAAACGTAATCTATGCCATGGCGGGCGACATGTTCCGAGGTTCCGTGATCGATTCCGAGTACCATGGGCTCTCCACCATCAACCTCATGAACAATCTGCGCCCGGACGTGGCAACTATCGGTAATCACGAGGTGGACTACGGGTTCGCCCACCTGCTCTTTCTCGAAAAATGCGCCAAGTTCCCCATCGTAAATGCAAACCTCTTCATCACCCTGAACAACTCCAGAGTCTTTACGCCTTACATTAACATCGACATTGACGGCTTGCGAATCATGTTCATAGGGATCCTCACCGAGGAAGTGCTCGCCTCGACAAAATGCGAAAACATCATCGGCACCTTCATCAACCTGGAAGCCGCCGCGAAGGAGGTCGGCATCATCTGCGACAACTACCGGACCGTGCGGACGGACATGACGGTCCTTCTCACCCACATCGGCTTTGAAAATGATGTAAAGCTCGCCCAAATGCTCGACCCGGACTGGGGCGTCGACCTCATCATCGGCGGCCATTCGCACACCTTCATGGACAAGCCCGAGGTTGTAAACGGCGTTCCGATCGTCCAGGCCGGATCCGGCTCAGGCGTTATCGGCCGATTTGATATCCAGTATGACCAGGCATCCAAAAAGATCGAGGATCTCCGCTGGAAATGCGTCCCGATCAACGAGGACACGGCCCCCGTCGATACGATCATGGAAGAACTCATCGACAGTTACCGCACGGAGACCGACAGAAAATACAAGCGCGTCGTCACCCGCTGGGCGAGAAAGCTCACGCACCCCTGCCGTGAGCAGGAAACGGAGATGGGCAATCTCTACGCGGATGTCCTCGCGGACGGCTCCAGCTTCGAGATTATGCTCTTCGGCTCCGGCAGCATCCGAAAGACCGAGCTGGGCCCGGTCATCGAATATCAGGACATGATTGAAAATACGCCCTTCGAGGACGTCATCTACATGATCGAGGTCACGGGTGCCCAGTGGCGGCGCATGGTACAGTACCTGATGCGCGATGAGGCATGGCTTGGAGAGACCGAATTCTACCAGGTCTCGAAGGGGGTCAAAATCGTCTACCGCAAGTCAACCCATACCATTGAGGAACTCAGCTTCAAGGGAAAGCCCGTAACGGACGATATGCGCCTTAAGCTCGGGCTCCAGGCTTATCATTTCAAGAATTTCGACAAGTTTTTCGGAGTTCCGCTCGAGGAGGTCAAAAGAAACATGAAGCCCCGTGTATGCGCTTCCTCTCAGAACAACATCATCGAGGAGTATTTCTGCACCAACAACGGCCTGGACGCGCAGGTGGAGGGACGTATCACGATTCTCGACTGATCCGGTTCTTAAAAATGAGCAGCATAAACCCCTTCCCAGCCGGGAAGGGGTTTTAAAATGCGTTTTTTACTCTTCCAAATGACCGTCGCGATACATCGAGAACTGATCCATCGGATAATTCTTCAGGTTATCCAGAATCTTTCTGCTGTCAGCACGCTTCAGGAGCACGTCTCTCGCCCTGGAAATCTCGATATCCGTCTTCTGGCGGGACGGACCGCCGACGCAGCCGCCCGGACACATCATGCCCTCGATGAAATCCTCCTTGAGCCTTCCGCTCTTCAGCATCATGAGCGCCTTCTTGCACTCCGCACCGCCCGCGCAGGACATAAGCGTGATATCGGAGATATCCTCTCCCATCTCTGTCATGACCTCGAGGACCGCTGCGGCAACGCCGCCGCTCGTCGCGAACTTCTTGCCGTAGATGGAAGACTCCTGATAGTCCTCCGGGACAGCCTCAAACGCAATGCCCTTCGACTTCATGAGGTCGGAGAGCTCATGGAATGTAATCGCGTAATCCGGCCGGTCGGCAATGAACTCATTCAACGTCTCGCCCTTCTTCGCAATGCAGGGGCCGACAAAGACCGTCACACAGCCCGGATGGATTGCCTTTAAGTAGCGCGATACCGCAACCATCGGAGAGACCGTCGATGACTTGTTCTCCTCGTACTGCTTCGGGAAATTGTGGCGCAACATGCTGATGAAGGCGGGGCAGCAGGAGGTTGTCATTTTCCGCCCTTCCTTCTTGGCCTCGATCCACTCCTTCGCCTCATAGGCAGCCGTCATGTCGCCGCCGAGACCGACTTCGACCATATCGACGAATCCGATCTTCTTAAGAGCATTCTTGATGGAAGCCATGCCGATATCCTTGCCGAACTGGCCTTCGGAAGCCGGAGCGCACATCGCATAAACTTCCTTGCCGGCCTTGATATCGCGGATGATATTGGTCAGGAAGGATTTCGCGCCGATCGCGCCGAACGGGCAGTTGTGGATGCAGTGACCGCAGTGGATGCACTTTTCCTCGTCGATCCGGCAGAAGCCATACTCGTCATACGAGATCGCGTTGACCGGGCAGGCCTTCTTGCAGGGGCGCTCCAGATGAACGATAGCTCCGAACGGGCAGGAGTTGGCGCACATACCGCACTCCTTGCACTTGTTCGGGTCGATGTACATGCGGGATGCGCCCGGAGAGATCGCACCGAACTTGCAGGAACTTAAGCAGGCCTTGCCGAGACAGAAACGGCAGTTGTCCGTTACGGAATAAGAAGAAATCGGGCAGTCATCGCAGGCGGCTTCGACGACCTGGACGACGTTCTTTGTCTCACTTCCGGGCACAGCGTTCATACCGCTTGCCAGACGTACACGGCCGCGTACGATCTCGCGCTCCTTGTAGACACAGCACCGATAAAGCGGTTTCGGTCCCGGGCTGATCTCATGGATCAATTTCTCAACATGCTCCTGATCAAGGTTGCCTTCCCATTCAAGACGGCAGACTTCACTGCCGACTTTGCGTCTTACAACATTAATGCCGGAATCGTTTGTAACCATTTTCGCATTTCCTCCACCGTTATATTTTTATGGCTGATAATATTATACAACTTAATCAAATGTTAGTGAATGCTAACTATCTTAAAGATGGTACATTCCAGGGTTTCAGGAACCGTCCCCTTGACACACTTCCTTTTTTTCTCTATCATAATCCTCTGTAAGGAGGGAGTCACCTATGAAAAAACACCTCATACTCATCGGCATGCCGGCCTCCGGCAAATCTACGATCGGCGTCATGGCCGCCAAATTCCTCGGCCTGGACTTCATCGATACGGATATTCTGATACAGCGTGCAGCCGGCTGCACTTTGCCGGCCATCATTAAAGCGCGCGGCCTGGACGGGTTCCTCGATTTTGAGGGAGAAATCGTCTCGAAGACCCTCCCCGGACTGCCCTCCGTCATCGCGACCGGCGGCAGCGTCATCTACCGGGATGCGGCGATGCGGCATCTTAAAAGCATCGGAACGGTTATTTACCTCAAACTCTCTTGTAAAAATCTGAAGAAGCGCCTTCATGCGCTAGAAGAGCGCGGCGTCGTCATCGGCGGCGGCATGTCCTTCGAGGAGCTCTACGCGGAGAGGATTCCTCTCTACGAAGCTTACGCAGACGCGGCGATCGAGGAAGACGGTAAGGACACACATGAAATCCTCCGGGAGCTCGCCCGCATATACGAGCACATGTGATCAGTACCGAAGCACCCTGACCTCATACGGACGCAGAACGTTATCCTGCCCTGCCCTCTCATAGTTGGAAAGCATAAGCTCCCCCGGGCCTTCATATCCCTTTGGGAGGCGGATGCGCACTTCATTTTTTGAAAATGAACACACCACCAGCACCCGCTCGCCTTCATAACTCCGCTCGTACATGTAAAGTCTGCTGCTCATCGGAAAATGCTCTCTGTACTTACCCCAGATCAGCGTCTCCGAGCTTTTACGAAGAGCCAGGCACTTCCGGTAGAAATTCAGGATGCTGCCCGGATCCTGCTCCTCCGCCTCGACATTGATCCTCTTATAATCCTGATTCACGAAAAACCATGGCTCGCCGGTCGTAAAACCGGCATTTTTTTCGCGGTTCCACTGCACCGGGGTCCTTGCCGAATCCCTGCTGGACACATGGATCCTGCGGAGGCGCATCTCCACCTTTTCCCTCAGGTGGAAGGAATGGTAGGCATTTTTTGAAGCGACGTCCAGATACTGGTCGATCGACGCAAGACGGATGTTCGTCATCCCGATCTCCTGCCCCTGGTAGATAAACGGCGTTCCCTTCTGCAGAATATAGCAGGCAGCCAGCATCTTCGCTGACTCCTTCCAAAATTTGAGGCTTCCGTAGCGGTTGATGACGCGCGGGTGGTCGTGATTTTCCAAATACAGCGCGTTCCAGGCTTTCCCTTCCAACGCATACTGCCATTTTGAAAACGCCCTCTTCAGCTTCCGCAGCGTAAACTTGTGATACACATACTCCGTGAGGAAACAGTCCGCCATCATCGTATCGAACTGGATCATCATGTCGAGGACCCGGTCCTCACCCGACATATAGCTGAGCGCGGTCTTCACCGGGGTCATCGGAGCCTCTCCGATCTGCACGGCTCCGTACTCCTTCGCGACCTCCCGGAACTCCCTTAAGTACTCCATGATGTGGGGTCCGTCCTTGTAAAACGGCAGTCCGTTGATCGCGGGCAGGAACGAGAGGCCGTCCGGCAGCCCCTCCTGCTTGGAAATGTACGTGATCACGTCCTCCCGGAACCCGTCCACGCCCATGTCGAGCCAAAAGCGCATAATCGACTTCACTTCCTCGCGCACCTTCGGGTTGTCCATGTTGAGGTCAGGCTGCTTCCGGGCAAACACGTGCAGATAATACTGCTGCCTGCTCTCGCAGTACTCCCACGCCAGCCCCTCGAACTGGGAGAACCAGTTGTTGGGCGGGAGCATCTTTCCCTCGACCCATTTCGGATCCCGCCAGATGTAATAATCGCTGTAGGGGTTATCTTTGCTCTTGCAGCTCTCCACAAACCAGGGGTGTTCATCCGATGTATGGTTGATGACGAGGTCCATGATGACCCAGAGCCCGAGCTCATGGGCCTTGTCGAGCACCTTCTTAAAATCATCCAGCGTCCCGTAATCCGGGTGGATATTCCGGTAATCCGAGATATCGTACCCGTAATCCGCGTTCGGAGACGGATAGATCGGGCTGAACCAGATACCATCCACCCCCAGGGACTTTATGTAGGGCAGCTTTTCGAGGACGCCGGCCAGATCGCCGATGCCGTCCCCGTTGCCGTCCTTAAAGCTTCGGATCCAGATCTGGTAAAATGAACACCGCCTGAAATCCTTCTCCATCTCACTCATCTTCTTTCTTCACGGATTCTTTCTTCACGGATTCCTTGTCCGCGGAATCGTCATCGGAGGCAAAGAAGTCGCGGACCCAGCCCTTATCGTCATCCGCCTCAAAGAACTCCCGCAGCTCATCCCTGGCCTTTTCGGCTTTCACCTTGATCGACCTGAGGCTCTTCTCCGTCTTCTTGCCGAATTCCTCCATGCGTTCCTCGATCGTATCGCCGGCCTCCTCGAAGTTGTCCATCATGCCGACCGCGGTATCCTTGAAGTCGCCGAAGACTTCTCTTCCGATCTGGCGGTGGCGCTGCCTGGTCTCCAGGTTCCAGGCGGTCAGCTCCAGGAAATAATCCATCAGCTTCTTCTTCCGCTCCTTCACAAGGCCCTTGTCGCGGGCGGCAAGCACGTACTGGTAGCGGTGATAGGCCCTGGCGACGCACTGCTCCCAGGAGAGATAGATCTCGTCCATCGCATGCTGGCCCACCTCGTGCAGGTGGTCAAGGTCCCCAGAGACCTCCTTTAAGAGCGCGGCCATGGATTCCGCATTTTCATCGATCGTAAATCCGTTGCGGCCCGGCGTGATGCCCTCCGCCGCGCAGGAACCCTTGATGAGCACGCTCGCAAGCCCGCAGGCGGCCGCCTCGCGGACCACCAGGCCGTTCGTATCGAAGGTGGACGGGAAGAGGAACAGGTCCGCCCTCGTGTTGACAGCCCGGAGCACATCGCGGTCATAGATCGGGCCGGCGAAGATAACTTTGTCGGGGCGGTCTGCATTTCCCATGAGGCCGTACTCGCGGGCTTTCTCCTGCATGGCCTCCATATCCGGGCCTTTCCCGACGAAAAGCATACGGAAATCATAGCCATCCTGATCGAGGATCTTCATTGCGTCTAGAATGATCGGAATGCCTTTGTAGGTCATGATGCGGCCGACAAACAGGAAGACAGGAACGCCTTCCGGCAGGTCGTAGTCCTTCACCGCTTCGCGCACTTTTTCGATTTCCACGCGGCCCTTTGCAAAGTCAACGCCATTGTCCATGACCCGGTACTCACCCCGGTAGCCGAGCGCCTTGAGGCTCTCCCCGGCACCGCGGCTCACCGTCCAGACCTCGTCACAGGCCTCGATATTCTGGACCATGGCCTTGACCGTCGCGTTGACCGCCGGCTCCCACTTCATCATGCGGGCGATGTCGATATCATATTTGGTGTGATACGTGAAAATGATCGGCGCCTCCGTCTGCTCGCGGAGCAGCCTTGCGACAACCAGGGCTGAAGCCGGGCAATGGGAGTGGATGATCTCCGGCATAAAGAGCGCGAGTTCCGACAGCGCCTCGCTCCTGAACGGATTACCCGTGCGGTAGCCGGTACCCATGCCGCTCGTATCAAAGCTCTGGTAGGGTACGACCTGATACGGATATTTTGAGTAGTCCGCATCCGGGTATTTCGGCGTTCCGACGATGATCTTCGCGTCAAAATCCTTCATCATGTAATCTGCATAGTTCATCATCACGTTGACCACACCGTCAATGACCGGCGGGAAGGAATCATTCAAGAGACAGATATTCACGTTAAAGTCCTCCTTTTAGTATTTCATTACAAGTTGTAGTCCCCATGCACCGATTTTATAAACCGGATTTTCAAAACGCTTCACGACATTCTTAAGTTCCCTGCGGATCGGGATCCCCTGCGGACAGTGAGCCTCGCATTTGCCGCATTTCACGCACAGCGACGCATTGGTCCGGTTCTTCCTCAGCGTCGTGCACATAAAGTACTCTTTCATGGCCACCGGATAACCGTCCGTGTAGCTGTGGTTGTAGGCCGAGAAGCACCCGGGTATATCGACGCCCTTCGGACAGGGCTGGCAGTAGCCGCAGCCGGTGCAGCCCACCTTCACATTGGCGTTGATCTCCTTCAGCACCTTTTCAAAGACCTTAAGGTCCGCCTCGCTGATATTGCCGACGACGGCGGCATCGGCGATCCCGGTGTTCTCCTCAACCTGGGCCGAATCATTCATGCCCGAGAGCACGACATTGATCTCCTCGTGGCTCCAGATCCACCGAAGTCCCCATTCGGCAGGACTCCTGCCCGGATTCGCGGCCTTAAATGCCTCGACTGCCTTCGGCGGCAGCCCGTTCACAAGTCTTCCGCCCCGCAGAGGCTCCATGATGATGAGCGGAACCCCCTTCTCGTGGGCGTACCGGACGCCCTCGATGCCCGCCTGGGCATGTTCATCCAGATAATTGAACTGCACCTGGCAGAAATCCCAGTCGTAGGCGTCGAGGAGCTGTTTGAATTTCACGGTCCCTCCGTGAAATGAAAACCCTATGTTCCTGATCGCCCCGCTCTTCTTTTTCTCCTCGATCCAGCCGAGGATCCCGAGGCCGACAAGCCGCTCCCAGGTCGCCGGATCGTTCAGCATGTGCATCAGGAAGTAATCGATATAATCGGTCCTGAGCCTTAAGAGCTGCTCATTGAAATATCTGTCAAGATCCGCCAGCTTTTTAATGTAATACTGGGGCAGCTTGTCCGCCACATGGATCTTGTCCCGGATCCCGTACTTCTCCATGAAGATCCCGAGACATTCCTCCGAACCCGGGTATATATAGGCCGTGTCGAAGTAATTGACGCCCCGCTCGTAGGCGAGATACATCTCCTTCTCGGCCTTCTCCTGGTCGATCGCGCTTCCTTTCCTCGTAAAGCGCATACACCCGAAGCCCAAAACCGACAGCTTCTCTCCGTTTTTCTGATTGATCCGATACTGCATGGATGCCTCCCTCAAAGGCTCATGATCTCCGCTTTAAGTTCCTCTCTTCTGTCCTTCAAAAGAAGCAGCCTGCTGTATGTAAAATAAGCCTCGCTCCCGTTCTCCGTGATGAACCGCATGGCGTCCTTCGACTTCGAGAGCTGCGAGAGGAACATAACCATCTCCTGCCCCTCCCCGAAGGATTCATTAAGAAAATGAAAGACGTTCGCAAGCCTCTCGCCGGTACTCGCGATCCGCGCCTTCCGCTCCGCCTCGCGTGCCGCAAACCACCCGCGCACAAGGTCGAAATCCCGGGCGGCATCCCCGTAGCCTTCCTTCGCGAGAACGGAAATGATCTCCCTGAGGCTCTTCAGCTCAAGCCGCGCGAGGGTTTCATTTTCACGCGAGATAAGCCCGAGCTCGTGAGCCGCCCCGAGGGACCGCTCCTTCTCGTTTGCCGTATCCCGCAGAATGCTAAGCGCGTTTATCGAAGTACCGTCCTTGCGCTGCAGCGCCGTCCGAAGCGCCTTAAGGTCCTCAAACAGGCTCTTTGCCGCCGCTTTCTCCCGCACGGAGGCCGCCAGCTCCCCGGTCACCGCATCGGAGAGAAGGGCAATGAGACTCACCTTCTCATCGAACGGTGCACTCTTCATCTCCGGTCTTGCAGGAGCCGTCCCCGCGAGGATCTCCGGGACTTGATAGACGTTCCTGTAACGGTTCCAGAGCTCATAGTAGACGAGGAAGCCCGCCGCGATCTCCGGATCCTGCAGGTAGGCGCCGACAAATCCCTCCGTCACGGGCTGCCCGAGCTCCTCATAGACGGCAAGAGCCCCCGCCAGGTCCTCCCAGGCACGGGCCGTCACGAAATGCCTCCCGTCCGCCTCATTTTTCACCGAATAAAAATGATCCGGATGAATCGAGAGATACGATGTCACCGCCGCGTGGATGCGCCTCTCTGCCGCATACTCCGTAAATGCCTCAAGGTCCTCCAGAACGTCCAGCCGCTTCACGCGGTCCAGCGTCACGATGTCGAAATCCCTGACCGAACGGTTGTATTCCGGCGGATTGCCCGCGCACACGAGCACAAACGCGTCCGGCAGCTTGTGGGTGCCGAACGTCTTCATCTGCAGGAACTGCAGCATGGTCGGGACCAGGGTCTCCGAGACGCAGTTGATCTCGTCGAGGAATAAGATTCCCTCCTTCCGGCCTGATTTTGCGATGTGGTCGTACACCGAGGCCACGATCTCGCTCATCGTGTACTCCGTGACCGAGTACTCTCTTCCGCCAAACTCCTTTTTGGAAATGAACGGCAGTCCGATCGCGCTCTGCCTCGTATGATGGGTGATCGTGTAGGAGACGAGCCCGATGTTCATCTCCTCCGCGATCTGCCGCATGATGGCCGTCTTGCCGATGCCGGGAGGCCCCATGATAAGGACCGGCCTCTGCCGCTCCACCGGGATCTCGTAAGCCCCCAGTTCATCCTTTTTGAGATACGCGCGGATCGTACGGACGATCTCCTCTTTTGCTTCCTTAATGTTCATAATGCAGTTTATTTCCTTCCGAATCCAGCAGCAGCCTTACCGCCCAGCGCGGGGCTCCGCCGGAAAAATACATTTCCTCGGTCTGATACACAAAAACCGTCTCATAGGGTGTCGGCTTCTTCGGGTATTCCCCGAATCCGTCCGTCAGATAGATCAGCCCTTTCAGATCCTTAAGCTCGCCGGCATCCATGAGGCTCTCGACATACTCAAAAGCCGGCCGAAAATCGGTGCCGCCTCCGCCTCGAACCTCGAAGCGCTCCATGTAGTCCGTAAGCTCCGAGGGCTTCTCAATCTTCACATCCGCCCTCACCTTGTCGTCGCACTCGAGGATCCTCAGGTTCACCCGGCTTAAGAAGACGTCCTCATTGCCCAGAATGGCCGCCGTCTGCCTGAGGAACTTTTCCACCAGACGTCCCTGGCAGGAGGCGGACGTATCGATCGCGATCACAAGCTCGCTGACCTTTTTGCTCTCGCAGTACTCGTTTTCCTCGATGAGGGGCATATTTCCGTAGAGCGTGAGCCCGTAGTTGTAAAACCCGTAATCGAAAGAGTCCGGATCCACCTTCGGTTCCTCGCGCAAAACGGCAAATTTTTTCAGGAAATCCCGGTAGAGGACCTTCTTTCTGACTCTCACCGAGAGGATCTTCACAAGATTCCCGAGGCCCTTTCCGGCTTTGGCTCCCGAGGCCTCGATCTCCCTCAGGACCCGTCCTGCCTTCTCCTCCCACTTTTTCTGCAGGTTATCAAGCGCCTCCTCGCGCTCCTGCCGCTCCTTTTTGTCATTCTTCTCCGGTTTTTCCTTGTCCTGAAGCTCCTCCCAAAAGGAGTGGTCGTCCACGCAGAACTCCCCGGCGTAAACTGCCTCCGTCACGCCGTCAAGCCCCGTCTCCTCAAAATGCCGGTACAGCCTCTGGGCCGTCAGCACCTTGATTTCCCCCTCGAGCTTTGCGTAGATGGCCGCCCGCTTATCCTTCACGAGGCGGCTCACCGGAGCACAGTTCTCGATCGAATCGATGACCGACTCGGCCGCAATGTCCGCACAGAGGTTCCAGCGGATGCGGTCGTCCATGCCCTCCGGTGGCACCAGGTGCCCCAAAAGGCAGTGCAGAAGCGCGTGCAGATAGGCGCGGGGCAGCTCCTGCTCGCTCCGCGCAAAAGCCTGCATGAGAAAGGTCGGATTGTAGCGCAGAAACTCCCCGTCGGTACCGAACGTTGTCGTTGTAAGGTCCATGCGGCCGGGCAGCGCATCCAGCGAGCTCCCAAGAAAAGGCATCGCAAGAAGAAGCTCCGTCCTCGTCTCAAAGAGAAGCTTCTCCCCAATCTCAGCCAGTTTCTCGGTCGCTTTCACTTAAAGTTCCTCCAGATCAAAATCATCCTCAGTTGCCGCACCGCCGGCCCTTGCGAGCCTGGCGGAGAGCTCAGCATCGCCCATCTCCGCTGCGAGGACCGCACCCTCACGTGCTGCAGCGGGCGCAAGAAGTTCATTTTCCGCTAAGAAAAGCGCATTCTCGCGCTCGTTCGCCCTTATAAACGCCGGCAGGATCTCGGCACTCTCCTCAATGAGATACCCGCGGTAGCGCTCCGCCGCCGAATCCGCAAGCTTAAACGGGAATCTCAGCCGCGACACCGCCACATGGGACGCGGTCTCAAAGCCATCGTTGACCGCCCGCTTGAATATCAGGTCATACCCTGTATAATTGATTCCTTTCCGCTCCAGCGTCTCCCGGTAGGCGTAGCCCGAGCCCTCAAGAAACGAGTGAAAGGCCCTCGCATGCGTGTCCTCATCGTGCCCGTAGACATATTTCGGAAAATAAAGCTCCGCATCGCCCTCCCGCATCCGCACGAGGACCGTCAGAGCCGCCTCCGTATCCGCCAGGATGTCCCGAAGCAGGGTCGCCCGGCCGCTTGCCGGAAATGAAACCGTAAGTCTCCTAAGGTTCGGAAGGTTCCTGACAGCGCCCAAACCCACACCGAGCACCGTCGAGGGAAGGATCAGCTGTTCCAGATCCGGCATTCCGTAAAATGCAAAACTCCCGATCTCCATGACTCCTTCCGGAACACGGACCTCCCGGACTCCCGAAACGCTCCGGAACGCCCCCGAACCGATCGACCTTACCGGCAGATCCTCGATCCTGTCAGGAACAACAATACGCGCTGCCGGGGCCTCTGCCCCGGCAACGCGCACATAAGCTCCTTCATTATCCGAAAGTATCTCATAGCGAAAATTCATATCACAGCGATCCCTTTAGCCGAGCAGCTTATCGATCAGAGGTCTCAGCACTTCCGCGGCGGCTTTGTAGCCGGCCTCCACCGGATGGCAGCCGTCCACGGAGTATTCCGGATTCATGAGCCCTTCCTCCGTCACGAGGCGGGAATAGACATCCGCGTAGACATAGCCGTACTCATCGGCGATCTCCCGGATCATTTCGTTCAGCGCCTTGATATCGTCCTTCAGGTACGCGATCGGGAATGCCTGCATCGTCGGCCCCTTCTTCGCCTCTTCTGCGTCGCCGTCCCAGCCCGGATAGACCGACTGCAGGATGACCGGAACGCCGGGCAGACGGTCCGCCATATAGCAGACGATGCGCTCGTAGTCTCCGGCCACATCCTCGGGGCTCCGCCCCTCGTTCATCATATCGTTGATGCCGATGAGCATGACCACCATGGACGGCGAGGCGTCAAACACCGAGACCTTCATGCGGTCCAGGATATCCTTCGTCGTGTTGCCGGATATGCCGCGGTTCACGCAGTTAAGTCCCGGATAGAACTTCTCAAGATCACAGTAGTCCGTGATGGAATCCCCCAGGAATACGACCGGTCCGACTTTCTCCGTGCCGGCCTCGGCGGCTTTCGCGTGCATTTCATTTTCCCTTGCGAAACGCTTTCCCTTGTCCTTGTTGTACTTTGTAAAATACAGGTCCAACGCTTTCTTCAGCAGTGGATTCTTTATCTTATTGCTCACTCCGCCCGGCATACTCTCTCTCCTTTAGTCTCTTCTGAACAGGTCTCTCGTGTACACTTTATCTTCCACATCCGCCAGCACCGGATCGTAACGGTTCGCGATGATACTGTCGGAGCCACGTTTGAACTTTTCAATGTCATTTACGACAAGACTGCCGAAAAATGTAGTCCCGTCCGGCAGCGTCGGCTCGTAGATGATCACAGTTGCGCCCTTACCCTTGATGCGCTTCATGACACCCTGTATCGAGGACTGGCGGAAATTGTCGCTGTTGGACTTCATGGTAAGGCGGTAGACGCCGACCGTGATCGGGCGCTCCTTCTCCGGGTTCCACATACCCGAAGGTCCGTAATACCCTGCTTTTGCCAGCACCATATCCGCAATATGGTCCTTGCGGGTCCGGTTGCTCTCCACGATCGCCTGGATCAGGTTCTCCGGCACATCCTGGAAATTCGCCAGCAGCTGCTTGGTATCCTTAGGCAGGCAGTAGCCGCCGTACCCGAAGGACGGGTTGTTATAGTGGGTTCCGATACGCGGGTCGAGGCAGACCCCGTCGATGATGTCGCGGGTCGACAGCCCCTTGATCTCCGCATAGGTATCAAGCTCATTAAAATAAGAAACTCTGAGAGCCAGATACGTGTTGGCAAAAAGCTTGACCGCCTCCGCCTCGGTAAGGCCCATGAAGAGTGTCGGGATATTCTCCTTGATCGCACCTTCCTGAAGCAGTTTCGCAAATGTCTCCGCCTCCGCCCTTCTCCCCTCCGGGCAGCCCACGATGATGCGGGACGGATAGAGATTGTCATAGAGGGCTCTGGACTCACGAAGAAATTCCGGGCTGAAGAGTATGCGGTCCGTCTGGTATTTTTTCCTGACAGACTCCGTATATCCGACCGGAATCGTCGACTTAATCACCATGGTGCAGTGGTCGTTGACGCTCATCACGAGCTCGATCACCTCCTCCACGTGGGAGGTGTCGAAGAAGTTCTTCTGAGCATCATAGTTGGTCGGAGCCGCGATGATCACGTAGTCCGCATCCTTGTAGGCCTCCGCCCCGTCAAGGGTCGCGTGGAGGTCCAGCCCTCTCTCCTCGTGTTCCCTCAGGAACTTCTCGATCTCATCATCCTGGATCGGGCTCTCCCAGTTGTTCAATTTCTCGACCTTCTCCGGCACGACGTCGACCGCAGTCACATGGTTGTGCTGCGAGAGTAAAACGGCGAGCGAGAGGCCCACGTAGCCGGTACCGGCTGCTGCTATATTCATATATATTTTTCCTCCTTAAGATTACACAAGAAAGTATAGCACAAAAAAAAAGAGGCTTCAACATGCTAGTTGAAGCCTCCCGTTTTCCTTACAGTCTCTCTTTCCTCTCAATATCCAGGAAATACTTGTACGTATCCACCGTCAGCTCGCCGCAGGCCGCCTCATCGCACGCGATGATCGCCGCATTGTGCATCTGCAGGGCACTGCAGGTCCACTTCTGGCTGACATTTCCCTCGACGACCGCTGCCAGCGCACGCGCCTTGTTGTGGCCGTTGATGAGGACCAGGACTTCCTTGGAATCCGTGACCGTGCCGATACCGACCGACAGAGCCTGCGCCGGAACCTTCTCCGGGTCATTTCCGAAGAACCGGGAATTCACGATGCGGGTGTCCGTCGTGAGGTCGCGAAGACCGGTTCTGGAAGTCAGGGACGTGAACGGCTCGTTGAAAGCAAGGTGACCGTCGACGCCGATGCCGCCCATGAAGAGGTCGATCCCGCCGAAGGAGGCGATCATCTCCTCATAGTGCTCGCACTCCGCGACCGGATCCTCCGCCATACCGTTCAGGATATGGATGTTCTCAGCCGGAATGTCGATGTGGTCGAAGAAGTTGTCGTGCATGAAATACCAGTAGCTCTGATCATGCTCGTGGGGCAGGCCGACATACTCGTCCATGTTGAAGGTCACAACGTTCTTAAATGTGATCTCCCCTGCCTGATTCTTCTTGATGAGCTCCTTGTAGACGCCGATCGGCGAGGAACCCGTCGGAAGACCGAGCACAAACGGTCTGTCTTCCTTGTGGTTCTTGATCTTCTCCGCGATGTAGTTCGCGGCCCACTTGCTCATATTTTCATAGTTTTCCTGAATAACAACTCTCATTTTTATTTTCCCTCTCTTATCTTCTTATTGCGACAGAAAAGGCCTTTGTTCCGGTTTTTATTCCGGGTTTTCTTCCTCTCTTTACGATCCGCTCTCTGACCGCGGCAGCATCCGCCGAGTGTTTCGATAACTGCCGATCCTCGTCACCCCTTGTATGGGCCGGGCGCTATGATGTCCCCTTTCCTCCGTTTAGGAGACGCCATTTACTTAAGTACTATACACCATATGCATGTAAGATGCTACAATTTTTTTCACAGACCCCTAAATCCCATACACCGGCCTGAAATAACTCTTCCACTGCCAGTTCCCGTTCTTGTAGTACCCTGTCACGATCGACTTAATGGAATACTCCTCCGGCAGCTCTCTCCTTGAGACCCGATAGGACCCGAAATCCCCCTCAAGTTCATATTTCTCAAAATGTCCTCCGATATTGTCCCAGTACCACCCATGTGCCAGCCTCTTTTCCGGCAGGTTCTCATACTGGGTCGTCGTGAGCTGATACTGTATATAGGTCGTACCGTCCTTCTCGAATCGGAACCCTTCATCGACCACCCAGTACAGGCACCATCCCAGCTGGTAGACCCAGCAGTGCATGTCCGGCCTTGCAACGCGAAGCGTCCCCTTCTCAAGGATGTTCCTTAGATGCTCACCCTCTCCGGGATCCGGCAGGTCTGCATTTTCCGGGGCATAAAATACACCGCCATCCTTCACATAGATCCCCGTTCCGACAGGCTTCATAAAAGGCCATTTTATGAGAATCTCGTACTCCGCATCCTTATCAATCACTCCGACCGGCGCCGCAACGGTAAATCCGACATTCGTATAGTCGCACTCACACAGGAAATACGCGTTCACATCCGGCCGCGGCAGACCGCGCTCCGCGGTCAGCGCAAACTTTCCGCCCGTCTCTGTGGACCTAAGCCAGAGTTCATAGGGCTTATCCGGCTCATCATAGAAGAAGGCGAAGCCCGTAAGGCTCATTTTCCCGGAAGCTTCATCAAAGCTGACTTCCTCGACCTCAATACAATAGACCTTGGTCGCGTCGATATCGCCCTCAATCCCCTCGCCGGGCTTCCTTATGAAAATGAAAACACAGACCGCCACGAACCCGATATGAATCAGCGATGCGATCACATCTTTCTTTTCCCCGAAGATTTTTTTACAAACGAAATAAGAGATCAATCCCAGCAAAGCCCCGACCGTGTTCGAGACCACATCGTCCCACTCAAAGACCCCGCGAAGGAACACAAACTGCAGAACCTCTATGCACAGCGAAAAGCCCGCTCCCGCTGCCGGAATCAGGAAAATGAACTTCTTTCCGCAATTTTCAGCATGCGAAAAGAGCCCGGCAAGCAGGAAACCGAGAGGCATAAACATAGCCATATTGGCGACTATCTTGATTCCAAGCTCGTTATTTCCCGCAAACCAGGCCCTGTAGGACCAGAATAAGTCAAAATGTGCACCACGAAGACCCTCTGAGCGACTGATGACTGTAAACCATAGAACGGTGAACATGTAAAATAAAAGCACACTTATCTCAACTACGAGTCTTTTATTTTTCATACTCCTCCAACGGCTCATCAGGCTTTTCCGGAGAGATCCTCCTGTACGGTATAAAGGGTATTCCCATAGTTCAGGTTGAAGACAGGCTTCGGCAGCTCCGTCTTTGTGCTCCGTCCCATCAGCTTCCGGACGGCTTCCTTCGGATCCGCCCCGTGGTTGATGACCGCATCGACGGAGGCCGTGATCGGCATCTCCACCCCGTACTTCTCCGCCAGCGTCATCGCGGCGGGAATCGCGTTGATACCCTCAACGACCATTCCGACCTGCTTTACCGCCTCGGAAGGCGTGTAACCCTGACCGATCAGATACCCGCATCGGTTGTTACGGCTGTGGATAGAGGTCGCGGTGACGATCAGGTCGCCCATGCCCGCCAGTCCGGAAAATGTCTCCGGCAGGCATCCCATCTTCACTCCGAGACGGCTCATCTCCGCGAGCCCGCGGGTGATCAGCGCAGCCTTCGTGTTGTCACCGTAGCCGAGACCGGCCGAGATGCCGGAGGCCAGGGCGATGATATTTTTGAGTGCGCCGCAGAGCTCGACACCCTTCGTATCCGGGTTCGTGTAGACGCGCAATACCGGGTTCGTGAATGCCTCCTGCACCTTCTTCGCGGTTTCCATGTCCTCGCAGGCGGAGACGATCGTGGTCGGGATGTCCCTCGCGACTTCCTCCGCGTGGGTCGGCCCCGAGAGCGCGACCACGGTTGCCTGCGGGATCTCCGACCGGATCACCTCGCTCATGGTCATGAGCGTGTCCGGCTCAATTCCCTTGGCCACGTCGACGATGGTAGCCCCCTCCGGGATGAACGGGCAGGCCAGACGCGAAGTCCTTCTCACAAATACAGACGGGACCGCAAAGAGGTAGATGTCCTTATCTTTGCAGGCCTCCTCAATGCTCTTTGTGAACACGATCTCATCCGGGATGATCATGTCCGGGAGATTCTTCTGCCTTCTTGTGCGGTTTAGTTCATCGATTTCTTCCGGGAGCGCGGACCAGACGGTCACGCCGTGCCCGTATACGCTCATGAGCCTTGCGAGGGCCATGCCCCAGGTGCCGGCTCCGATGACGGCGATGTTCATTTTTGTTTTCTCCTTTCTATCTCTTCAGAGGCTGCTTTGCAAGGGTTTAGATAAGTTCCCATGTACTCCTCTCCGACAAATCCACTATATTATTATATCATTCAGTCGGAAATTCGTCAATTTCCCCACAAATTGGAAGACTGACCAAACAATAGCCCTAAGAGTATCTACGATTTCATTCCTTATATCGCAGGTCACCGGTTCCTTTGATTTCAAATTTCCCCGCGTAGAGGTCCTCGAACAGTTGGTCAAAACCAACATTGATCCTTTCCGATGATGAGTGAGCCCACACTTTCATACCCAACTGATGGTGAAGAGACAAAAAACTGCAAAAAGACTCGTAATACTGCCGGGCGGTTTCCTTTGCAAGTCCGTCTGCCTGTAATTTCTGGAATGTTGACAAGATGCTCAAACAGCGAATCTGATTACCAATGTAAGCTACCCTTTGGCGTGCCTTTCTGTCGTCGGAACAAAAGATCACCACTTTTCCGGGATGTTTCAGCTGCAGCAATTGAGCCAAAACAAGAGATTTCTTTTCGCCCATACTGCTGCCGTTTGGAATTACAGCATCGCAGGATGCCAATGTGGTCAAGAATTGTTCTTTATCTGCATCTTCAGGTAAACTAATCAATGGCTGATAAAAAGTGCAGAAAAACGATTTTCCAACGTTTTTTGGAAATGCATCGCAACTTGTCTTTAACATCTCATAATAAATCTGCGGCGAACCACTTCCGAACAGCTCATCTATTTCACTCAGGATTTTTACGTCAGAATAAAGCTGAATTTTCCCATTCTTAACTTGCTCCTCAATCCATGGAAGAGGATCTGGAGAAAACCCGTGTGTGTGCAACTCGCTAATAATCTTTTCATGGCAGAAGAAATCGTACCCCTCGAATTGCATGATCAAATTTGCAAGAGGCTCGTGATTCCTGTTTTGAGCCAGCTGCGTTTTGAACAGAAAGTCCGTATCCAGGAGAGCTTTCTTTGATTTTTCGCTCATGTGCCCTCCTTATGAGTTGCCAGAGATTATATCCATAATTTCTTTTATTCGTGCTGAATCCTGTTTTATCTGTTCATCATCCACAGCATCCAGTATGGATACCCTCTCCATATTTTCGTTGAGACTTCCGAAAGAAATATCACGGTCAACTCTCTGCCACCTTTTCGCTCGGCCGGTTAGACTGCTCTGCTTGAGAATTAAATCTTCTGTGATCATGAAAAATTCTCGGGCTTTTTCTTCGTCAATGATCTCATCTTCAAACAGACGAAGAACCATCGCTTTATAAGGAATCGCATAGATTTCCATCAACATCAGGATATCTCTTGAGTTAATAGAGTCACGTCGAATGTGGTAGATGCTCATCTGCTCCTGAATGGATCGATTCGGAGCCAGAATAAGGCCTGCAAAAGCGTTTGCCTCCATATCTTCCAATTTAGTGGTCTCTTCATCCATTGTAGCCGAGTCCAGAATAGATCCATGCTGCTGATATGTCGGATCATATTCTTCAAAATAGTTGTATAGATGATAAAACTCGTGCGCCGCTGCAAAGATTTGCTTCGAAATAGTCATTGTAGTATTAATTACCACAAAAACCCGACCACTTCTGATGAAAGTGCAGGCGCAAAAATCAGCGTCTCCAAATGGATACCGAAATATCTCCAGTTGCATCCCATGTTGGAGAACATAGTTTTCCATGATATGAAAGATATCATCCTGAATGATATTGCTTCCCGTATAATTGGAATTAAAGGCGTTTGCCCGTTGACGAACAAGCTCATACCTCTTGCGGTCTACCACAAACAAGGAATTTTCAAGCGCCTTGAACATCTCATGCCTCCCAAGCCTTGTCGAGTTCTTCTGCGTTGGATCTTACTCGAGCGTAAAAAAGAACCATATCTGCCATTTCATCAGCGATCTCCAGACTTCTTCTGGCTGCCGGAGTTTTCACCTCTCCCATAAAAGCATGCACGGCATTGACATCTTTCGCAGCAGACGGAGTTTTTATCAAGCTTTCCATTGTCACATGAAAAAAGTCTGCCATCTGATGTAGTTCAATTGCATTAATCATACGGGATCCGGAAAGCATATTGCTCATAACCTGTTTGCTGATGCCCAGTGCCTCTGCCAACTCATTCTGCTTCTTACCATTCTGTTTTAAGAGCATCAAAATGTTATTGCTGATTACAGTATTCATTCCTACCATTTTGCGCCACCTCCCGTTCACGATTTTAGGATAGTCTTCATTCTCGCTTATATTATACGCTTCATGCAAAGAACGGTCAATAATATATTGACTTTTTAATTAGCTATCTTTAACAAACTGAACGAACGGCGAGTAATGTCAACAAATCATTTACGAGAGCGACCAACTACTCTATACTACTATAATCAATATCTCCAACAACAAAACGAGCTTTAGAAAGAATCTTTTCGATGGAAGCGCCTATCCTATCAGTAACATTTTTGTATGTTAAAAGATCTTCTTTTACAAACCGAATAGCCTGGTTCATTGACCGTTCAAGGCCGATATTGTTATCCAACGTAGAAATAAATCCGTCTATGGCTTCTTTACTCGAAGTTACAGTGGATTTCATTTTATTTAATTCACTTAGATACTTTATTAATGGCTTTCTATTTGCTTTACTTGACACAAAACGATTTTCGATAAGCCCTACTATGTTCTTCTCGATTTCGTCCCACAAATTATTTATTTTTATATTATATTCCTTGAGCTATTTTGAGAAATATTCGGTATACCCGGCAACTTTCTTTGCTTGCTTTCGAACAAAAGCGACCGTCCCGCTTCCTCCGTTTTTCTTAACTCGTTCGATTTCTATTGTGCATTCATTAGTTCTTTCTGCCGATGAATGCAAATCTACCATGTGTTGTAGGCTATGCTGTCAATCATAAAACGATACTTCTAAAGATCTGAATGCGATTGGATGATCTTTATAATAGCAAGGATTAGAACGCTTTTGAATATTTTCAATTTTTCTTCCACCCTAGATGTACCATTTACATCCACACTCCATAGAAAAAAGATCAACGGGTACGATATACCCCGTTCTCTGTGTAGACCAGACCCTGCAGATTCTTGTGATAACGCTCAAAATAATAACTCAGCGTTCTCTCCCACCTTCTCAGATAGGAGACATATCGGTATATCTCACCTTGTACAGATAGGTTCTCCGTTCCTCCAGTTTTCGCATCTTCTCCGCGATCGTTTTCTCCCAATAAAGATATTCACACGGTCAAATACAGGAGCAATGGCTCTTGTGCTATGACCCAGAACATAGGTTAATTTGTTTATCAACTCGAGCAGAGTACCACCGGTATCTTTTATCGGTCAGAAGTTGACTATTGGGGTTTGGGATTGTTTCGTGGCGTTGTACGATTCTCCTTCTATGGCTTCTAGCTAGGGTTGTACGAATGAACTCCTCAGAGCCATATTTTTAACTTCACGAAAACTTCACTTATGAATTTCTCACTCGTCTTTCAACAGCATCAATTGCTTGGGCTAAATCAGGGTTATTTCTATCCGACACACTTTTCATAAAGTCATTTAGATTCAATTGAATAAGTTGAATTTTCTTAAGTTCTTCTGCCTGGGCTGTAACTAAAGCAGGATTAATTCCTTGCAATGCTTTCTCAAGACTATCTCTTTCTGAAGCCCAATAATTCACATAATCAAGTTGCCCTACCGATTTATAGAGCCTTTTTGCGCTATCCTCTACCAGAAACATTGAATGAGCGATCCATTTATCATCCTTAAGAAGCTGCATTATTTCATAAAGGCAAGCAACAGATCTCAAGTATGCATCCGAAATGATAACCACTACCAAGTCTGTCTTGGAAATGTTCTTCATAAATTCTGAGATGCTCCCCCAAGGCCTTATCGAGCTTTTATCTCTCAGTACATTTGCAATAGGCTTTAAGCGCTTTTCAACTTCATCAGCTGTTTTATCACTTCCCCAATTATATGATAAGAAAACAGTTGGTTTCGCATGTTGGTATAAACCTGATTGATTATATACATGTTGGGACTTGTTTCCTCCGTATATGGCTTCTGCGCCATTTTCAAGAATGCTCACCCCCTTTCGCTTAAGATCATCCCAAAACAACTGATCTTTATTCACAATATCGAGACATTGTAACAATTGGGTAAGTCCCACCTGCGGATTATCAGCACTAAAGCCAACTTTAAATTGATCATGGGTCTGATGCCCAGTAAGATACCTTTGTTGGTATTGTTGCAAGTTGTTCATCCAAGCATTGTATTCCGGAATAACTGAAATTTCAGGATACTGCCCAAACAATTGAAACAATTGCAGTCCCTCTTTCTGAATTTTCAGCAGTTGTACCTGCAAATCATGTACAGTCATAGTTCATGCTCCTTTGAAATTCTTGTTTAAGAAAACTGTTTTTTTAATGTTCGCCGATTATCCTATTACTCCATCTCCCCTATTACTGTACCAGCTCATCACATAACATTCTGTTGGTCTCCATCCATAAGTGTGAAAGCGTCGTTAAACCTTTGAGTGCATTAAGTCAGACATTTCCATAGTTGGTGCATTATATAGGTTTTCGAAAGCGTAACACTTTTGCATTATTACAAGGCCGCTACTTAATAATATTTTAACCTATCTTTTTAACAAGGAGTGTTACCAACGGTTCCCTTCTGGAAGCCAATGAATATCCCCTACAATATGATCTCCTTCATATACGAACACCGCTTCCCAATCGCTCCAGCTTATTGTCGAAAAATCTCTTGCATGGATTTCTTTCTCCGCATCCACTAACCATACTAGTTTCAATCCGGTTTGGTCTAAGAAGCTGTCAAGAATATCTTTTCGTACAACAACACTATTTATGTTCTGGGTAATAGTTGTGTCAAAAGCAGCAAGTTTTCCTTCTATATCATAGAAAAAGCCATCCGCATCCATCTGTCGAAGATTCATTGTTTCAATCAATTTACCACAGGGCACATTTCTTGAGATTGCCTCTACTTTAGAAGCATCGTATTCTTCTTCCCAAAGAAGTTCTGTAGTTGCATGTAGAATTTTACCAACCTCTTTCTCGATTTCACGCTGTATGGTTTCTTCTTTATACTTTATCTCTGAAACCGGAAAGATATCATCCCCATCCTCACCCATAAGCTCAACATCATAAGATACATTTTCATCATCTTCTGTCATACCACGATATCTCTGCAAAAAAGCCGCGAACGAAGAATAATCCGACACTTGTACAGTTTCTTTTTCTCCTGTTTTGAGATGTGCATTTACCCATGCATACTCGTCAAATTCTTTGCAGCTTGGTGCCCATGGATATTCTCTGTTAAAGATGGTGTATGTTTCATGATGGGAGGCTATATCATTTGAAATGACCGTTAGTCCTTTTTCTGCGCAATTCAAGAATTCATCCGCTTGGTCCGGTGTCATAAAGTATGCGTACAGCCAACTCCAAACACATAGTTTTTCAAGATCAAGATTCTTCCGACCAGTATCACAGTATTTTGACAGACTTAGCCATTGTTGCCCGTTATCATCGGTTAAAATTATTGTTTTCTTTAAATCCTGAAAAAATACACCTTTATGTTCTAACCAAACCTTACTTAACTCTGCAGTAGAAATATCAGATGATTTATTCTCCTCAATTCCTCTTGCTTTATGCTTGTCCAATACCGAAAAGATCGGTGCATCTACATCTTTCATGAAATTGGTATTTAGTGTCGGATCAAAATCTCGAACATAAGGATCCCATGCACCTTCAAATTTTATCTCACCATTCGATGGACAACCCCACCGATCAATCATCTTACAATGATCAGAAACACGGGCTAGCATCTCATAAAAAGCAATCCACTGATACTTTTTGCCGATTCTTTCTGTCTTAATTGTTAGATCACTATCATACCATCTAAGATGACTATCATAATCACCAAACAACTCCTCAGTATACCCAAGATTGTTGATTATATGGTAGACAGCATAGTTGAACATTTTATACATATCAACATCGAAGTAAGAAAAAGCTCTCTGGAAAATGTACCGTCCGAAGTCTCCGTATCCACCCATTTTTTCAATTCGCATAGACAAGACCAAACGAAGTATCGCTCCTTTATAATCTTTATCTCCATATTTCTTATCATCTATTTCTGGAATCGGATCGGAATCATATGGTGGAACAATTTTCTCTCTATTGATAATTCCCTCATTCCCAGGTTCCTCTGCAAGGAACTTCTCAATAATCAACCTTGCATAATCCCTAAGTAAAATATCCGGATAAACTTTATCCTGATTAAATATCGTTTCATAAGTATATCCTGCGAGTTCTTTTAGGCTTCCGGTTAGCCTCTTACAGCATGCACCAAACACCACACCATATAGCCTTTGAATCACATATGGATCATTAACATCTTTATACTTTTCCAGAAGCGGTTTGCACAGACAGAAGTGTTCCTTCAATATTTTAATCATAGCCTTGGACGTATTATCCCGTAGCCATCGATTAGTCGATGTGAGAATCCATGCAAAAAGGGTAAGTAGAAGCTCAATCTGCTTTTCGTTTTTGGCTTCAAGTTTTTCACCCTGGTCATACAATTGAATCAATTGGACAATACGATCAGACTCATCCCAGGTCAGTTTATTGATATAGACAGTCCACAAGTGATCTCTACGATTCATTTCATAACGCGATAAAAATTCATGCAAGAAATCTGCATTAAATGGATGGGAGACCTTTACACTATTTCCAATTAGCATAGGCCACAGATCTTCCGGACCACATGGATATTTGCGAAGCAACTCTATAAAAGCTTCTCCCGTAATTCCTTTCGAGTTACGCCACTCAAACGATTTAACATACCTTGAAAAAACTTCCTTTCTATCTTCATCTTCAGTTAGTGAATCTATAATATCGATACATTCTTCTTTGTATTTCTCGGCATACAGAACACAAGTATTTACAAAAAGATCAACATTCCAGAGGGATCCCAATTTGTTTTCTTCTATTCTCAGAACCTTCTCATACAGATATTTCCTTACACCCTCTTTATTACTGTACATATCCATGATAGCCTTTGCACAGTAATAATCGTTCATCTGATCATATGCAAAATAATATTTCTCTACATCTTCATATGCGAAATCATGCAATATATTCTCTTTAATAAGGCTTCTGATATACGGTGCCGGAGTCAGACCATACTCTGTCCAATAATTTAATTTTGTCAGATCCGACTTAGAAATCGATCGTTCATTATGTGTCACCAAGTATTCTGCTATTTGACCAATCAAAGGCCTAAGAAGATCATCGTTCGCAGTATACCCTAACCTTCTATAATTTTCCTCGTTTGCTGTGTATATATTTGTACTTGCCTTTTCAATCAAACGCTCATAAAGATTCGGCAAGCTCACTTCCTCTCCGTTATATGTTTTGCAATATAATGATAGGAAAAGAGGGTTCGACATTTCATAGCCAAAAAATTCAAGCGGGGAAAACGGAATATTATAATAATTTAGGAATTTTCGTATTACCTCAATACGATTCTCCTCAAAACCCCGATGATACATTCTTACAATATCCTTGTTTCCATTACGTACCACATCAGGAAGTACCTGCTTTTCATATTCAGGTCTATAAGAAACCACCAATCTGACCATAGGTGCTTTTTTGAGTTTATCAATAATCAATGGAAGACCTGTCTTCCACAATCTATTATTCCAAGTCTCATTTATGGCATCGATAAAAACAGGAACTATACAATTATCCCTCTCACCTATGCTTTCCAGCACATCTATTAATTCTTCAAAACTAAAATCCAGTCTCAGGTTTTTAATAATTTGTTCATGAATAGGGTCTGACGTGAAATAAATACCAGCTACCAATAATAATGCCATTCTGTTTTCATCAAGCAATATTTTTGTCTTATTAGCTAAGAGTTGAGTCTTACCTGTTCCCGCTTTACCACTAATAACCAATACCTGTCCATGCAGAAGATTCTGTTCTCTTTCTGTGATCAAAACTGTATCAGGCAGATTCAAAAGCAGCGTAAAGTCATCAATTTGTCGACTTAAATCATGTGCCTTCTCAAGTGCCTTTCTTTTCTCCTCTTTGTTCCCAGCACTATTATAAATAGCATAAACCGCTTTCTGTTGTTCTTTGAGCTGCTCTATCGTATTGGCAAACCTATCTAAGTCAGTTTGCATCAGTTGTTTTATATTTTTTTCCCAATCGATTGCAGAATATAACGTTTCAATATTCACATTCGATAAGCTCTCGATTACTTCACGAAGAGCGCTTAAATAAGCCCTTTCATGGTCATACCTCCAGTAGAGTCTATCGATTTTTTCGAGGAGATTCGTCTTCTTAGCATTTATGTATTCTGCTGCCTGCTTGTCATGTACGAATAACGAAAGCTCATCCATATACACGGTATCAACGTTGAACTCTCTGTTATAACGCTCTCCAAGTTCATCATACATGTGACCTGTATGTCTGATAAACCATTCTTGTCTAATCGTGTGGTTGCCAAAATAATAAAGTCCCAGATATGGGTACTTGGTTATCACCATATCAAGTATAGCTGTATCTGTAATTAACTGAAGTTCTATATTGTGTTTCTTCAATAGGTTTACAGTTTCCACAAATGTGTTTGTGGTGCTTGTGATTGGTTTGTTGCAGTAGAGATAAACTAAATCTACCTTGCCTGCTTTACCGGTATAATATTCGACTATCTTATCAGCCGATGCCTTAATCTGACTGTATCCGACTGTGTTATCAAAAAACTTGGCCTGAAACCCTATCCACAGTTTCCTGCTCTCCTCAAAGATAGGTTCGGCTTCAAGCCCATAATTATTCGGATTTGAATGCAGGTATTTGAACTGCTTATTCCCGGAAATGTTCTCATTTGCAAATAACTGGCGGCAGAGGTCTTCAAACTTATAGCGTACTCCGCGCGAATCCTGATTATATGTTCTAAAACAATCCCAATTGATTTGCATTTCTAATCTCCTTTCCGTGCAGCGTAATTTTATTATTTGAATGGTCCAATGGGACACCCCTAGGAGAATAAAAAAAGTATATGACGTTTGCAGTTCCCGTCTTTAGCAACTGCCGGAAATGCTCCGGCAAACAGAGATTTACGGACACGACGCAGTCAATAGTAATACTATTTACCGAGATACTGTTATCCGTGAGCTGCTGTTTGACTTGCCTACCCTGCCAGTCATCGCTCAATTATCCATCTATGCATTCTCGCTATCTTCATCACTGAGAATACGCTCTATAGTATCTATGAAAACACGTGTAAATCTCTTCTTAAAAGGTAAATCCTTATAATCTTCTTCAACTATAACAAGCTTACTCTTCAGGATATTCAATCCTTCTTTTGTTTTTATTATTCCTGCTGAATTTATATCATATGAATTTCTATATTTTCCCCAAACACCCTCGAAATACGTTGGAAACTGAATCTTTTCAGGTATAGTTGCTTTCTTAAATCCCTCAGCTGTAGCATCTGCCATGTCCCGATCAAAACAATTGAACCTGAGGTTCGATATCTTAATGAATGCCTCTCCTGGGTCATTACGCATTTCATTAATATATTTTCGTTTATTTATTTCGAACATAGCTAAGGATCCATCTCTTGCTTCCTTAATGATCCGATATGCTTTCTTCTCCTCATCGGAAAATCCTTCCAAGTTTTCAATTGTCTCCTGCATTAATTCTCGCTTTTCGCCATTCCTGATACTTATCTCGATGCTCTGGTTAATTCCTAAATATACCTTTTCCCAATCAATATGCAAATCAAGCAAACCATAGTATCGTGACAGATGGGAATTGATGACAAAAAATACATATTCATTGAGCGATAGCCGTCCATCGTATGCATCTTGTAGTATATCGTTAAGTCCTTGCTTAGCTATGTCCTCTTCCAAATAATCAATTCTGCAATTTCTTACTTGATCTTTAGGAGTAAGCTCCTTTTTCGGACGATAATACTGATCAATATAATCCTCCAATTGTTTACTATCCCATATCCCGTCTGTTATCCAGATTTTTACTGCTTTCGGCATATATCTAGAATCATAAAACCCCGGATAAAGGGTAGCTATATCATAATTACTGAAAAAAGAGCCATAATGCTCACTTTCATGGACAAGGTTTGCCCTTGTAGTCAGCTCAAATGCTATAAAGGAGAAAAGCCATTTCTGATTATCAGAGACTTTCTTATCTTGTACTATGTCGAATATTCGTTCAAAGTCCTGAATAGAACTTTTTAAGCTTCTTATATTGTGAGGTCTTGATTTCAATAACATTTTCCTTCTATTCTTTTCGTCGATTCCCTCTTGCTCAAAAAGTCTTTCGTACCCGCCTGATGGCCTAGTTGCATGGTTGTCTAATGAATTTCCATCAATATCTTGCCCCGCAAAAAGTGATGCAATATAATCCTCCTGCTGAAGCAAAAAGCTTTTGTAATCCTCCTTTTTAACATCACTGATGACGCTGTGAACAACCTCTTTATGACACGGCTTATAATGGATTGTTCTCTGTACAATTTTTTCTTTGAAGTCTCTGTATTCTGGCTCAATTGTTAGCTTTTCTTCGTCAGCAACAAGAATAACATTAAAGTGCTGATTTTCACAATATTCATTAATCGCCCCAAGTTTTTCCTGTATACTGAGTTTGCTACGCTCAAGATCATCGAAAACAAGAATGACCTTTTTCCCATTAATGCTATTTTCAATCTTTATAAAATCAAACAGATTAAAAGAAAGAGCAGCTTCAACTGCGCCTTTAACAGTGTCATTTGGAATTATGGAAGAAATCTTCTCCATAAAGTCCTTGAATTTTCCCAACCCAGATGCCTTGTCTAAAAATCCACCTTTCGCATGAATCCATGCCTGTCTAACAGCTTTATGTAATTCTTCAGTCGTTGGAATCCCAAACAATGAAATACGTATAATCACGCCAATATCTTTTATCTTATCAGAAAGCTCTTTCTCAATAAGGTGTGTTTTTCCACACCCCCATTCTCCAGTGAGTAAAAAGGCTCCAACAGGATCGTCGGTCTTGCAATAATACTCAAGTTCAGAAATAGCGCTCATTGTCTAACCTCATGTAAGGAAGAGTTCTCCCCCTCTCGTTTGTGCTTTGTCAATTAGTTCGCCCAAAAGGAAACGGAAAATCCTCATATTCAGACTAGGAAGTCCCTATTATCCGAAAAGGCATACTGCAGTAGTATATAGACTCTTGCTGATAGTGTTTTCATTTATTTCACACTTTAAAAAACCCTTTCCTAAAGTAGTAGCTTACTCGTCACGTCCTAAACATCTGTTCTATTATATTGCTAACACCACTCTACGTCAATTATGATTTCCTTTATGCCCAATCCACGTTATCCCAGCTAAAAAGAACTCAGCATTGGAAACCCCTCATTTCTTCTTCATCCTATATCTCGCACATTTTCTCGAATTGCTGCTCTTACTTTCTAGCTTATAAATCAACTTCAAATACGACAAATTCGCACTCACTATTACAACGCCCACCCCAAGTCCAACTGAGATACACTTAACCTCCTGATTCGAAGGAAGGCCAGAACTTCCCCAATCCTTGCCCGCCATATACAAGTCAAACAGCCGGCTCCTCTCCATCGTCCAACACCCGCCGATAATCAAAATCTTTCAAATTTTAGATGACGTGAGTTTGATTCCTCTGCCCTCCAACTCCCTCTGAAATGCACCCATACTCTTATGTTCCGCCATCTATCTAGGTTTCCAATCCTTTAGTCTTGATCTGCTTCATATCACCCTGGATCGCAAAAGCATGGAAGTTATCACCGTTGTTCTTCATCATAAAGCGATAGACACCGACCGCATATGACATTTTTCGATAATATGGTTGGGAATAAAATCTTTGCACGTCATATTCGCCTTCACAACTACCGCTATCAAGTTCTACTAGATGTCAGGATAGTTAACGAGCAACTGTTTCGTGTCCTTGGAAGGCAGTATCCGCCGTGATAAGTTATAATTAGTTGCGCAAATTTAAAAGCCTAAAAAGGGTACCGTCCATTACATCAGGTATAATTAAATTACCACACAAAAATCCTGATGTTAGCATCGGGCTTATTTGACCATTTATCATCGGACTAAATCAACCAATAATCATCGGATTAAAACAACCAAAAGGTCATTGCCAAATATCTTTTTTGTCCTAAACTGATGGTAGCCAACGCATCAGAAAAAGGAGGACAATGAACAAAGACTATAAGAGCAATGACCCACAAGCTATTTTAACACAGGCCATTGAACAAATGAAGATTGAACTTGGTGACAAGTTCGATATTAAAATAGTAAACCTTGCGGAGCTCGAACGCCGCACCGGGATCTCCCGGAGCCGGCTGCGCCGCTATAAGAAAGACGGATTCATCATCAAGCCCCATGGCCGTACGGGCATGAAAGCGGAAGTGACAGTCCTCACCGGCTATACGGGCTTCCTGGATGACCTGCTGCGCAGGAATGTAACAAACGCGGCTGTCTGCTTTGAGCGGCTGCGGGAGCACGGTTATACCGGCGGCCAGACACAGGTCCGCGTATATATCAAAAACCATCAGGACCTTATCCCGCCGAAACGAATGCTGGTGGATCCGCAGGGGAACCGCGGCAGGCGTTACAGCACGGGACCCGGCGAATCCTACCAGATGGACTGGGGATTTATCGAGGCGAACCGTATGGATGGAAGCAGTTACCGGTGCGCCTGCTTTGCCATGATTTGCCATCACTGCGGCGAGAGGTATGTGGAATTCTTTCCCAACGCAAAACAGGAGAACCTGTTCATCGGAATGATCCATGCTTTTTATCTCATGGGGATCCCCCAGTATATCCTGACAGACAACATGAAGAGCGTCGTGGTCAGCCGGGACCCGGACGGGCATCCGGTCTGGCAGCACGATTACGAGGCCTTCATGAAGACCGTCGGATTCAAAACAAAGCTGTGCAAGCCACGACATCCATTCACCAAGGGACCCATTTTATCCGCAGTTTTTTATTATCCGCACATTTCCGGAGAATGCAGTTGTTATGCGGGTGATCCGATGAAAATGTGCGGATAATCAGGTTACAG
>ONHA01000016.1 GCA_900317515.1 uncultured Eubacteriales bacterium
TACTCTTGCACGCCTCGGCGGTCGAATATGAGGGGAAGGCGGTGATCTTTACCGCACCGTCCGGCACCGGCAAGACGACGCAGGCGGAGCTCTGGGAGACGTACGCCGGTGCAAAAATACTGAATGGCGATAAAGTGTTTCTGCGGCTCAAGGATGGAAAAGCGATGGCCTGGGGCTCCCCCTGGTCCGGATCATCCCCCTACCGGGTGAATGCATGCGCAGAGAGCGCAGCGATTGTGGTACTCTCGCAGGCCCCGGTCAATCAATTGTCCCGCCTTCCGGTCTTTGCGGCTCTCGGGGAGTTTACGCCGAATGCATTTCTGCCGGTCTGGGAGAAGACGGTGCTCGGAAACGGAATGGCAGTTCTTGACCGGGTGCTTTCGACCGTTCCGGTCTATCATCTGGCAGCAAGGAAGGATGAGGAGGCGGTTAGGCTCGTAAAAGAGGCGGTTTTCGGGCCGGTTAAGAGGGAGAAGTCATAAGCGAAGGAGAGGCAGTTATTTTGGAAAAAAAGCCGAAAAAGATCGTCAAATCTGAATTTTTAAATGAGCTGGTCGGGAAGGTGCAGGACGGAACATTTTCCGAGATCCTGGACGACTGGAAATGGATCTTCACTTACAGCGCCCGCTACAAGTGGGCGATCGTGTTCTACGTGGTGCTGGGCATTTTCAGCACGACCATGGGACTTGTCAGCGCGGTTGTTAGCAAGTACCTGATCGATATCGTGACGGGTTACCAGACGGATAAACTCTGGCTGCTGGCGTTTCTGATGGTTGGGAGCACTGCATTTTCCCTGATCACGGGGAGCCTTATCAGCCGCATCTCGGCCAAGATTTCAGCGAGGATATACAACGACATTCAGTCGGACATCTTCGACAAGGTGATCGACGCGGACTGGCTGGCGCTCAGCAAGTATCCGAACGGAGATATCCTGAACCGTTTCAACGGTGATATCACCGCGGTGGGCAACAATGCGGTGAGCTGGCTCCCGACGATCATCATTGCAGTCTACAATTTTGTCGCCACGTTTATCGTTCTGTGGCACTATGACCCGGTGATGGCGCTCATCGCGTTCGTGAGTGCGCCGTTTATGCTGCTGGCATCCAAGTTCGTGGTCCGCAAGCAGCGGGAGTACGGAAAGAAGACCCGGGAGGTTGTGAGCCGGACGATGAGCTTTGAGGTGGAGACGTTCTACAACATCGACACGATCAAATCCTTCGGGATCATGAGGCAGTACAGTCAGAAAATGAAAGACCGCCTCAAAGAGTACATGGAAGTCTCGCTGGATTACAACAAGTTCACGATCTTTACGAATATTTTCATGTCGGTTCTCGGGATGCTGGTGCAGATGCTTGCATTTTTCTACTGCCTGTACATGCTCTGGCACCATCGGATCACTTACGGGACGATGACGCTTTTCCTGCAGCAGCGGGGAGCCCTCTCGGGAGCTTTCAAAAATGTCGTCGCCATCATCCCGAACTTCCTGTCCAGCTCGGTCTCTGCGCATCGCATCCGGGAGCTGGTCGAGCTGCCGCGTGAGGTCCATGTGCCGGAGAGCTCTGAGATGGACAAATATATCGACCGGGGCTTTACCGTCAGGATGGAGGATGTGAATTTCTCCTATGTGGAGGGCAAGCAGGTTATGTCTTTCAGTGCGAAGCCGGGAGAGATTGTCGCGCTTGTCGGTCCGTCCGGTGAGGGAAAGACAACCATGATCCGGCTGATCCTGGGGCTCATCAGGCCGGAGGCCGGCAAGGTGCTGGTCAGTGCCGGTGAGAACGCTAGCGTGGAGGCGAACGCGGAATCGAGGCACTTGTTTGCGTATGTGCCGCAGGGAAATACGATCATTTCCGGTACGATCGCGGATAATCTGCGCATGGTCAAAGAGGATGCCACCGACGAGGAGATCGTCGAGGCTCTCAAGACCGCCTGTGCCTGGGATTTCGTCGCGAAGATGGATGGCGGCATCAATGCCTCTGTCGGTGAGCGCGGGCGCGGCCTCTCGGAGGGCCAGGGACAGCGTGTGGCAATTGCGCGGGCAATCCTCCGGGATGCACCGATCCTGCTGCTCGATGAGGCGACGAGCGCGCTTGACGTCACGACGGAGCGGAATGTTCTCCGCAACATCATCAAAAATCACCCGAATAAGACCTGCATCGTGACGACTCACAGACCCTCCGTCTTAAATACCGGGTCATGGAGACACAGGTGACGGAGCTTGACGAGGAGACGTCGGCGAAGATGGCGATGGATTTCTAAAGCAGGAGCTAACCAATGAAAATCATTATAGGGGTCATCCGTGCAATGTGCCGCTACTATTTCAGGGTCGGCCGCGCCTGGCTGCTGTTTGACTATATATCGACGGCGGCCTTTGCACTGCTGCTCCGGCAGCTTGGGAAAAGACATATAAGCCGGCCGAAGAGGATCCTTGCGGATATCTTTTTCTTCTATCTGATTACGGTTCTGACCTCGACGGTGCTCTCCCGCAGCAGCGGGACGACAGCCTCGTACAATCTGGATCTCTTCTGGTCCTTCCGGGACATTCTGGCCGGAAGGGGCGACAGCTGGCTCACCACCATCGAGAACATAGTTCTCTTCTTGCCCTTCGGGCTGCTCCTGCCGGAGCTGCTGCCCGGGAGAGGGCGGGCGCTTGCGACGGTGCTGCTGGGGTTTGCATTTTCCCTGATGATCGAGGGAGCGCAGCTGGTGCTTAAGAGGGGGCTTTTCGAGCTGGACGATATTGTGACGAATACGATTGGTGTGGTGCTGGGGTGGCTTTTGTACGCTGCCGTGGCACGGGGAGTAAGGCTTTGGAGAAGAAGACGGCCTGGTAAGGCTGAGTAATTAAGAAAACTGAAGCTTCTTAATCGTGAACAGCTCCTTTTAATGTGGGCTCTGCTATCAGTCTAAGTCCGAGCTTTTGAAAGATTTTCAAGAGTGTGCTGAGGTTAGGTGTGCATTTTCCTGATTCAATTCGAGCGACAGAAGAATGCGGAAGACCGCAGAGTTCTGCAAGATCGCGCTGGGAGAGTTTGAGATCATGACGCCGTTCGATCATAGTTCCAACAATCTGGGAGATTGCCTCGACCTCATCGAGGTCTTTGGCAAGGTCAGAATTGGTTTTTCTGATATGATTTTTGTAGTCGGACCAGTTTGGCATAACGGTTCACCCCTTTCTGGAAAGCCAATCGTCACGTTCGGCTTTTGCTTTTTGTAATTCGCGACGAGGTGTCTTCTGCGTTTTCTTGCGGAACAAATGCAGAAGGACATAAGTATCAGCCGCGTGGTAGAAAAATAATATCCTGTTATTACCCGGGCGCAGCTCCCAAATATCTTCCTCCAGATGCTTGGTGATATTTTCGCCTAAGCGAGTACCGTGATCCTCAAGCAACTGTATATACTGAGAGATTTGTTTGTGCTGAATCCGAGCATCTTTACTTGTCAGAGCCTTTTTCTGCAAATTATCAAGAAAATCCCATAGTTCCGAGACACCATCTGCGTTTGCATAGAACTCAATATTGAACATGAAGTTCTCCTTTTGTTCACGCTCGATATAATGATAGCATGAATGCGTTCAAGAGTCAATCACCGTTATCCTTGACAGGTGAAGGTCAATTTTGCAAATAGACCTTTCGGAGAAAATTAAAGCTTCGCCAGGTACTTTGGCTGGTCAGCAACAGGAATCCGCAGTAGCTCCATCGCCTGCTGGGCGGTATACTTCAAACCGCCCATAACATTTCGGATGCTCTCGAGGCGGGTGGATTCAATGCCTTCCACACGTCCTTCCGAGCGTCCCTCCTCTTTCGATTCCTTTCTCATGTCGTCAATCGCTTTGCACATATCTACTTTTTCCTCCCTGGTGTCAAATTTGAGTCTGGAACCGGTGATCGTGTTGATGAGGCTGGCCGTCTCGGAGTCCACACTCCTGAAACGGTCGTTCTCGTGCATGATCTTGTCCAGCTTCTCTTTGTCTTTCTGGTTTTTAATATACTCGAGCAGCGGCCCGACATCTGTCCGGAACTTACCAAAATCCTCCTTCGGTATCCGGTTAGGAGCCAGCAGGTTGATCCTGTAATCCGGGACAAATGAAAGGAGCTGCGCCTCCGTATCGTCAAACATCTCCCGCAGATGCGTCGGGCCGTCCCACTCCGTATCCTTGAGGAAGAGCACCAGCGTGACGATCGGGACGAGGCGGTCCTCCTTGCGGAACCCGGAGAGGAACTCTCCGGGGGTTAACGGAGCCCATTATAACACCGAAAAAATGAAAAAAGTTTCCCTCAGACGGGTAAAATGAAGAAAATAGAAAATTTTTTTGGGCTGCGATATTTGATACGATTTTCCGAGAACCGTCCCGCCGTCCGCCCGGACGTAAGCCCTTGACAATCCCTCAACTCTGCTATTTAATTAACCTAGATTATTATGCTTTTTAACTCCCCGCCCGGTGAAAACCGCCCCGGGGCTTTTAGTGTTACTGGAAATCCATAAGAAAGATTCGGAGGTCACCGTGGAAGAAAAGAAAGGAAGCCTCTTTCGAGAGAAAAACTTAAAAGCAATCGAATCGCCGGAAGCGCTGAACGACTACCTCGAGGTCACCTCCCCGGGGGTGTGGATCGTGCTCGCGGCGGTGATCGCATTTCTTGCGGGCGCCCTGTGCTGGGGCTTATGGGGGACCATCGACTCGACGGTAAGCGCCGCCGTGGTCTCCGAGGCGGGAGAGAGCTTCTGTCTCGTGCCCCAGGAGGCACTCGAGGCTGTCATCCACAACCCCACGGTCTCGGTCAAAGGGACAGCCTATGAGATGAAGCCGGAGACGCTCGTGCCGGAGACGGTCTCCGAGGAGACCAACGTCTACTGGGTCCTGGCGGGCGACCTTGCCTACGGGGACATTGTCTACCGGATCCCGCTCGATGAGACGCCTGACGACGGTGTGTACACCGGAACCATCGTGACGGAGAAGATCTCGCCGGCCGCGCTGCTCTTTAACTGACGGGAGGACTTATGGGAAATAAGAACAGGATCCCGCAGCCGATCACAAAAGGGGTCGCGAACGTGCCGGTCGTCATGCAGCTCGAGGCGCTCGAGTGCGGGGCGGCATCGCTCGCGATGATCATGCACTACTATAGAAAATGGATCCCGCTCGAGCAGACAAGAGTCGACTGCGGCGTCTCCCGCGACGGGTCCTCGGCGAAAAATATCCTCATCGCCGCGAGAAGCTACGGGATGAAGGCCCAGGGCTGGCGGCTGGAGCCGGAAGCACTGCTTGAGGAGGGACCGTTCCCGTGCATTTTGCACTGGGGATTTAATCACTTTGTGGTCCTGTGCGGTTTTAAGGGAAAGAAGGCGGTCATCAATGACCCGGCGAGAGGCCGGGTCGAGGTGCCGTGGGAGGAATTCGACCGGGAATTCACGGGCATCTGCCTGACATTTGAGCCGGAAGAAGGGTTTGAACCTGAGGGAGAGAGGCGGTCTGCATTTTCCTATGCGAGGGAGAAACTTAAGGGGACGCGGACGGCGATCATCTTCGTCGTGCTCACGACCACGATCTCCTCGATGATGGGGCTCATGAGCCCGGTGTTCAGCCGGATCTTCCTCGACCGGCTGCTCACGGGGAAGAATCCGGAGTGGCTGCTGCCGTTTACGGGGGCGATGGCTGCATTTTCAGCGGTGAATATCATCGTCATGTGGATCGCGGCGATCTACAGCGTGCGGATCCAGGGAAAAATGGCCGCAATCGGAAGCACTTCCTACCTCTACAAGGTACTGAGGCTCCCGATGCAGTTCTTCGACCAGCGGCTTACGGCGGATATCGCGGACCGGCAGGCGGCGAACGCCTCGATTGCGGGGACTCTGGTCAACACATTTGCGCCGCTCATCCTGAACGCGCTCATGATGGTGTTCTATCTCGTCGTGATGCTGCGCTACAGCGTTCTGCTCACCGCCATCGGCGTAGGGGCGATCCTCATCAATATGGCGGTGTCGAAGATCATCTCCGACAAGAGGGTCAACATCACCCGTGTCGAGATGCGCGACATGGCGAAGCTGTCCGCGACGGCGGCCTCGGGCATCCGGATGATCGAGACGATCAAGTCGAGCGGGGCCGAAAAGGGCTATTTTGGACGCTGGGCCGGCTTCCAGGCCAGCGTAAACCGGCAGCAGGCGAAGTTTGCCCGCCTCAATATGTACCTCGGAATGGTTCCGACACTGATTTCCCAGACCGCGAACCTTGCGGTTCTGGGGCTGGGCGTCCTGCTCGTGCTCGACGGACGGTTTACCGTCGGCATGGTGATGGCCTTCCAGGGGTTTCTCTCGTCCTTTATGGCGCCGGCCGGGTCGCTGATCGCGGCGGGCCAGTCCATCCAGGAGATGACGACCCAGATGGAGCGGGTGGAGGACGTGATGAGCTACAGGACGGATGACGCGTTCATTCCGAGGGAGAAGGCGGATGAATATAGGAAGCTCACCGGGGCAATCGAGATGAAGGATGTCTCGTTTGGTTACTCGCGCCTTGGCGAACCGCTCATTGAGCATTTCAATATGACGGTGAAGCCGGGCCAGAAGGTCGCATTTGTCGGCCGGTCCGGGTGCGGAAAATCGACGCTCGCAAAGCTTCTCTCCGGGCTCTATCAGCCCTGGAGCGGCGAGATCCTCTATGACGGGGTGCCGATCCTTAAGATCGACCGGAACGTGTTCACGGGCTCGGTCTCGGTTATCGACCAGGATATCACGCTGTTCGAGGACACGGTTGCGGCCAATATCAGGATGTGGGACAACTCGATCGAGGATTTCGAGGTGATCATGGCGGCGCGCGACGCGGGCATCCATGAGGACATCGTGCAGCGCGACGGCAGCTACGGCCACATGGTGCGTGAGGGCGGCAAGGATTTCTCCGGCGGCCAGCGCCAGAGGCTTGAGATCGCGAGGGCCCTGGCACAGGATCCGACGATCTGCATTCTCGATGAGGCGACTTCGGCGCTGGACGCAAAGACCGAGTACAAGGTCGTAAACGCGATCGCCGCCCGCGGCATCACCTGCATCATCATCGCCCACAGGCTCTCGACGATCCGGGACTGCGATGAGATCATCGTGATGGACCACGGCAAGGTCGTCGAGCGCGGCACCCATGAGGAGCTCTATGCACTGGGCGGCGCCTATACAAGGCTGGTCACAAATGAGTAAGGGGGCGCGTCATGGGTTGGTTTGATGAACAGATAGAATATCGAAAGAGGCGTGAGCGGCAGCTCATGCAGGATTCCTTTGAAAATATCGCGCGCTCCATCACGGGCGGCAGAGTCGCGAGCGTCTTCGATGAAAATGCAGACCTGAGCGATGCGATCGCGCAGCTTCTTAAATATTTTCGCATCAAGGAGAAGACGGTTCCCCCAAAAATCAAAACCCTGGAGGAACGGCTGGATTACCTGCTCTCCTCGTCGGGCATCATGTACCGGGAGGTCATCCTGAAGGAGGACTGGCACAATGACGCCATGGGCGTCATGATCGCTGCCAGGAAGGAAGACGGGGCGGTCATAACGCTCCTGCCGGGACCGTTCGGGGGCTATGTCTACTCGGACCCGAAAACCGGGAAGAGAGTCCGGGTCACGAAGGCGGAGGAGAAGAGGATCGGCGAGGAGGCCTACTGCTTCTACAAGCCCCTGCCGGGAAGGAAGCTTACGCTGAAGGACCTTGTTACCTTTATGTTCGGGACCTTAAGCCTGTGGGACCTTGCCTCCTTCGGGTTGGCGGCCCTCGCGATCACCCTCACGGGTATGCTGGTGCCTAAGCTGAACCGGATCCTCATGGGGCAGGTCGTGGAGTCCGAGAGCCGGCAGCTTCTCTTTGCGGTGCTGAGCTTTCTTTTCTGCGCCTCAATCGGGAGCCTGCTGCTCTCCATCATTCGCTCGCTCCTCCTTTCGAGGATCAGCATGAAGCTGAGCTTGAGTACGGAGGCGGCCTCGATGATGCGGGTGCTTCTGCTTCCGGCGGGATTTTTCAAAAAATACAGTTCCGGCGAGCTGAACGAGTATCTGAAGTATATGAATTCGCTCTGCCAGGCGCTGGCAAATACATTTCTCTCGACGGGCGTTACGAGCATCTTTTCGCTGGTTTACCTTACCCAGATCTTTAAGTATGCGAGGAGCCTTGTCGTGCCGTCACTCATCGTGACGGTCGCGACGATCAGCATCAGCCTGATCTCGAGCCTCATGCAGGTGGGCATCAACAAGGAAAATATGACGCTTGCAGCCAAGGAGAAGGGCCTTACATTTTCCCTGTTGAACGGGATCCAGAAGATCCGCCTTTCGGGTGCGGAGAACAGGGCTTTCGCGAAATGGAGTGATCTCTACGCAAAGGAGGCCGCGCTGACCTACAGCAAACCGCTGTTCATCCGGCTGAACTCGGTGTTCACGACGGCGATCTCCGCGGTCGGGACGATCGTGATGTACTACATAGCGGTGAAGAGCCGCGTGTCCGTGGCGGATTACTATGCGTTTAATTCGGCGTATGCGTATATTTCAGGCGCATTTGCGGCGCTTGCCGAGGTGGCTCTCACCGCGGCGGCGATCAGGCCGAGCCTTGAAATCATCATGCCGCTCATGGAGGCGGAACCCGAGACGCAGGAGGACAAGGAGACCCTGACCGGCATCACGGGTGCGGTCGAGCTCGCCCATGTGACCTTCCGCTATACGAAGGACGGAACGGCGATCTTTGATGATTTTTCGCTCTCGATCCCGGCCAGGCAGTATGTGGCCGTCGTCGGAAAGACCGGCTGCGGCAAATCGACGCTGATGAGGCTGCTTCTCGGCTTTGAGAAGCCGGAGAAGGGCGCCATATTCTACGACCGAAAGGATACGCGGGCGCTCGACATGCGGTCGGTGCGGCGGCTCATCGGGACGGTCATGCAGGACGGCATGCTTTTCAGCGGGAGCATTTTCGAAAATATCGCCATCTCCGCGCCGACGCTCACCTTGGATGAGGCCTGGGAGGCCGCGGAGATCGCGGGCATCGCAGAGGACATTCGGCGGATGCCGATGGGCATGCACACGATGGTTCAGGACGGCGGAGGCGGCTTCTCCGGCGGCCAGCGCCAGCGCCTGATGATCGCGCGGGCGGTGGCTCCGAAGCCGAAGCTCCTGCTCCTCGATGAGGCGACAAGCGCCCTCGACAATATCACTCAGAAGCAGGTGTCCGAGGCACTTGATAAAATGAAATGCACCCGCATCGTCATCGCCCACAGGCTCTCGACGATCAGGCACTGTGACCGGATCATCGTGATCGACAGCGGGCACATCGTCGAGGACGGGACTTATGAGGAACTGATCGCGAAGAAGGGCTTCTTCGCGGAGCTTGTTGCGAGGCAGCGGGTTGATACGGAGGAGTGAGCGTGGCAAAAGGCGCACTGTACAGCAAACATACACATATCTCATCGCGGCATAAGCTGACGGACTTAAAGCTTGACGAGGTCTGGCAGTACCGCGAGCTGATCGGGCTGTTCACCGGAAGAAGCTTCAAGGTGGCCTACAAGCAGACGATCCTGGGGCCGATGTGGCTCTTTATCAACCCGCTCATGACGTCCGCGATGCACCTTCTCGTGTTCGGGAATATCGCAAAGCTTGGCACGGACGGGATCCCGCAGCTGCTCTTCTACCTTTCGGGCAATGCGATCTGGGGATTTTTTGCGGCCTGTCTGAACGGAAATGCCTCCACCTTCACGGGCAATGCGGGGCTGTTCGGCAAGGTGTATTTCCCGCGTCTTACGATTCCGATCTCGAATGTTCTCTCGTCGGCAATCAGGTTTCTGATCCAGATGATACTGGTGGCGGGGCTTCTCATTTTCTACTATGTGACGGGAACGATGATGCCCCACCTCTTAAGGCTCCTCCTCGTGCCGGTGATCCTTGCCTGGCTGGGGATCATGGCCATGGGCTGCGGCATCATCTTATCGAGCCTTACGGTGAAATACCGGGATCTCTCGGTCCTCGTGGGCTTCGGGATGTCCCTCTGGATGTACGGGACGCCTGTCGTCTACCCCTTGAGCACGCTCTCGGGCACTTTGAGGAGCATCATCACGCTGAACCCGGTGACTATGCCGGTGGAGCTTTTCCGCTGGGCGGTGCTCGGAACAGGTTCTCTGAGTGCGGTTTCGGCTGCCTGCTCGCTTGTCTTTACGGCGGCGGTCTTTTTTGCGGGGGTCATTCTCTTCAACAGGGTGGAGAGGAATTTTATGGACGTTGTATAAATCAGCACCCCATGAAAATGCATGATTGAGGACGAAGTGCTTGCATTTCGGACGAAAGACATGCGTTTTCATGGGGCGGACAAGGCGCGAAGCGCCTCTGTTCGCTCAATGAGCAAGCCGCGAAGCGGCTGCGAATTGGGCTGCTGAATCGTTATAATAAGGAGAAAGAATGGACAATAACAACCTTGCCATCAGCATGCAGGGTGTCAAAAAACAATATACGCTGGGTGTGATCGGCGGAACGACCCTGCAGCGGGAGCTTCAGTCCTGGTGGGCGAAGAAGCGCGGCAGGGAGGACCCGAACATGCGGATCGGAACGGACACGCGGCTCTACGGCCAGAAATTCTGGGCGCTCCGGGGGATTGACCTCACGATCCGGCAGGGCGAGCGGGTCGGGATCATCGGCGCGAACGGCGCCGGCAAATCGACACTGCTCAAGATCCTCGCCAGGGTCACGGCCCCCACGGAGGGGGAGATCGACATCTGGGGGCGCGTCTCCTCGCTGCTTGAGGTCGGCACGGGCTTTCACCGGGAGCTGACCGGAAGAGAGAACATCTACATGAACGGGGCGATCCTCGGTATGAGCCGGGCGGAGATCGACGAGCGGATGGAGGAGATCATTGCATTTTCCGAAGTGGGAGAGTTCATCGACACTCCGGTGAAGCGGTACTCGTCGGGCATGTTCGTGCGGCTCGCATTTGCGGTGGCGGCCCATTTAAACTCAGAGATCATGATCATGGACGAGGTGCTGGCGGTCGGCGACATGGCCTTCCAGCGGAAGTGCCTGAACCGGATGCAGCAGGCCGCGGACGAGGAGGGCAAGACGGTCCTCTACGTGAGCCACAACATGACGACGATCCGGCAGCTGTGCGCGCGCTGCATTGTGCTGGACCAGGGCCAGGTCATCTATGACGGGGACGTCGAGGAGGCGATCGCGCTCTACATGAACCTGGGGCTTGAGGAGAACCCGGTGGAGATCGACCTCACGAAGCGGTCTTTCTCCGACAAGGGGCTTGACGCGGGGATCGCACTCACGCACCTTTCGATCATGGACAAAATGTCCCCCGTCTACAAGACCGGGGATGATATGAAGCTCTGCATTTCCCTCAGGGCTTTGAGAAAGGTTGAAGGCTCTGCCTTCCGGATCACGCTGGTGAATGACACGGCGGTTCCGATCGGGTCCTGCTGGGCGCCGGCGGTCGATTTCCCGGAGGCGGGCGAGTATGCGCTCACGGTGCGGGTGCCCTTATCTTATATGCACAGGGGCGTATTTTACGCAAATGTCAGCATGGTCCGGTGGGGAGACAACGGCGGAAACCGCATCCTCGATTCGGTCGAGCGGGCCTTCCGGTTCGAGGTGGAAGGCACGGATTACTGGGCGATGAGCGGCAGGGGCTATATGCGGCTGCCGGACGGTGAGATTATTGATGTGACGCGGAAGGAAGCAGAAGAGTGAGGAAGAATGAGAAAAACGCGGCTTTTGAGCCGGATAAAAAGGCGGCGAGGGATTTTATTTACTTAATTGCCTGCGCTCTATGCGGTGCAAAGCCGGATGAAAAATACATCCGGGAGATGGACATGCAGGCGGTCCTGCAGCTCGCCCGGATGCACGTCATGGCTGCTCTGGCGGCCCACGCATTTACACGCACGGAAGCGTTCGGGGCACTGCCGGCGAATGAGGCGGAGAAGTGGGAGTCGATCTCCTACGCGGCTGTCCGCGGACTGGTCTTCAAGCGGAAGGAACTCAAGAAGGTCCTGGCCGCGCTCGAGGAGGCCGGAATCTGGTACTGCCCGATTAAGGGAATCGATACGGCGGAGGCCTATCCGGTCCCGGGACTTCGCGAGATGGCAGACTGCGATGTTCTGGTGGACGAGACCCGCGGGGATGATGTGAAAGGCATCATGGAGTCGATGGGTTACAGCGCCGAGCTCTTCGGGGAGAGCAACCATGATGTCTACCATAAGAAACCGATGTATAATTTCGAGATGCACCGGCAGCTCTTCAACACGGAAGTGATCCCGGTTTTCGATGCCTACTACGAAAATGTGAAGGAAAGACTCGTGAAGGATGAGGGGAATGCGTACGGGTTTCATTTCTCCCGCGAGGACGAGTATATCTTTAACATCACGCATTCGTTCAAGCACTTCAGGGACGGCGGAACGGGCCTTAAAGTGCTCACGGATATCTTTGCACTGCGGAGAAAATATCCTGATATGGATGAGGCTTATATTGCGGAGGAGCTTCGGAAACTGGAGCTTACGGATTATGAACGCCGGCTCAGGGAGACCGCGGATGCTGTGTTTGGCAGTGCTGACAACATCTACCGGAAGGCGTTTTCCAAGGAGCAGAAGAAGATGATCGACTATCTTCTCGGCTCCGGCGCGTACGGAACCGTTGAGAACACCATGCACAATACGCTGGTCAGGCTGGGAAATGAAGAGCACATATCCATATGGACCCGCCTTCGCTATATTCGCGAGCGCATCTATCCGCAGGGCTGGCGATATGAGGAGAAATATGCATTTTTCTACCGGCACAAGTGGGCCTACCCGTTTCTGCCGATCTACCGGCTCTTTGCCCGGGGCGATGTGAAAAGCGTTATCCGGGAAGCGAAGCGGAGCATGAAAACCAAGTGAGGTGTCTATGAAACTGCTCATTACCGGCGCCTTTGGCGGCGCAAAGGAACACATCCCGGAAATCGAGGCGATGGGGCATGAGGTCGTCTTCATGCAGCAGGAGAAGGATGAGCTCCCGGCGGACCCGAGGACGATCGAGGGGGTCATCGGGAACGGAATCTTCCTGCATCACCCGATCGAGGCTTTTACGAGCCTCCGCTTCATCCAGCTGACGGCCGCGGGTTTCGACCGGGTTCCGATGGAATATGCGGTATCCCGCGGGATCGCGGTCAGAAATGCGCGGGGCGTTTACAGCGTCCCGATGGCGGAATTTGCGCTCGCAGGTGTTCTTGCACTTTACAAACGGACGATTTTATTTCATAATAATCAAAAAAATCATGAGTGGGTGAAAATGCGGGATCTCCCGGAGCTTGGCGGGAGAAATGCCGCCGTTTTCGGCTGCGGAAGCGTCGGGATCGAGTGCGCAAAGCGCCTTGCCACGTTTGACATGTGCGTGCGGGGTGTCGATGCGGTGCCGGGAGAGCGGCCTTACTGCAGGGAGGTCCTTCCGGTGGAGGAGACCGAGAAGGCGCTTGCGGCAAGCGATATCATTATCTGCACGCTGCCGCTCCTTCCGGAGACGGTTCATTTCTTTGACGATGGGCGGTTTTCGGCCATGAAAGACGGCGCGGTGTTTGTGAATATCTCCCGCGGTGCGGTCGTCGACACGGAGGCCCTCATCAGGGCGCTTCGGAGCGGGAAGCTCATGGGAGCCGTGCTCGATGTCTTTGAGGAGGAGCCGCTTTCGGAGACTTCCCCGCTCTGGGATATGGAGAATGTCTTAATAAGCCCCCACAACAGCTTTTCGGGTGAGGGCAACAGGGCGCGGCTCTGGGAGGTTTTCAGAGAGAACCTGCGGGAATTTACGGAAAAATAAAAGAGATCCGACACACTTTGACAGCCTGGGACAACAGGAAGCATGAGGATGAACGATGAACTATATTGTCCTGGACCTTGAATGGAACCAGTGCCCCTACGGCAAGGAGAGAGAGATCAGACGGCTTCCGTTTGAGATCATCGAGATCGGGGCGGTAAAACTGAACAGCAGGAAGGAAATCACGGATACATTTCACGGACTGGTGAGGCCGGCGGTTTACCACAGGCTTCATTTCCGGACCAAGGAGGTGATCGCGGTGTCCTTCGAGGAGCTCAAGAAGGAAGGGAGACCCTTCCCTGAGGTCGTGCGCGCATTTTTCAGATGGTGCGGGGAGGACTACCGTTTCTGCACCTTCGGCACGCTGGACCTGACAGAGCTTCAGCGGAATCTTTCCTATTATAAGCAGGAGGGATTTATCAAGGGCCCGGTCTTCTATGAGGATGTCCAGAAGCTCTTCGCGATCGCCTATGAGACGCGGAAGGAGCGGCGGGCGCTGTCCTATGTGGTCGATTACCTGAAGATCGAGGACAACGGAGAGTTCCATCAGGCGCTCGACGATGCGGTTTACACGGCCAGGGTCCTGCAGAAGATCCCGGACGATGTCATTTTGAAGAATTTCTCGATCGACTGTTATGAGACGCCGAAATCCCGCGAGGAGGAGATCAGGGTCAGGTACGAGACGTACGAGAAGTTCATTTCCAGAGAGTTCCCGAGCAAGGAGGCCGTGATGGCCGATCGGATGATCCGACAGGTGCGCTGCTTTGCCTGCGGCGACTACGTGCGGCGGGAGATCCCGTGGTTCTCGGACTCGGGTAAGAACTATTACACGATCTGCAAGTGTCCGAAGCACGGCTTTGTGAAGAGCAAGGCGCGTGTCCGCCGGGCAGCGGACGGAAACTTCTTCGGGATCAAGACGACGAGACTGATCGATGAGACCGATGTGGAGAAGATCCTGAAAAAGCAGTCCTTCCTCAAGGCGAAGAGGCGGAAAAAGGAACGGGGGGAAGACGGATGAAGAAAAAACTGCCGATCGTTCTCCTGACCGCTTCATGTGCTCTGCTCCCGCTTGCGGCGCGGCCGGTACGGGCGGACGATAATCTCCTGTCCGGCTATACCCGGGTCGAGAAGGTTTATGCGATGGTGGATGCGCCTTCATTTTTGAATGTGCGCGAGCGGGCAGACAAAAAGAGCCGGATCGTCGGGATCCTGCATCCGGGGGATTTCTGTTACATCCTCTACGGGGCAGGCAAGGAGCGCGTCTATATCGAGTCAAATGAACTTCGCGGCTTTGTGGACGGAAAATGGCTCCGGACGGGCGATGAGATCACCTCCTTCGCGAAGATAACGACCGTCAACGGGACGGTCCCGGAGGGAATCGTGATCGTCGCGCCGGAGAACAACAAGGCGGTCTCCTACACGCTGACAACTACGCAGGATGTATCCGGTGAGAGCCCGGCGGAAGGGAGCCCGGAAGCTGCGGCAGCGCCGGCAGAAGATGGCGCGGAAGGGGCGAAAGCGCCGGCGGAGGAAAATGCAGTGCCGGCAGGCAGCGCGGCGGCCGTCTCATCGGTTGCGGTCGGCTCATCGGACAACTATGCCTACGAGCTCAAGGCCGTGGCCGTGAAGAATTTAAGCGAAGCGGCCCTTTCCGGGGACCTGGCGGCCCAGGAGGAGATCATACAGTTCATCGCGACCGCCGCGGACGCGGAGTGGAACCGCTACGGGTATCTGAAATCCGTGGTCATCGCCCAGGTCGTGGAGGAGACGGAGTGGCTTTCATTTCCCGCATACGGAGGGATCCTGCCCTCCGACAACAATGTGCTGGGGATTCCGGTTGACTTCCTGACGGGCCTCTGGGCCAGCAACTGGTCCGGGACGAGCGCGATTCGGAATATCTACGGTGAGGAGACGGAGATCCGCGTCTACGAGAGCGTCAACGCCTGCCTCATGGACTATGCCGCGTTCATGGTCGGGGTGCACCCGGAGCTTGCGCGGGAGCTGGACGCTGAGAAAGTGCTGGTGACGGCGCTTGGGAGCAACGGAGAGCCGACGGAGTATACGGAGCGGCTTAAAATGCTGATCGGGCTCTACGATCTCACGAGGTTTGACCCGGCACCGCTGCCGGAAGAGCCGGAGGAGCCGGAAAACCCGGCCGCCCGCATCGACGAGTCGGGCTACGGCGCCGGCGAGCTGGAACTCATCTGGGCGCTGGTCGCCCAGGAGGATGACACCTCCTACGAGGGTGCGCTGGCGGTCATTTCCAGTGTCATGAACCGGGCGGATATGAATTACGGCGGTCACGGAACAGGGGCTCTGGACCAGCTGACGGCGCCCGGCCAGTTCTGCTATTCGCCGGAGATATCACCCAGCTCTGTGTGGGAGTGGCGGCTTGGCGGCAATGTCGCCGAATTCGTGAAAGCGGCCGTCAACGACTGCCTGAACGGAGGCATCCGCAATCACGGATATATCAATTTCCGCAGTTATGACGGCGGAGGATGGGTCCGGATTGGAACAAATTACTACTTTTGAATTGAACCCCGCTCTTTTCTTGACAAGAGCGGGGTTTTAAGCGTATACTATTCAAACCGTTTTGTGCGCATGTGCGCAGCGGATTGATAGAAGGCATTACCTGACGAGAAAAGGAGCCAAGAAAGACAATGTATAAGAAAGTAGACACAGACCTGAATTTTGTCGACAGAGAGAAAAGGGTTGCGATGTTCTGGAAGGACAAGGACATCTTCCAGAAGAGCATCGACCAGAGGAAGGACTGCCCGACGTACATGTTCTACGACGGACCGCCCACCGCGAACGGCAAGCCCCACATCGGGCACGTTCTGACCCGCGTTATCAAGGATATGATCCCGCGCTATCACGCCATGAAGGGCGAGCTTGTGCCCAGAAAGGCCGGCTGGGACACCCACGGACTTCCGGTTGAGATCGAGGTCGAGAAGGAGATCGGCATCGAGGGCAAGGAGGCGATCGAGGCCTACGGCGTCGAGCCCTTCATTGCAAAATGCAAGGAATCCGTCTGGAAATATGAAGGCATGTGGAGAGAGTTCTCCGACATCGTCGGCTTCTGGGCCGACATGGATCACCCCTATGTCACGTATCACGACAATTTCATCGAGTCCGAGTGGTGGGCTCTGAAGCAGATCTTCGACAGAGGCCTCCTCTACAAGGGCTATAAGGTCGTTCCGTACTGCCCGTCCTGCGGCACCCCGCTTTCGAGCCACGAGGTCGCTCAGGGCTACAAGACCCTGAAGGAGAAGTCCGCGATCGTCCGCTTCAAGGCCAAGGACGGCGATTTCTACTATCTTGCATGGACGACCACGCCCTGGACCCTTCCGTCCAACACGGCGCTCTGCGTAAACCCGCACGAGACCTACGTGAAGGTGAAGGACGGCGAGTATACGTATGTGATGGCTGAGGCGCTTGTCGAGAAGGTCATCGGAGAAAATGCAGAGATCCTCGAGCGCTGCACCGGCAAGGATCTTGAGGGCAGAGAGTACGAGGCCCTTTATCAGTGCGCCCAGGATGTCGCCGACAAGCAGGGCAAGAAGGCATTCTTCGTAACAACCGATGAGTATGTCACCATGACCGACGGTACCGGCATCGTTCATATCGCTCCGGCCTTCGGTGAGGACGACTCCCGCATCGGCCGCAATTACGACCTGCCGCTCATCAAGTTCGTCGACGAGCAGGGCCGCATGACGGCGGAGACTCCGTTTGCGGGCTATCGCTGCAAGCCGACCGAGAAGGAAGTCAAGGAAGGCGCCGTAAGCTGCGATCCGGAAGTCTTAAAGGACCTCAAGGCCCGCGGACTCCTCGCAGCAGCTCCGAAGTTCGAGCATGATTACCCGCACTGCTGGCGCTGCGGCACGCCTCTTATTTACTATGCACGCGAGTCCTGGTTCATCCGCATGACGGCCGTCAAGGATGACCTCGTCCGCAACAATAAAAAGATCAACTGGATCCCGAAGACGATCGGCGAAGGCCGCTTCGGCGACTGGCTGGAGAACATCCAGGACTGGGCGCTCTCCCGCAACCGCTACTGGGGCACACCGCTCCCCGTCTGGATCTGCGACGACTGCGGCAAGCAGCATGCGATCGGCTCCAAGGAAGAGCTGAAGGCCATGTCGGACAACTGCCCGGACGATATCGAGCTCCACAAGCCGTTTATCGACCGCGTCGAGCTTAAATGCCCGTGCTGCGGCGGCAAGATGCACCGTGTGCCGGAAGTCATCGACTGCTGGTTCGATTCGGGCGCGATGCCGTTTGCGCAGCATCACTATCCGTTCGAGAATCAGGATCTCTTCAAGGCTCAGTTCCCGGCCAGCTTCATCTCCGAGGCGGTCGACCAGACCCGCGGCTGGTTCTACTCGCTGCACGCGATCTCGACGCTCATTTTCAACAAGCCCTGCTTCGAAAATGTCATCGTCCTGGGTCTTGTGCAGGATGAGAACGGCCAGAAGATGTCCAAATCCAAGGGCAACGCGGTCGACCCGATGAAGGCGCTCGCCGAGTACGGCGCGGACGCGATCCGCTGGTACTTCATCGTGAACTCCGCTCCGTGGCTCCCGAGCCGTTTCTACGGCAAGGCGGTCCAGGAAGGCCAGAGAAAGTTCCTCGGCACTCTGTGGAACACCTATGCGTTCTACGTACTGTACGCAAATATCGACGAATTCAATCCGCTTGAGCATGCTCTCGAGTATGACAAGCTCCCGGTCATTGACAAATGGATCCTGTCCCGCCTCAACTCCACGATCGCGGAGGTCGACGCGGACATGGCTTCCTATAAGATCCCGGAATCCGGAAAGGCTCTGCAGGCCTTCGTGGACGACCTCTCCAACTGGTATGTCCGCCGCTGCCGCAGCCGTTTCTGGGCCAAGGGCATGGAGCAGGATAAGGTAAACGCTTACATGACGCTGTACACCTCCCTGGTGACGCTCTGCAAGCTGGCTGCCCCGATGATCCCGTTCATGACGGAGGAGATCTACCAGAACCTCGTCGTGAGCGTCGATCCGAACGCTCCGGAGAGCATCCACCTCTGCGATTATCCGAAGGCGGATCCGGCCATGATCGATAAGGAGCTCGAGGCCAACATGAAGCATGTCCTCGACATCGTCGTCCTCGGCCGCGCGGCCCGCAACGAGAGCGGCATCAAGAACCGCCAGCCGATCGGCCGCATGATCGTGAAGGCTCCGTTCGATGTGCCGTCCTTCTATCAGGACATCATCACAGACGAGCTGAACGTCAAGAAGATGGAGCTCTCGGATGAGGCGGACAGCTTCATTTCCTACACCTTTAAGCCCCAGATGAGGACGGTCGGACCGAAGTTCGGCAAGCTCCTCGGCGGAATCAGAAAGCTCCTTTCCGAGATCGACGGCAAGGCCGCGATGAAGGAACTTAATGAGGACGGAACACTGGCCCTCGACGTGAACGGCACCCGCGTTGTCCTTGAGAAGGAAGACCTGCTCATCGACATGGCGCAGACCGAAGGCTTCGAGACCCAGTCCTACGGCGGCATCACGGTCGTCCTTGACAAGGCTCTGACACCGGAGCTCATCGAGGAAGGCTTTGTGCGCGAGCTGGTCAGCAAGATCCAGACCATGCGCAAGGAGGCCGGCTTCGAGGTTATGGACCGCATCACGGTCTATGCTTCGGGAAATGAAAAGATCGAGCAGATCCTGCGCGACAACGAGAAGAGCGTTGCGGCGGATGTTCTGGCGGATGGTTTCATTTTCAATGAGACGGACGGCTATGTGAAAGACTGGAAGATCAACACCGAGAAGGTCACGCTGGGCGTGAAGAAGAATTGATATAAAGGGAGTAAGGCTCCGTTTTCGGACGGAGCCTGTTATGAAAAATTCAGTACGGAGGTTTTATTTTGGCAGAGAAGAAAGATGCGGTGAAAACCGCTAAACCCGCGAAGGCAAAGAAGTTCAACAAAGCCCAGTTCAAGGCGGATGTCCAGGCCAGCATGAGGGTCCTGTACCGCAAGGATCTCGAGGATGCCGACCAGCAGGAGATCTTCCAGGCGGTCTGCAACGTCATCGAGAGCACGATCATCGACAACTGGATGGAGTCCTGCAAGCGCTTTGAGGAGAACAACACGAAGATCGTCTATTATCTCTCGATGGAGTTCCTGATCGGCCGTCTCATGGGCAACAATCTCTTAAATCTTGGCGAGTATGACGGCGTGCGCGAAGCTCTTGAGGAGCTCGGCCTCGACATCAACGCTCTTGAGGACCAGGAGCCGGATCCGGCTCTCGGCAACGGCGGTCTCGGAAGACTGGCCGCCTGCTTCCTTGACTCTCTCGCAACGGGCGGCTACCACGCTTACGGCTGCGGCATCCGCTATCACTACGGTATGTTCAAGCAGAAGATCAAGGACGGCTTCCAGCGTGAGGTTCCGGACAACTGGCTGAAGAACGGCTATCCGTTCGAGCTGAAGCGCCCGGAGCATTCCCATGAGATCTTCTTCGGCGGCAACACCAGAGCGGAGTACGATCCGGCTCTCGGCAAGAACCGCTACATCTACGAGAACTATTCTTCGGTCCGTGCGGTTCCGTACGACATTCCGGTCGTCGGCTTCAAGAACGGCGTTGTCAACGCGCTCCGCATCTGGGACGCTGAGGCGATCAACGACTTTGAGCTGGCTTCCTTCGACCGCGGCGACTACGCCAAGGCTGTCGAGCAGAACAACCTGGCCAAGACCATCACGGAAGTCCTTTACCCGAACGACAACCATATGTCCGGTAAGGAGCTCCGCTTAAAACAGCAGTATTTCTTCGTATCCGCGTCCGTTCAGGAGGCTCTCTGCAAGCATCTGCGCCACTACGGCACGCTCAAGAACCTGCCGGAGAAGGTTGCGTTCCAGATGAACGACACTCATCCGACGGTCGCCGTTCCGGAGCTTATGCGTCTTCTCATGGACGAGTACGGCATGGAGTGGGATGAAGCCTGGGACATCACGACCAGAACCTGCGCCTACACGAACCACACGATCATGCAGGAGGCTCTCGAGAAATGGCCGATCGACCTCTTCTCCCGCCTGCTCCCGCGTGTCTACGAGATCATCGAGGAGATCAACCGCCGTCACATGATCGAGGTGAACCGCAGATATCCGAACGACTACAACAAGGTCAAGAATCTCGCCATCATCTTCGACGGCCAGGTCCGCATGGCTTACCTTGCGATCGTCGGCGGCCACTCCGTCAACGGCGTTGCGGCTCTGCACACCGAGATCCTCAAGAAGGACGTTCTCCGCGACTTCTACGAGATGATGCCGGACAAGTTCAACAACAAGACCAACGGCATCACCCAAAGACGTTTCCTGCTGCACGGCAACCGCCTGCTGGCAGACTGGGTCACCGACAAGATCGGCACCCGCTGGGTGACGGACCTCTCCGAGCTTTCCGAGCTCAAGCTCTATGTCGATGACGAGCGCGCACAGCATGAGTTCCTGAACATCAAGCTGAAAAATAAAGAGCGCCTCGCCCAGTACATCCTGGAGCACAACGGCATCGAGGTCGATCCGTATTCGATCTTCGACGTCCAGGTCAAGCGTCTGCACGAGTACAAGCGCCAGCTGCTGAATATCCTGCACGTCATGTACCTCCGCAACAAGCTGCTTGAGAATCCGAACATGGATTTCTATCCGAGAACATTCATCTTCGGCGCCAAGGCTTCCGCGGGCTACAAGACCGCCAAGCTCATCATCAAGCTGATCAACTCCGTGGCGGATGTCGTCAACAATGATCCGGCGCTGCATGACCGCATCAAGGTCGTCTTCATCGAGGACTACAAGGTCTCCAACGGCGAGATGATCTTCGCGGCGGCTGACGTCTCCGAGCAGATCTCCACGGCTTCCAAGGAGGCTTCCGGTACCGGCAACATGAAGTTCATGCTGAACGGCGCTCCGACCCTCGGCACCATGGACGGTGCTAACGTCGAGATCGTTCAGGAGGTCGGCGAGGAGAATGCATTTATCTTCGGTCTCTCCTCCGACGAGGTCATCCACTACGAGCACAACGGCGGCTACTATCCGAACAATATCTTCAATTCGGACGGCGAGATCCGTCAGGTGCTGACACAGCTTGTGAACGGGACCTACTCCTCCGACACAGAGCTCTTCCGCCCGCTGTATGATTCGCTGCTCACGAACCGCTTCGGCCGTCCGGACCAGTACTTCATCCTTGCGGACTTCCGCTCCTATGCGGATGCGCAGAGACGCGTCGGCGAAGCCTTCAAGAACCGCAAGTCCTGGGCGAGAATGGCCATGATGAACACGGCCTGCGCCGGCAAGTTCTCCTCCGACAGAACCATCGAGGAGTACGTAAGAGACATCTGGCATCTTGACAGCGTGACAAAGAAATAATTGAAAATAAAAAAAGCCTGCGGGTGCCTTAAGCATCCGCAGGTTTTTTATGATCAGCAGTATTTTTTGACGGCGGCCGCAATGGAGATCTCGGACGGCAGGTAGGGAATGAGCGTCGCCTGGAAGGCGTGGTAGAGGTCGGATTTTCCCGGCCAGACCGTGCCTTTAAGATGATTCTGCGCATCTAGCTGGTGGAACCAGGAGCCGTTTACGTGGTCCAGGACCGTCTCGTCGAGATACTTCATGAAGGTCTCGTAGCAGTCGGCGTAGGACTGCTTTCCGGTTACATGGAAGAGCATCCCTGAGGTGTTCAGGGCCTCTGCGAGGGTCCAGTGCATGCGGTCGTGGACGACCGGGGTGCCGTCCCAGTCCGTCGTGTAGACGATGCCGGGGGCTCCGTCCACGTTCCAGGCGTCCGTGACGGCCCGGTTGAAGAGATTTTCGGCGGCGCCTATGAAGGGGGCTGCATTTTCCTTGTCATCCGGATAGGACGAGAGCGCCCACTGGGTGATGAGGCGGGCCCATTCGATCCCGTGGCCGGGCGTCGCGCCGTAGGGCTTGAACGGATCGTCCGGGGTCTCCTTGTTGCACTCAAGGTCCGGCGTCCAGTCGGTCTTAAAGTGCTCCGGGATCCGCCAGCTGTTCGCGGCGGCCCATTCGATCACGTGGGCGATGATCCGGCCGGCCCTCTTCCTGTACTCCTCGCGTCCGGTCGCGTCCGCGACGGCGAGGAAGGCCTCCACGGAGTGCATGTTGGCGTTGACGCCGCGGTAGGGGTCGCAAATCGTGAATTCGGTGTTCCAGAGGTCTCTTGCAAGGCCGTTCTCCTCATCCCAGAAGTAACGGTCGTAGACGGCCAGGGCATTTTCGAGAAGCTCGCCCGCACCCGGGCGGCCGGCCAGAAGGGCCGAGGAGGAGGCCAGAATGACAAATGCGTGGGCGTAGCACTGCTTCATCGGGAGGATATCGTTGTCCTTTGTGAGGCCCGGATACCAGCCGCCGTTTTTCTCATCGTGAAGCTCTCCGGCAAGGCCCTTGAGGCCGGCGTCGGCGAGCGCCTCCGCTCCGGGGAAGCCGAGCATGGACCCGATGCTGTAGACGTGGGTCATGCGGGATGTGATCCAGGTCTCGCGGGGACGGTCGGTCCAGGGAGTCCCGTCATCGCCGAGGTACCAGGACGAGCCGCCCGGCGAGGGGAAGCGGCGTCCGAACTTCAAAAGGTCTTCGCGAAGCTCGGCGAGAAACTGTCTGTTTTCTTCGGTGTCGACGATATAACGGGCATCTGTCATTTTATTTTCCTCCTTTCGGTTCTCTCACTATTATAGCATGTTTGGTTGTAATTTTGTTACGAATATGTTACACTAAGTTAGGATTGTATGGGGAGATGAATTGGCAATCCGATAAGAGGTGGATATTTTGGACAAAATCGAATACAAGGAAAGGCTCGAGAAAATCAAAGAGCTCGCCGGCGCCGGTAATTATGAGGGGGCGGCCTTAGCGGCCGATACGGTGGACTGGCGGCATGTCCGCAGCGTGAGAACGCTGTGCATGATCGCGGAGATCTATGAAAACAACAAGCGCTACGAAGACAGTGAACTGATCCTGAAATACGCCTACAAGCGTTCCGAGGCGAGCAAGACGGTTCTTTACCGACTGGCGGAGATCAACATCCGGCTTCAGGATCTTGAGGAAGCGCGCAGATTTATCTATGAATTTGAGCAGCTGTCTCCGAGAGACAACTCGAAGTTCATATTGGAATACAGGCTTTTAAAAGCGAAAAATGCACCCCTTGACGACCAGATTGAAGTGCTCAAAGAACTGAAGGACCGGGAGTACACCGAGAGGTGGGCCTACGAGCTCGCGCGTCTCTACAGGAAGAACGGGCAGACCCGGAAATGCATCGAAGAGTGCGACGATATGATTCTCTGGTTCGCGGAGGGCAAGTATGTGACGAAGGCGAAGGCTCTGAAGAGGGAGCTTGCGCCTCTTTCTGCTGCCCAGCAGATGAAAGCCGGCTTCCGCAGGGAAGAGCAGGCAGCCCGGGAGGAGTATGTGCCGGAGGCTGAGACGGAAGCTGCGGCGGAACCGGAAATTGCGGCTGCCGAGCCGGAGACTGCGGCAGAGCCCGAAATCGCGGCTGTCGAGCCTGAGATCGCGGCAGAGCCCGAAATCGCGGCTGCCGAGCCGGAGACTGCGGCAGAGTCCGAAATTGAGACTGCAGAGCCGGAGACTCAGGCAGAGTCCGAAATTGAGGCTGCCGAGCCGGAGACTCAGGCCGAGCCCGAAATTGAGGCTGTCGAGCCGGAGACTCAGGCCGAGCCTGAAATCGCGGCTGCCGAGCCGGAGACCGCGGCAGAGCCCGAAATCGCGGCTGCCGAGCCGGAGGTTACGGCAGAGCCGGAGATCACGGCTGCGCCTGCAGCACAGGAGACGGCCGCAGAGCCGTTTGCGGAGCCTTATGCGGTTTCCGATACACAGGAGTTTGTGTCCGCGGATGCGTTCGAGCAGGCGGATTCACTGGACGTTTCGAATGCGTTCGAGAATACGGCGTCCCCGGCCGAGAGGGTGCCTTACCTTGATGCCGAGAAGATGCTGGCGAGCGAGGACGATGAGTCGCTGGGCCTTACCCGTGAGTTCAACCTGCAGGAGCTGATCCGCCAGGCAATGAAGGACGGCGCGTCCGTCTCGGAGGCGGTGGCTAAGGTCCGCGCCGAGGCAGAAGCGGCAGCGGCCGCCAAGAAGGCGGGAAAAGTCGCGGCGGGAGCCGCCATCCTCGCACCCGAGGAGGCCGCTCGCAAGGCGGTCAGGGAGGCATCCGGCGTCATGGCGCAGAGCGTGAGGCCGGCGTCCAGGGTCAGAGCGGAAAAAGCGGAGAGCACCGCAAAGCCCGTGAGAGAAGTCAAACCGATCGTCAAGGAAGCCCCCGAGAACGATGATGTCATGGCGGCCCTCATGGCCGGAGAGGACGATGTCCTTCCGGTGAGAGAGGAAGATATGACGACCGGCTTCGGCGTCGTCGAGACCCCGGTGGAGGACAACTCCGCGGTCATCGGCAGGATCATGGCGACCAAGGGCACGCTGCCCAAAGTCAGGGTTGAGATCCGCAAGCTGACGGATACGGAGAGGAAGATTTTCACGTATTTCTCCGACATCCCCGGTGTGCACGAGCAGGTAACCCTGGCTCTCGCGGATATCCACAACAGCTGCGGGGACAAGACATCCCGCGGCGGCAACATCATCATTCAGGGACGCCCCGGATCCGGCAAGACGCATCTTGCGGACGGGCTGATCCTTTCCGCCTGCACGGACCTCGGCATTCACTCGGTCAAGCGGGCCAGAATTACGGCGGATGAGCTGAACCGCAAGGATCCGGCGTCCGTCGTGAAGAAGATGTCGGGAGGATTCTTAATCATCGAACACGCCGGCGACCTGACCAACGAGACGGTGGCGAAGCTCTCGAAGGCGATGGAATTCCGGACGGACCGGCTGGTCGTGATCCTGGAGGATGCAAAGAGCGGCATTCGCTCGGCGCTCGCGAAAGATCCGGGCTTTGCCGAAAAGTTCACATCCACGATCATCATTCCGGTTTTCACAAATGATGAGCTGGTCACATTTGCCAAGACCTACGCGAAGGAAAACGGCTGCAAGATGGACGAGATGGGAACCCTCGCGCTCTACACGATCATCGGCGAGAACCAGAAGGAGTCCGAGCCTATGACGGTCGGCATGGTCCGCGATGTGATGGACGCTGCCATCAGCAGGGCTAAGGGCAGAAAATTCGGCAGAAGATTCTCCAAAAACGCATTCGGACCGGACGGACGGCTGCTGATCAAGGAAAAAGACTTTGATGTGTAAGGGGGAAGACATGCAGGAACCGTATCTGGGCTCCCGCGAGGGAACGGCCAGGGTGCTGAAGAAGTACGGGTTTTCATTTCGCAAGAAGTACGGGCAGAATTTCCTCATCGACGGCTCGGTGCTCGAGGGAATCGTGGAGGCGGCCGGGATCACGGAGGATGACTTCGTGCTCGAGATCGGTCCGGGTATCGGAACCCTGACCCAGTATCTGGCTTCGTCTGCACGGAAAGTCACGGCGGTCGAGATCGACAGGATGCTGATCCCGATCCTTGCGGACACCCTCTCCGGCTGGGACAATGTGACGGTCTTAAACGCCGACATCCTGAAGACGGATATCAAGGCGCTTGCCGATGCGGAAAATGAAGGGCGGCCGATCAAAATCGCCGCAAACCTTCCCTACTATATCACGACGCCGATCCTGATGGCTCTCTTTGAGAGCGGGGCTCCGACGGAATCCATCACCGTGATGGTCCAGAAGGAGGTCGCGGAGAGGATGGTGACCGGACCGGGCAGCAAAGCCTACGGGGCGCTCTCGCTCGCGGTGCAGTATTACACGGACGCGGAGATCGCGTTCCTCGTGCCGCCGGTCTCCTTCATGCCGCCGCCCAAGGTGGAAAGCGCCATCGTCACGATGGTCCGGCATGAAAAACCGCCCGTGGATGCGGATCCTGAGATGCTCTTTAAGGTGATCCGCGGCTCCTTCAACGAGCGGAGAAAGACGCTGGTGAACGGCCTTGCGAACTTTCCGGATCTTGGGAAATCCAAGGCGGAGATCGCCGCGGCGATCGAGGCGTGCGGCTTTGCGCCGACGGTCCGAGGCGAGCAGCTCTCCCTCGCGGAGTTTGCGAAGCTTGCCAAGGCCCTCGGGGGCGCTTCACAGGAATAACACATTTATATGCTACAATACCTCTCGCGATGCGGGAGGTTTTCATTTTCCTGCAGCAGAAAGGGGATGTATATGAAAAGGATTATGTCAGTGTTTCTTGCGGCGCTCATCGCCGCAGCGTCGGCGCTTGCGTGCCCCGCATACGTTTACGCGGACAGCACGCCCTATGTGGCCCTCGGGGCAGACCTCACGGACGAGCAGAGGAGCATAGTGCTCTCGCTTCTAAGTGTCACGGAGGAGGAGCTTAAGAGCGATACGGTGATCACCGTCACGAATGCGGAGGAGCACCAGTATCTGGATTCCTATCTCGACGCGTCCGTGATCGGGACCCGGGCGCTCTCGTCCTGCAAGGTGACGGCGGAGCCGGCGGGCCACGGCATCACGGTGGAGGCCCACAATATTTCCTATCTCACGCCGAGCATGTATGTGAACGCGCTTGCCACGGCCGGCATGAAGGATGCCTCCGTCGTCGTGGCGGGGCCGACGCAGATCTCCGGCACGGCGGCGCTCGTGGGCGCCATGAAGGCCTACGCGGCCATGACCGGGACAACGATCTCCGAGAAGGCGCTCGACGGCGCCAATGACGAGCTGGTCGCGACCGGGGAGCTCGCGCAGACCATCGGAGACGCGGAGAAGGCTTCGGAGCTCATTGCGGCGGTGAAGGAGGCGGTCATCAGCAATAAGCTGAAGACGGAGGAGGATATCAAAAATGCAATCATCGAGATTGCCCGGGACCTCGGCATCCAGCTCACGGAGACCATGATCGAGCAGCTGGTTGCCCTCATGCAGAAGCTCGCACAGCTGGACATCGATCCGGACACGATCGTGGAGCAGGCGAAGGGCATCTTCGAGAAGCTGAAAAGCAACGGGCTCGATATGGAGAAGTACGGCGTCACAAAGGCGGATGAGGAGGGCTTCTGGTCGGTCCTGGCCGGGATGCTCAGGGATCTGATCGCCTGGTTCAAGGGGCTTTTTGGCTGAAAATGGTTGGTAAAAGTGCATAAAAACTTTAGCACAGTAAAGTGGTGAGTTGTGCGAATTTACAAATGTTTACAAATTGTTCATACTTTGTCCATATTTATCTGGTAGTATGATTTCAGACAAGAAAAGACCTTACGACAATTTTTCATAATAATAGCCCCGGTGGCCGAAAGGCTGCCGGGGCACTCCTCTTTTTATGGGGTACGGTTCCGGGGACGGTTGCAAAACAGGATAAAATGTTCTATTATTAGTCTATCCGTATTTCGGGAGGATAATAGTTTGAATGTTTTGATCTGGTATATCATGCTTGCCCTTCTGGGGGCGGGCTTTATGCCGCTTACGGGGTTCATTTTCAGGAACTTCCGGGACCGGGGCTGGCTCTTCTCCAAGGCGGTGGGCATGTTCCTGACCGTCTTCGTGTTCTGGTGCTTAAACACCGCCCGCATCATCCGCTTTACCCAGACAAGCTGCCTCATCGTAGGGGTCGCGCTGATCGCCTTAAACCTTGCGGCGGCCCGGTTCCTTAAGACGGATTCCCTGACCGAATCCGCCGATGTGCGCCTTATCGTGATCGAGGAGGCTGCGTTCGCGGTGCTCTTCTTTGCCTGGGTCTGGATGATCGGCTACAAGCCGGCGGCCTACGGCACCGAGAAGTTCATGGATTACGGCTTCATCACGGCGGCCCTGCGCTCGCCCTACATGCCCTTTGCGGACACCTGGTACGGCGGAGAGCCGATCAACTACTACTACGGAGGCCAGTTTATCGCGGCATTTCTCGTGCGGTTCTCGGGGGTCACCGCGGGCGAGGGCTACACCCTCATGCGCGCGACGATCACGGCCTTCTCGGCGATGCTGCCGTTTTCCCTGGTCTACCAGCTCCTCTTCGACCGCTTTCTTGAACCGATGCCGGCCTGGCTCGGCGGCGTGCTCGGAGCCCTCGGCACCGCGTTCTGCGGGAACGGCCATTATGTGATCTACGGGATCATAAAGCCGATCATCGCTCAGTTCGCGGGAGCCGACTACAGCTACTGGTTCCCGAACTCGACCCGCTACATCGGCTTCGACCCGGATCTGCCGGACAAGACTATCCACGAGTACCCGGCCTATTCGACCGTGCTGGGCGACCTTCATGCGCACTACATCAATATCATCTTTGTGGTGGCGGTGACGGGGATCGCCTACACCTACATGCAGCGGCTCACGAAGGAGAAGGGCAGAAGAAGAGGGATCGTGCTGGAGATCCTCTCGCCGGAGATCGTGCTCATCGGCATCTTTACGGGAGTCTTCCGCTGGACGAACTTCTGGGATTTCCCGATCTATTTCGTCGTCTGCGGCGCCATGGTCTTCTTCATGAACCTGCGGCGGAGCGGGAAGGATTACAAGGACTTCCTGATCCTGATGGGCGGGCAGGCGATTGCGGCCTTTCTGATCGGCACGCTCGCGGCCCTTCCCTTCACGCTGAGCTTCGACATGATCTCCTCGGAGATCGCGCCGACCCACAGCCACACGATGGTCTATCAGTTCCTCATTGTGTGGGGGCTGCCGATATTCATTTTCCTTGTCTACGGAGCATCGCTCCTCACGGAAAAGCAGAAAATGAAAACCCCGGACCTCGCCGTCCTTCTCATGGGCCTTTGCGCCCTCGGCCTCATCTTCATGCCGGAGGTCATCTACGTGAAGGACATCTACAGCGGGGAGCATTACCGGGCCAACACGATGTTCAAGCTCACCTACCAGGCATTTATCCTCTTCGGGATGATGATGGGATACGCGGTCGTGCGCACGCTCAGGATGAAGGAAGGCCTTATCCGGGGCCTTGGCCTTGCCGGCGGCTTCCTGCTTCTCATGACGGCGGGCTACACACCGAAGTCGGTGCAGTCCTGGTTCGGAAATGTCCTGGACCCCGCGGGGCGCGTCAACACGGACGCCTCGGTCTTTGTCGATGAGTCCTTCCCCGAGGATTTCGGGGCGATCTCCTGGCTGAACCTCAATGTGAGGGACCAGTCCGTGGTCCTCGAGGCTCCGGGCGACAGCTACACCGGCTACGAGCGGGTCTCGGTTGCGACCGGACTTCCGACGGTGCTCGGCTGGTATGTCCACGAGTGGCTCTGGAGGAACGATGTGGCCGCCCTGAATGAGAGAGCGGCGGATATCGAGAAGATCTACACGTCCTCCGACGCGAACGAGGTGAGCGGGCTCATCAAAAAATACAACATTTCCTACATCTATATCGGGAAGCTCGAGCGGGAAAAATACCCGGCACTGAACGACAAGCTCCTGCAGACGATGGGCAAGGTCGCCTATTCGGACGGGGTAACTACGTATATTATGAAGGTGCAGTGATAACAGCCTTTACAAGAAGACCGGATATGGGGTAAAATACTAGGAACGCACTTACGAGGGAGGTTTACTATGGCTGATAAAGGAAAATACTATATTACGACGGCGATCGCCTACACATCGGGCAAGCCGCACATCGGAAATACCTACGAGATCATCCTGGCCGACGCGATCGCGCGCTGGAAGCGCCAGGAGGGCTATGACGTCTTCTTCCAGACCGGAACCGACGAACACGGCCAGAAGATCGAGGACCGCGCCAGAACGGCCGGCAGGACGCCGAAGGAGTATGTCGACGCGACCGCCGGCGAGGTGAAGCGCATCTGGGACCTTATGAACACGTCCTACGACAAGTTCATCCGCACGACGGACGAGGATCACGAGCGCCAGGTCCAGAAAATGTTCAAAAAGATGTACGATAAGGGCGACATCTACAAGGGCGAGTACAAGGGCATGTACTGTAAGGAGTGTGAGTCCTTCTACACCGAGTCCCAGATCGCGGACGGCAAGTGCCCGGAGTGCGGCTCTGTCGTCACGCCGGCTTCCGAGGAGGCCTACTTCTTCCGTATGAGCAAGTACACCGACAGGCTCATCGAGTACATCACCGGGCATCCGAACTTCATTCAGCCGGAATCCCGCAAAAATGAAATGATGAACAACTTCCTGCTTCCGGGTCTGCAGGACCTGTGCGTGTCCCGCACTTCATTTTCCTGGGGCATCCCGGTCGATTTCGACCCGAAGCATGTCGTCTATGTCTGGCTTGACGCGCTGACCAACTATATCACGGGCATCGGCTACGATGCGGACGGCGACAGCACCGAGCGCTTCAGGAAGTACTGGCCGGCGGACCTTCACCTCATCGGCAAGGATATCATCCGCTTCCATACGATCTACTGGCCGATCTTTCTGATGTCTCTGGATATCCCGCTTCCGAAGCAGGTCTTCGGCCATCCGTGGCTCCTGCAGGCCGGCGGCAAGATGTCCAAGTCTAAGGGCAACGTCCTCTACGCGGACGACCTTGCCGATATCTTCGGCGTGGACGCGGTCCGCTACTTCTGCCTGCACGAGATGCCGTTTGAAAATGACGGCGTCATCTCCTGGGAGCTCATGGTCGAGCGCATGAATTCCGAGCTCGCCAACACGCTGGGCAACCTTGTGAACCGCACGATCGCGATGAGCAACAAGTATTTCGGCGGTCTTGTGGAAAATAAAGACATCCACGACGACGGCGGCATCGACGCCGATCTTGCAGCCCACCGCGAAGCGCTGGTCGGCCTCGTGACGGAGAAGATGGACAAGCTCCGCGTCGCGGACGCCCTGACCGAGATCTTCAATCTCTTCAAGCGCAGCAACAAGTACATCGATGAGACCGAGCCGTGGAAGCTCGCGAAGGAGCCTTCAGGCGCCGACAGGCTTGCTACGGTCCTCTACAACCTGATGGATTCCATCCTGACCGGCACGACGCTCCTTCAGTCCTACATGCCGGAGACAGCGGAGAAGATCTTCGCCCAGATCGGCGCTTCCGCCGTTGCATTTGACGATCTTGCAAAGAGCGGCAACTATCCGTCCGGCACAAAGGTCACGGACAAGCCGGAGATCCTCTTTGCCCGCATGAAGCTGGAGGATATCGCTCCGAGGATCGCTGAGATCGAGGCTTCCCAGAAAGCCCGTATCGCGGCTCTGACCGGCATTAAGGAGGAAGAGCCGGCGGAGGAGAAGAAAGAAGAGAAGAAGGAAGAGGCAAAAGAGGAGGCTCCGGCCGGGGAGGCAGCTCCAATCGAACATAAGGAGCTCTGCACCTACGACGATTTCGCAAAATGCGAGTTCAGAGTCGGCGAGATCCTCGAGTGTGAGGAAGTCAAGAAGTCCAGAAAGCTTCTCTGCTCCAAGGTCAAGATCGGACCGGACGAGGTCGTCCAGATCTGCTCGGGTCTTCGCCCGCAGTACACCCCGGAGACCATGGTCGGCAAGAAGGTCATGGTCATCGTGAACCTGGCGCCGAGAAAGATGGCAGGCCTTGAGTCCCAGGGCATGATCCTCTGCGCGGAGGGCCCGGACGGAAAGCTCGCGCTCATGACCCCGGAGGATGCCGGCATGCCGGCAGGTTCCGAGATCTGCTGAAACAGCAATACATAAAAAAGTGACGGTTCCCTGCGGGAACCGTCATTTTTTACGTTTCAGGATATGGGCGAATCTGATGAGGAGATGACGGAGCGGCACGAGCCGGATCCAGATCACCGAGTAGAAGAGCCACACGGGGGACGCGGGCGTGAGCACGCGTCCTTTTCGTTCCGCCCGGACGACGAGGCCGAAGATCTGGTCTCGCCGGACACCGCGCTCGGTCAGGGTCTGGGCGTCGCCCACGATGTCGAAGGTCTCCTGGCCGTGACATTTTCGGATGCGGTGGAGGACGTACCGGCCGTTTTCGCGCTCGTAGAAGACGATGTCGCCGACTTTTAAGGGGCGGTCGGGCTTCTTAAAATAGACCGTGTCCCTCTCGTGGGAGAGGAAGGGCGTCATGGACCAGCCGCTTATAAGAAGGCTCACGAGGTGTCCTTCCTCCGTGAGCCCTTTAAGCATGGATACATATTCTTTCGTGTCGACGTAAGGCATCGCAAATCTCCCCGATCGTCAGGCGGATTTCTGTTCTTTCATTTCCTCGAGAAGGCCCTGGTTTTTTACGATCATCTCGCGGATGACATTCTGAACATACTTGCCGACGTGCTTACGATCCTCCTTCGAGAGGTCATCCCAGTAGATCGGCTTGCCGTACTCGACGATGACCGGCTGGGAGTAGACGAAATACTTGTGCTGCTCGAAGATCGCGTCCGTGTTCATGATGCAGACGGGGATGATCGGGCACTTTGACATCTTGGCCGGCTGGAAGCTTCCGTCGTGGAACGGACCCATCTGAAGCGGATCGCAGGTCTTGTTGCGGGTGCCTTCCGGGTAGATGAAGACCGATATGTTTTCATTTTTGATCATATCGGAGCACTCCTTGATGGTAGCCACGCCCTGGCGGAGGTTCTCTCGGTCCAGGAACGGGCAGCGGAGCACCTTCATGCTCCAGGAGAGGAAGGGAATCCACTCCAGGTTCTTCTTGGCGACGAAGACCGCGCGGCCCTTCATCTGGCTGTACTGAATGAGCACATCGAAGACGCTGAGGTGATTCGAGGTGAAGAGGACGGCTTTATCCGTGGGAATGTTTTCCTCGCCGATCAGCCTGATCCGGCAGCCCGCGACGCCGCAGATGCACTTGAGCGTGAGCTGGACCCATTTCTGAAGCCACAGGACGGTCCCCGGGAACCGCTTCCGAAGAAGCAGGATAAAGGGCAGAAACGGCAGGGACAGGATAAAATAGACGGCGGCCACAGGCCATACCAGAATAAATCGTATCATAATAAACACTTCCTTTCTGTTTTCGCTTTTAGTGTAACCTAAAGACGGGAAAAATGCAAGCAAAGGGAGAAATTGGGCACAGAGTTAAATATTACAAACTGTTAAGAATTTTCTGCTTGCATGAAGGGCGAAGTGCGTTATAATAAAGATTGTATACAAAGAATCAATATGAGGGAGTATGCTATGGAACTCACGGCCAACGCCAAAATCAATCTGGGTCTGGATGTCCTGCGAAAACGGCCGGACGGCTACCATGATGTCCGTATGGTCATGCAGATGACGGGCATGTATGACCAGATCAGCCTTTCCCCTTTGAAGAAACCCGGAATCAGGTTCACGGTGAACCTTCCCTACGTTCCGGCAAATGAAAACAACCTTGCCTACCGGGCCGCAAAGCTCCTCATGGACGAGTTTGGGGTCACCGACGGACTTTCCATCCGGCTTTCGAAATTTATCCCGGTGGCGGCAGGCCTCGCCGGCGGCAGCACGGATGCGGCGGCGGTCCTTAAGGGGGTCAATAAGCTTTTCGGGCTCGGCCTCTCCGAGGAGGAGCTGATGAAGAGGGGCAAGACGATCGGGGCGGACGTTCCCTACTGCATCATGGGCGGCACAGCCCTGGCGGAGGGGATCGGCGAGATCCTGACGCCGCTTCCGGACATGCCGATGTGCAGCATCCTGCTCGCGAAGCCCGCGATCTCCGTATCGACGAAGGAGGTCTACGGGGCGCTCAGGGCGGATGCGATCGAGAAGCACCCGGATATCGACGGGATGCTGGATGCCCTCCGGGAGGGGAATCTTCGGGGGATCACGGAGCGCTGCAGCAATGTGCTTGAGGACGTTACCGCACCGCAGCACCCGATTATCCGTGCGTTTGAGGAGGAAATGAAAACCGGCGGAGCGCTCGCTTCCATTATGAGCGGCAGCGGGCCGACTGTATTCGGAATATTTGACAACTATGATGCGGCAGGAGCGTGCAGGAACGAGATGCGAAGGAAATATCCGAGTGCCAAGATTTTCCTGACTTCGCCGGTAAGGAGGTAAGAATGGGAAGCGAATCGGAAATCAATGAGTTTATGCCCTTAAGGGAGGTTGTTTTTCTGACACTCAGAAAGAAGATCCTCAAAGGTGAGCTGCAGCCGGGCGAACGTCTGATGGAGATCAGCCTTGCCAATTCGCTCGGCGTGTCGAGAACTCCGATCCGGGAGGCGATCCGCATGCTGGAGCACGAGGGGCTCGTCGTGATGCGGGCCAGAAGAGGCGCACAGGTTGCCAAGATCACGATCCAGGAACTGAACGACGTGCTCGAGGTTCGAAAGAGCCTGGAGGTCCTTGCAATCCGGAAAGCGTGCGAGCGCATGACGGAGGAGGACCTTGAGACGCTCAAAAATGCGGAGACACGGTTCGAGGAGCTTGCCGGGACGGATAAAGCGGACCTGACGGAGCTCACGGAGGCGGATGTCTCCTTCCATGATGTGATCTATGAGGGGACAAAGAACCGCCGCCTGATCCAGATCCTCGGGAACCTCCGGGAGCAGATGTACCGCTTCCGCATCGAGTACCTGAAGGAGGCAGCGCTCCGGGCGGACCTGGTAAGAGAGCATCGGGCGATCCTTAAGGCGGTCGAGGAGAGGGACGCCGAGAAGGCGGTACAGCTTATCGCGGAGCATATCGACAACCAGCACCGCGTGATCAATGAAAGTATTCTGGAGAAGGAGGAATAAGACGTGGCGGGAGACATGAAAAATGCTCCGATCGGTGTCTTTGATTCCGGCCTCGGGGGCCTCACGGTCGCCCGGGAAATAATGAGAAATCTGCCCCGCGAGCGGATCGTCTACTTCGGCGACACCGCCCGCGTGCCCTACGGCAACAAGAGTAAGCCCACGGTCGTCCGCTATTCGCGGCAGATCGTACGCTTCCTCATGCAGCAGGAGATCAAGGCGATCGTCATCGCCTGCAACACGGCGACGGCGCTGGCTATCGAGGAAGTGAAGGAGGAGGCGGGCATCCCCGTCATCGGCGTGGTTGAGCCGGGGGCCGTCACGGCTGCGGCCGTCACGAAGAACAAGCAGGTGGGGGTCATCGCGACCCGCGCGACCACCTCGACCAACGCCTATGCGAAGGCGATCCACAGGATCGATCCGGAGATCAACGTGATCTCCGAGGCCTGCCCGCTGCTGGTGCCCCTCGCGGAGGAGGGCTGGATCCACGACCGCATCACCGATGAGATCATCATGCGCTACCTGGATGATCTTTTAGAGCATGACATCGATACGCTGATCCTCGGCTGCACCCACTATCCGCTCTTTCGGAGCGAGATCCGAAAGCTCGTGGGGGACAAGATCACCCTGGTCAACCCGGCCTACGAGACCGCCAAGGAGCTTGAACGCATGCTGGCGGCCCGGAAGCTCGCCAACGAGGCCCCCATGAACCCGGACGATCCTTATCCCTACCGCTTCTTTGTGAGCGACGAGGCGGAGCGCTTCACGGAGTTTGCGAATTCAATTCTTCCCGTGGATGTCAAAAATGCAAGAATCATACCCATCGAGGAGTATTAAATGTCTGAGACAAAAGAAGTATTTGTGAAAGTGATCGGCACCCAGTATCTGGCCGGAGGCGATGAAGGCGGAGAGGAGGAGCCGATTGAGCTTCTGACGGTCGGCTATCTTACGGAGGAGGACGGCGCCATGACCGTCGTCTATGAGGAAGTGTTCGAGGGGATGGAAGAGTTCCCGACGACCAACACGGTGCGGATCGAGAAGGATTTCTTCTCCGTGGAGAAGCACGGAGCCGTGGACGTCACGATGGTCTTTGAGCCGGGGAAGATGAGCGTCTCCCCCTATGAAACGCCCTTCGGAGCCATCGAGATGGGGTTCCTCACAAACCGCCTTCTCATGGAGCGGACGGAGGAGAAGATACACATTCTCTCGGAGTACACACTGGCGATGAACGGGGAGAACGCGGCGGACTGTGTGCTTGAGATGACGATTGAAAATAAGCCGTAAAATGAGGTCCAAAAGCAATAAAAAGGAGATGCGGATGCATCTCCTTTTTATTGTCATTATTTATGCTTTCTCTTCTTCTTGGTCGCGGATGCGGTCTTCACCGGAGTCTGCTTCGGGGCTGCCGGCTGCTGGCCGGAAGCCTTGGCGACGGCGGCCTTTTCCTCATCGCGCTTCTTGAACGCCCAGTCGCGGAAGCGGCGGAAAGCGCTCTTCTTTGCCGGCGGGACGTCGAGCGTGCCGCGGAGGGCCTTGACATCGGTGATGTAGATGCCGGAAACCGTGGCGCGGACTTCCTTCTTGATCGGGATGATCTCAAAGACCCGCTCCTCGGCGACCATGTTCATGACTCTGGGGCCGATCTTGGCCTTGACGATCGGAAGCTTGCTGCGCCTTAAGTACCAGGGCGTCTGCTCGGAGACGATGTCCGGCAGTCCGGCTTCCTTGATCGGCAGCCTCTTCTTGTCAATGACGAGCATGGTTACCGTTTGCTTTGCTGCCTCGATCTGCTCCATCTGTGCGGCCTGGCGCTTTTCAAGGCGTCTGCCGACAAAGTAGAGAACGACCATGGCAATGATCAGTATGATCAGAATGATGAGTAGAATCTGCCAGATCTTCAATTTTGAATCCTCCGTACGTTTTTCCTGCGGCCTTTAGGCGGCCGCGTCTAAATAGAAATTATACAATATTTGGCCGAGCTTATCAAGCGGGAATGAGCCCGCAATTGAAATCTTATCAGGCTTTTCCGGACGCGGTGACCGGTGTGGGTCTCGTCTCGTCGAAGACGGATTTGACGTCGAAGAGCCCCTCGAAGACGTTGGTCTTCGCCTGGCCGGAGAGAGACCGCCACATCTGGAGGCCGTCGCAGTCGATGCGGCCCTGGCGGAGATAATTCTGCCGGATCTGGAGCCAGTGGGGCGTCGAGGCGTCCACGTTGGCGTAGAAGCGGTAGCCCTCGCCCTTGTAGTAGGCGTATTTTTCATTTTCCTCCGTGTAGTCGCGGAAGCTGCCGATGTCGTTCCCGTGGGCGAAGATGATCGTGTCGGTAGGCCCGGTGATGTTCGCGACGGTGTTCTTCCATTTTTCATGGTCGGCCATCAGGGTCTCGACCGAGGCGTTCGTGACGGAAAGATGCCCCCAGGTGTGGCAGGCGAACTCCCAGCCGGAAGCCTTGACGGCCTCGGCGATCTTCTGCGCCTCCTTAACCTCCTCATCCCAGTTGAAATCGGGGTGGGCCTCCAGCCATGCCCGCTGGTCGGCGTCGAGGTTTTCGCCGGTCCTGTAGGCGGCATCCGTCCGGTAGCCGAACACACCGTTGTAGCCGGTCATCGCGATCATGCCCCGGGCGCCCTTGTAGGCGGCATCCGGGTGAGCCTCGAGGAATGTGTTGAGGCGGGGAACCACGTCGTAGTCGCCGATGTTGACGACGCCGTTTGCGTCCACGTAGCGGCATTTCACGTTTCCGTCGGAGTCCAGGACGGCCTTCTCCGCGTAGCCCTGGCCCTCGTAGGAGTGGTAGTAGCTCCAGTCGTCCACGGAGAGGACATAGGGCTTTTTGCCCTCCGGGAGAAGGAGGTTTGTATTTTTCGAAAATGTGCCGTCCTCGTTCACGGTCACGAGATCCCGCATGCGGACCAGCACCCAGCCGTTCTCGTACATCTGACTGATGATCTTGTCAAACTCGTCGACGGTGGTCATCCAGGCGTTGTTGCCGGCGACCGTGCTGCTGCCCCATTTGCTCTCATCGAAGGCGCGGTCCTTGTCGACGATCAGCGAGTGGAAGAAGATGTGCGGGACTTCCGTCACATCCTTCGCGACCAGCTGGGAGCGTGACACGACGTAGCCCGAGATCGCGTGGGCGAGCTCGGAGTCATTTTCGTAGTTTTCCTCTTGCATGAGCAGGTTGATGGCCCCGTCGTAATCGTAGCCGAGAGCCAGGTAATCGGCCTTCTCGATCAGAGCCCGGCGGGCGGCCAGCTTCGCTTCCTCCTCCTCGATCGCCTCCCTCAGGGCGGCCTTCTCCGCGGCCTTCCGCCGGTTCTCCCGGTTTATGGCCAGACCGGCCAGAACGCCGGCTCCCGCAAGGATGAGAACCGCGATCACGATCAGGCTTTTGATCAGGCGCATCCTGCGCTTTTTCTTCCAGTTTTCTCTGTTTTTCTGTACCTTATTATTATCCATATGCTTACCCCCTTTCTTAGAGTAGCAGGAGTTTTTCATTTTGTAAAGAAGTATAAAGAGGGGGCCGTCCTGTGAAATTAGTTGTAGAATAATGTGCCAAAACCATAATTATGTGATATAATATATCAATATACTGGGAGTGATTCAACAAAGAACGTTGAGGTGGAAAATGTCCGTAAAGAATACCGGAGAAAACGAAACTTTTCTAACGATTCAGGCGCTGCAGAGGATGCCCTACTACCTGCACTGTCTGGAAGAAGCGAAGGCAGAAGGTGTAAAGACGATCTCGGCGACCTCCATCGCAAACAAGCTTCAGCTGAATGATGTGCTGGTGAGAAAGGACATAGGGGCGGTAGCCTCCGTCAGAGGAAAGCCGAAGGCAGGTTTCCCCGTCGACACGCTGATCGGCGATATCGAGACCTACATGGGCTGCCGTGACCGCAAGGAGGCGATCATCGCCGGGGCGGGTTCCCTCGGGACGGCGCTCCTTCGGAACGATGAGTTCGAGGAGTACGGCCTCTCGATCGCGGCCGCGTTCGACGTGCGGCCGGAGCTCGTCGGGACGAAGATCAACGGAATTCCCGTCTACGCAGACAGTGAGCTCACGCAGTTCTGCCTTGAGCGGTGGATCCGGCTGGGCGTCATCACGGCCCCGAAGGACAGCGCCCAGAAGATCGCGGATGCGATGGTGAGCGGCGGGATCAGAGCCATCTGGAATTTTGCACTCATAAAGCTCACGGTTCCGGAGGGAATCCTTGTGCAAAATGAAAACCTCGCATCGTCTCTGGCCATGCTCTCCCATCACATCTCAAGGTGAGGGGGACATGAGCAAAATGTACAAATAAATCGATAAACGGATATCGATATTGTAATATCTAAAACTTGACATGCGAAGTATGAGAGTGCTAGTATAATAAGCGGCAGGAAGAGTGCCGTTAGTATAAAAGGAGGATCAAGATGGCAGAAAAAACAGTAAATGTCCCCGAAGTCATTGACAGCGTGGAATCACTTGAAGCCAGAATGGCAGCGATGCGTAAGGCACAGGCAGTATTTGCAACGTATTCTCAGGAGCAGGTTGACAAGATCTTCAAGGCTGCCGCGACAGCAGCCGACAAGGCCCGCATCCCGCTCGCCAAGATGGCGGTTGCGGAGACCGGCATGGGTCTTGTTGAGGATAAGGTCATCAAGAATCACTATGCGGCCGAGTACATTTATCATGCTTATGAGCACACAAAGACCTGCGGCGTGATCGAAGAGGATCCGGTTTACGGCATCAAGAAGATCGCCGAGCCGATCGGTCTCATCGCGGCGGTCATCCCGACCACGAACCCGACATCCACCGCTATTTTCAAGACGCTGATCTGCCTTAAGACCCGCAATGCGATCATTATTTCCCCGCATCCGAGAGCTAAGAAGTCCACGATCGCGGCCGCAAAGGTCGTTCTCGACGCGGCGGTGGCAGCGGGTGCTCCGGAAGGCATCATCAGCTGGATCGACGTTCCGTCCCTCGAGCTCACCCAGACCGTCATGAAGGATTCCGACTGCATCCTTGCGACGGGCGGCCCGGGCATGGTCCGTGCAGCTTACTCGTCCGGCAAGCCGGCTCTCGGCGTCGGCGCGGGCAACACACCGGTCATTATCGACAGCTCCGCGGACATCCGCATGGCGGTCAATTCGATCATTCACTCGAAGACATTTGATAACGGCATGATCTGCGCCTCCGAGCAGAGCGTCACGGTCATGGCGGACATTTACGATAAGGTGAAGGAAGAGTTCGCTTACCGCGGCTGCTACTTCCTCAAGGGCGAGGAGCTCGACAAGGTGAGGAAGACCATCTTAATCAACGGCGCGCTGAACGCGAAGATCGTCGGCCAGTCGGCTTACAAGATCGCAGCGATGGCGGGCGTCGAGGTTCCGGAGACCACCAAGGTCCTCATCGGCGAGGTCGAGTCCGTCGACATCTCCGAGGAGTTTGCCCATGAGAAGCTCTCTCCGGTCCTTGCCATGTACAAGGCGGAGACCTGGGAGGAGGCCCTCGACAAGGCTGACCAGCTCGTCCGCGACGGCGGCTTCGGCCACACGGCTTCCCTCTTCATCAACACCGATGAGACGGAGAAGATGGCGGAGCATGCAAACCGCATGAAGGCCTGCCGTATCCTGATCAACACACCGTCTGCCCAGGGCGGTATCGGCGATATCTACAACTTCAAGCTCCTTCCGTCCCTCACGCTGGGCTGCGGCTCCTACGGCGGCAACTCCGTGTCCCACAACGTCGGGGCTCTTGACCTCATCAACATCAAGACGGTAGCCGAAAGGAGAGAGAATATGCTTTGGTTCCGCACACCGGAGAAGGTTTATTTCAAGAAAGGCTGCATGCCGGTCGCACTCGACGAGCTCGGAACGATCATGCACAAGAAGCGCGCATTTATCGTCACCGACAGCTTCCTTTACAAGAACGGCAACACGAAGCAGATCGAGGACAAACTTGATCAGATGGGCATCGTTCACACCTGCTTCTACGATGTACAGCCGGATCCGACTCTGAAAAATGCCCTTGCCGGCACCGCCCAGATGACCGCGTTCGAGCCGGACGTCATCATCGCGCTCGGCGGCGGCTCCGCGATGGACGCAGCCAAGATCATGTGGGTCCTCTACGAGAATCCGGATGCGAACTTCTCCGATATGGCGATGGACTTCATGGATATCCGCAAGCGTATCTACGCCTACCCGAAGATGGGCAAGAAGGCTTACTTTGTTGCGATCCCGACTTCTTCCGGTACAGGTTCCGAGGTCACTCCGTTCGCGATCATCACGGATTCCGACGCAGGTATCAAGTATCCGCTGGCTGACTACGAGCTCCTCCCGAACATGGCGATCGTCGACACCAACAACATGATGACCCAGCCGAAGGGCCTGACATCCGCATCCGGTATCGACGTCATGACGCATGCGCTTGAAGCCTACGTCTCCATGATGGCCTCCGATTACACCGACAGCCTTGCTCTTAAGGCGACCAAGCTGGTCTTCAACTACCTGCCGCGCGCTTACGAGAACGGTGCAAACGATGTGGAAGCCCGTGACCATATGGCCAACGCTTCCTGCCTGGCCGGCATGGCATTCGCCAACGCGTTCCTCGGCATCAACCACTCGCTGGCTCACAAGCTCGGCGCGTTCCACCACATTGCGCACGGCGTCGCAAATGCTCTGGTCCTCACCTACGTCATGCGCTACAACGCGAAGGAAGTTCCGACCCGCATGGGCACCTTCCCGCAGTACCAGTATCCGCACACCTTAAAGCGCTACGCGGAGATCGCGGAGTTCAACGGACTCGGCGGCAAGACCGATGAGGAGAGCTTCGAGAACCTCGTCGAGGCAATCCGCAAGCTCAAGAAAGCGATCGGCATAAAGGATTCCATCAAGGAGTACGGCGTCGATGAGAAGTATTTCTTCGACACGCTGGATGAGATGACGGAGCAGGCATTTAACGACCAGTGCACGGGCGCAAATCCGCGTTATCCGCTGATGGAAGAGATGAAGAAGATCTACACGATGGCGTACTACGGCGAGCCGGATACCAACGTCACATTCTGATTGGGCGGAAAGGAGAGAAATCATGGCTGAAAATAAGAAAGTTATCATTGTCGAGCGTTCCAACAAGACCGTCTATCGCGAAGGTGATGTGCTTGTAAAAGTATTTGCGAAGGAGCATGCGAAGAGCGGCGTCTTCAATGAAGCCCACATCACTTCTCTGGTCGAATCCTACGGAGTTCCGGCAGCGGCCGTCCGCTTCGTGAAGGAGATCGACGGCGGATGGGCGATCGGCGTCGACTTCATCGAAGGCGAGACCCTTGCCGAGAAAATGAAAAACGAGCCGGACAACTTCGACGCCCTGCTCGAGAAGTTCGTCGATATCCAGGTAGCGGTGAGCAAGTTCAAGGCGGTCGGCCTCCGCAACACGGTCGACAAGAGAGCCGAGGAGATCAACGCTCTGCCGGACCTCGATCCGAGCACACGCTACGAGCTGATGCAGAGACTGCACGGCATGAAGCGCCACACCAAGCTCTGCCACGGCGACTTCAACCCGTCCAACATCATCCTTAAGGAGGACGGAAGCTGGGTGGTCGTCGACTGGTCCCACGCGACCCAGGGCAATGCCGGCGCGGACGCGGCGCTCACCTACCTTGAGCTGACTCTCCAGGATCCGGCTCTTGCCGATAAGTACCTGAAGCTCTACAGCAAAAAGTCCGACATCGCGATTCAGTACATCCAGACCTGGATGCCGATCGTCGCGGCCGGCCAGCTGACCAAGGCGAAGACCGATGCGGAGAAGGAGCTTCTCACAAAGTGGATCAGCATCGCCGAGTATCAATAAATTAACAGAATTGTACAGGTAGATTTGCAAAAAGCCCCTCCCCCGGGAGGGGCTTTTATGGTATAATATCACTAACTTTTTTAACCACCTGCAACAGAAAGGAGCTCACCCATGTCAGTATTTCGAGAAGGATTTTTATGGGGCGGCGCGACAGCCGCAAATCAGTGCGAAGGCGCTTATCTGGAAGGCGGAAAGGGTCTCAACGTACCGGATATGCTGCTCGGCGGCGATGTGAACACGCCCAGGACGTTCTGCCCGCATCTGGAGCCCGGTGTATTTTACCCGTCCCATGAGGCAATCGACTTTTATCACCATTACAAGGAAGACATCGCGCTCTTCGGAGAGATGGGATTCAAGTGTTTCCGCCTTTCGATCAACTGGGCGCGTATTTTCCCGAACGGGGACGATGCCGAACCGAATGAGGAAGGCCTTGCATTTTACGACAGGGTGTTCGACGAATGCAAAAAGAACGGCATCGAACCGTTGGTCACGCTCTGCCACTATGAGATCCCGTGGGCGATCGTCACGAAGTACCACGGATTTGCGGACCGTCGCGTGATCGACCTCTTCGTGAAATACGCGGTGACCTGCTTTACGCGCTACAAGGACAAGGTCAAATACTGGCTGACCTTCAACGAGATCAATATCGGGCTCATGAACGCAGCCATGGGCGCCCTGTACGGACTCGGTCTCGTGCAGGACGAGGACCTCGCCCGCACGAAACCCTGCACGCTGCCGGAGATCAAGGATGTCCCGCAGCAGCGGTTTGAAGCGCTCCACAATCAGTTCGTGGCTTCTGCAAAGGCAGTCATCGAAGGCCACAAGATTAATCCGGATTTCATGATCGGCAATATGATCTGCCACATAACCTGGTACCCGCTGACCCCGAACCCGAAGGATATCCTGGAGGATCAGAAGCGCGACTCCCTCTGCAACGACCTCTGCGGCGACGTGCAGGTCCGCGGCGCATATCCGTATTTTGCGAAGAAATACTATCAGGATCTCGGCCTCGACACCTCCTTCATGGAGAACGAGGAGGATCTTGCGCTCATCAAAGAGGGCACGGTGGACTTCTACACCTTCTCTTATTATATGTCGAACTGCGTGACGGTGGATGAAAATGCCGATACCGTTCAGGGCAACATGCTGGGCGGCGCGAAGAATCCTTACCTCAAGGCCTCCGACTGGGGATGGCAGATCGACCCGGACGGCCTCCGCTTCACCCTCAACAAGCTGGCTTCCCGCTATCCAGGCAAGCCGCTCATGGTTGTCGAGAACGGCTTCGGCGCGTTCGACAAGGTCGAGGAGGACGGCAGTATCCACGATGATTACCGCATCTCGTATTTCAAGGCGCACATCGCGGCGATGCGCGAGGCGGTGAAGGACGGCGTCCCGCTCATCGGCTACACGACCTGGGGGCCGATCGACCTGGTCTCCGCAGGCACGGGCCAGTATGCAAAGCGCTACGGCTTCATCTATGTTGACCGCCACGATGACGGCACAGGCGATTTCGGAAGAAGCCGCAAGGATTCCTTCTTCTGGTACAAGAAGGTGATTGCTTCGAACGGAGAAGATCTTGAGTAACAGTTGATTTTTAAGCAGACAGAGAGTTTTATGGGCAGAAAGAAACGCACGGTTGAAAGAAAATACGAGGTACGCAACAGCTTTCTTCGGATTACGCTGGCGCTTCTTTCTGTCCTTCTGCAGACTCTCTGGCTGCTTCTTTATTTTACGATCCTGAACGCAAGGTATCCCTGGGTCAACGCGCTTACGACGATCCTGGGGATCACCCTTGCGCTTTCTGTTTATATGCAGAGGCGTCCGACCTCCATCAAGATGTCCTGGATCATCATCATGCTGGCCCTGCCGGTCTTCGGCGTGTTCTTCTACATGTGGAACAGCCTGGGCTACGCGGCCATCAACATGAAGCGCCGCTACGCGAAGATCGACCGGGATATCTTTGATTATCTCCCTGAAAATGAAGACCAGCTCGCCGCCCTTTCGGAGATCGACCGGGGCCTTGCCAATCAGGCCCGCTACATCACGAAGTACTCGAAATTCCCGGTCTGGCAGAATACGGACGTGGTCTACCACGCGGACACGCTGGAGGCCCTCGAGGATCTGAAGGAGGAGCTTCGGCGGGCGGAGAAATTCATTTTCATGGAATACTACGCGGTCGAGGACGGCGAGGCTTTCGCCGGGATCCGCGCGATCCTGAAGCAAAAGGCCGCCGAGGGGGTGCTGGTCCGCTTCTTCTACGACGACCTGGGGAGCGTCGGCTTCATCAACCCGGTCTTTAAGGAGAGCATGGAGGCGGACGGCATTGAGTGCCGCATTTTCAACCCGGTCGTCCCGATCATCAACCTCTTCATGAACAACCGGGACCACCGGAAGATCACGGTGATCGACGGGAAGGTTGCCTTCACGGGCGGCTACAATCTTGCCAACGAGTATTTTCATATGACGGAGCCCTACGGCTACTGGAAGGATTCCGGGGTGAAGATCACGGGCGACGCGGTGCGGAGCATGACGGTCACCTTCTTCGAAAACTGGTATGTGCTGAGAAGAAAAGGAATCGAGGCGGTAGAGGAGGAGTATCTGCCGGAGATCGATTACGAGTCGAAAGAGCACGGGTTTGTCCAGCCCTATGCGGACCAGCCCATGGACAGGGAGCAGGTCGGGGAAAATGTCTACCTCAACATGCTCTCCTATGCCAGGGAGTACTGCTGGTTTGTGACCCCCTACCTCATCATCACGGATGAGATGTCGAGCGCCTTTACGCTGGCGGCGAGGCGCGGCGTGGACGTTCGGATCATCATTCCGCGGGTTCCGGACAAGAAGTTCATTTTCCGGGTGACCAAATCCTTCTGCCCGCAGCTGGTCCGTGCGGGCGTTAAGATCTACGAGTACACGCCCGGGTTCTCCCACGCGAAGATGTGCATCGCGGACGGGGAGGTCGCGGCCTGCGGGACCATCAACCTGGATTACCGGAGCCTCTACCACCATTTTGAGAACGGGATCGTGATCTACCGCATGATGGCGGTCCAGGCGATCCGCCGGGACTTTGAGAGGATGTTTGAGGAGAGCCGCGAGAGCTCGGCGGACTATAAGCAGAACCGGCTGTCGGTGTTTAAGAGATTCAGGGATACGATCCTTCGGCTGATGTCGCCGCTGCTTTAGGAAAATGAAGAGGACGGTTCGAGCTGAACCGTCCTCTCTTAATTCACCACCAACCGCTCCAGTAATCCTGCGTCTCCTCGCGCCGGTCGGGAGGCTGGTGGGTGTCATAGTTTTCATAGATGCCGGAGCTGCTTTCGGTGTCCTCGCTTTCGGTGTTCTCACTCTCCGCGGAGGAGCCCCCGAAGAGCCAGTTCCACCAGCCGGTGCCGCCGGAGGTGCTCCCGGACTCATCCTCGTCGTCATCGTCATCCGTGCCGTAGCCGGAGTTTCCGGAATTGCCGGACGAGCCGCCGGGCTTCCCGGACGAATTTCCGGAGGAATTATTCCCGGAGGAATTGCCGGACGAGCTGCCGGTTCCGGGCTTTCTGTTGAACCAGTAGTTCCAGAGCGATGTGTGCTCCGTGCAGGTGCTCTCCTTGAGGTCCTCGGGGATCACGTACTGAACATCCTCCGTGCCCTCGGTCGCCTCTTTAAGGTAAACCCTCGTCACGACGCCGCTCTCCGGGCACCAGCGGCCGGCCTGCTCCCAGTGGGTGGTGCAGATCTCGACCTTGACGTGGCAGTCGCAGGAGGCGTGGGGCTCGGTGCCCTTCGCAAAGTACTCCGTCCGGGTCGCGTCGCCGTGGACCGTGGAGTCGCAGAGGCCTTCTACGGCGAGCTTGCCGCATTTTGTGCAGATCCTGCACTCGACCAGATCCTCCGTGCCGCTAAAGGACATGTAATCATATGTCTCGTGGGCCCGGGACATGACGGACCGCCAGATCCTCTTCACATAGGAAGTGTCCGCCTGCTCCTGGTTGTCGTCGTAGCCGCCCCAGACGCCGCAGGTGAGGCGGGGCGAGTAGCCGATGAACCAGCCGTCGCGGGCGCCGCTCGTGGTGCCGCTCTTGCCGGCGATCGCGACGCCGTCGAAATCGGCGTCGATGCCGGTTCCGTCGGTGATCACGTACTCGAGGGCGGATGTGAGCAGGGCAGCCGTGTCATCCTTGATGACCTTGCGGGAGGAGGGCGTGTTGTCGATCAGGACATTTCCGTCGTGATCGATGATCTTCGTGTAATAGACAGGCTCCACATAGAGGCCGCTTCTTGCCAATGTGCCGTAGGCGGCGGTCATCTCGAGGTTGGTCACCCCGTTTGATGTGCCGCCGAGCGCGAGCGCCTCCACCTTGTCGGCGTCGGTCAGTGTCGTGATGCCGAAGTCCTCGATGGTTGAAAATACCTCCTCGGTCCCGAGCTTCTCGAAGCACTTAAAGGCGACAATGTTGTCCGACTGGGCAATCGCGGTCCGGATCGTGGTCATGCCCCCGTAGAGACCGTTGGAATTGTGAATTTCGGTGCCGTCCGAGTAGCTGTAGGGCGCGTCGTCGAGGGCGGTCCCGAGCGTGATGAGGCCCGTGTCAAGGCCTGCCGCGTACTCGCCGAGGATCTTGATCGTGGAGCCCGGCTGGCGGACGGAGCTCGTGGCCCTGTTGTAGATGAGGCTCGCGGTCTTTTCGCCGCGGCCGCCGACCATGGCCCGGACTTCGCCGGTCTCCGTGTCGATGAGCACGACAGAGGCCTCCGCGTCGGAGCTGAAGTTTGCCTCGTTGTTCATTTCCTCCTCGCAGATCGCCTGGAGTCTTGCATCCTCCGTGGAATGGATCGTAAGTCCGCCCCGGTAGATGAGGTCCCAGGCCTCCTCCTCCGAGATGTGAAGCGCGGCCTCGAGGTCGGAGAGGACATCGTAGACGAGCGCGTCCTCAAAATAGGAGAACACCTCCGCCTCGTGCCCCTCCTCGTGGATCGCCGCGATCCTCGCGTAGACGTCGTCGGCCATGGCCTCATTGTAGGCCTCCTCGGAAATGAAACCCTGATTCAGCATGTAGCGAAGGGTGATATTGCGGCGGTTTGCATTTTCCTCCGGGTGCTTTAAGGGATTGTAGGCGGTCGGACTCTTCGTGATGCCGGCCAGCACCGCGCACTCCGAGAGTGTGAGGCTCGAGACATCCTTGTCAAAATAGTAGCGCGAGGCGGTCGCGACGCCCCAGCAGCCGCCGCCCAGGTTGATCGTATTTAAGTAATTCTCGAGGATCCAGTCCTTGGAGACGCGTCTTTCGAGAACCAGGGCCAGATACTGCTCCTGAATCTTGCGCTCGACCTTGTCCATGAAGGTCTTCTCCTCGGTCCAGGAGGTGAGCACGTTGTTCTTTAAGAGCTGCTGGGTGATCGTGCTTGCACCCTGGTTGAAGCGGCCGGTCGAGACGCCGGTCCAGACCGCGCGGACAATGCCCCGCGGATCGATCCCCGGGTGCGTGTAGAAGCGCTCGTCCTCGATCGCGACGAAGGCGTGCTGAAGGTCCGCCGGGATATAGTCAAGGTCCACATAGACCCGGTTCGAGGCCTCACCGATGAGGGTGAGCGCGACATTGCCGTCCACATCGAGGACGGTTGTGCGGTAGCCGTCGGGCGTAACATCTTTGAGGTCCAGAGCGGGCGCTCTCGCGATGATGAGCGCCAGAAATACACAGAAAGCCGCCAGTGAAAGCATACAGAAAGCGGCAAGGCTCAAGAGCACATACCGTAAGGTGTGTTTCTTTTTGATAGTTCCCCTTCCTTTCCCATGGCGCGTCCCATGAAGTATGAGAGGGCGGCGGAAAATACCGCCGCGGGCGTCACGTCGTTTCAAGGGTATTTTTGCATGGTTCTGTGTTCAAACTGTGTTCTTGAATTTACATTCCTTGTGGAGATATTTCTTTTTTATTACGGGAAAATGAAAAAAGGGCTTTTAAGCCCCTTTCTTTTTTGGAAAATTTTCTGCAGCGATTCTCACAGCACGATCCGTATGCGCGTCCCCAGATCCTTTCTGGACAACACCTCAAAATGGCCTCCGTGCTTGTCCACGATCCACTTCGCGATGGAGAGGCCGAGTCCGGTGCCCGCGCTCGCGCGGACGTCATCCGCCCGGAAGAACCGCTCGAAGATGTGCGGGAGCTCGGACTCGCTGATGCCCCGGCCGAGATCCTGCACCTGCAGGTAGGACCGCCCCTTGTCGGTCTTCCCGTAGGAGAGGATGATCTCCTCGCCCTCCGGGGTGTATTTGGCGGCATTGTCGATGAGGATACGGACGGCCTGCTTCATGAGCCCGGGGTCGACGGATACCTCGGAGGCCTCGCCTTCCTTCAGGCGGTAGCGGTGCTTCTCATCGATCATCAGCGACTCCTCGTAGATATCCCGGATGAACGCATCCGTGCTGACGGACTGCCTCGAGAGGGAGGTCCGCCCCGCGTCGCCCCTTGCGAGGAAGAGGAGCTGCTCCACCAGGTAGTTCATGTGGTCCGCCTCGTTTTTGATCGCGGTGATGCTCTCGTCGAGGATCTTCTCGTCCGTCTTTCCCCAGCGGTCGAGCATGTTGGCGTAGCCCTGGATTACCGCGATGGGGGTCCGGAGCTCGTGGGAGGCGTCATTTACGAACCTTGACTGCTGGCGCATGGTGTCCCGCATGCGAAGGAGCAGGTTGTTCATGGCGGCCTCGACGCCTATGAGGTCCGAGTCTCCGAAGGAGAGGGGCCTTCCCTGCTCTGCATTTTCCGGATCGATGTGCTCAAGGGCGTCCTCGATCATCTGGTACTTGTCCTCGGAAAATGAAAGCCGGCTCAGCTCATCCGCCTTGAGGGCGATCTCGTTGATCGGGGCGAGAATTTTTCGAATCGCTTTTGTTTCTCTGTAAAATGAAAAGAGGAGCCCCAGAATCTGGACCGCAAGGAGTACCCCCAGAATGCAGGCGATCGCGATAAAGGGATAGAGAAAAGAGACGGATAGCAGAGTTTTGCCCGTCCCGGAAGTGATCATATAAAGAAATTCCGCTCCGGGGAAGGCGGCGATCTCCCGAACCGTGAAAAAACGGGTGCGCCCGGCCGCAATGGACCCCAGGGCGGAGAATTCCTGTTCCGCGCACCAGCCGATCACGAGAAGCACGCCGGTCAGGAGATCCGTGCCCAGAGAGCGGAAGAATTTTTTTCTGAGCAGGTAGCCGTGCATTTTCCGGGTGATCGATGTCATGCGCTTCTGCTGGTCGTAGGAAGCGCTTCCTTTTCTTGCGGAGGCCGTCTTCCCGTCAGTCTTCGTCTGATTTGATGACATAGCCGACTCCTCTTACGGTCCGGATCATCCTGATGCCGAACGCGTCGTCAATCTTGGACCGCAAATACCGGATGTAGACGTCGACCACGTTGGTCTCACCCGCGTACTCGTATCCGCATACTTTATTCAGCAGTGTGTCCCTTGAGAGGACGATGTTTTTATTTTCAAGAAGGGTCTTCAGCATCAGAAACTCCCGGTTTGTGAGAGTGATCTCGTGGCCGGCGTACCGCACCTCATGGCGGCGGTCGTCGAGGACGAGCTCCTGCCACCGGAGGACCCCCTCCTCGTCATGGGGAGTTTCGGCATTCGGAGCGGCAGGCCGAACCGCGTGGAGCTTCAGCGCCACGCGGATCCTCGCCAGCAGTTCTTCTATGGCAAACGGTTTGGTGATGTAGTCGACGGCGCCGGCGTCGAGCCCCGATACCTTGTCCATGACCGCATCCCTGGCGGTGAGAAGGATCACCGGCACTTCCTTTTCCTTGAGGAGCCGCCGCAGCACCTCCAGACCGTTGAGTCCGGGCAGCATGATGTCGAGAAGGATCAGGCCGTAATGGTTTGCGAGCGCGAGCGAGAGTGCCTCGCGCCCGTTTCCAGATTTCTCCACCTGGTAGCCCTCGTGCATAAGCTCGAGTTCCAGAAATCTTGCCAGTTTTTCTTCGTCTTCCACCAACAGGATGCGTGTGTTCATATGCTTACCTCATTTTTATCTGTAATCGGAGCCCTCGTCCGTGTTTCTGAACTCGCTCTTTACGTCCTCCGCGAAATCGCCGGCCCTGTTCAGGATACTGTTGGCTTTCTTCACGCTGTCCGTTCCGTCAAATGAATAGCGGATCCCGAAGAAGAGGGCGATGATCATGACCGGAAGGAGTCCCTCCCATAAGAAGAAGAGGAGCAGAACGAACACCAGAGTGGGCATCGTGAAGAGGGTGTTGTCTCCCTTCTTTACGATAAACATGGTCTTCTGGATAAAATTGACAATCGTGGCGACGATCCTGTTGACGGTCTGGCCGAAGCTCGGAGCGGATTGCTCGGCCTCCTCCACCTTGTCGCGGACCCGGATGTATTCGGTCTGGGCCTCGTAGTCGGTCGAGTAGGAAGCCTGTCTGGGGCCGTTCACCTTGCCCTGACGCTCGAGCAGCACGATCGCATCCAGAAGGTCGCCGCCGGCCTCCTCAAGCGCGGCTCTTGCCTCCTCGTAGGAGACGTTTGCTTTTTCTCTGAGACGTTCAACTTTTTCGATGTTTTCCATGGTAATTCCTCCACATGATCTATCATACTCTATTTTCGGACTGTTTGCATCAGCGGTTTTTATTTCCTCCTGATGTACGTACAGGATACCGCCGCCAGATGAAAATGTCCTGTGAGAAAGATTAAAAACAGATTAAAAATGAAGACCGGATAATTAAAACAAAATGCACAATAGCTGCTCTGTCAGACCGCATATTTTTATCAGATTATCTGCTTTTGATTGAACTTTGTCCGGCGTTCGTGTAAAATGAAGCCATGAGTGAAATAGAAATCATCCGCTACAACGGTATCCGGGGGATCAGGCTCTTCTTCAACACGGTCTACCGCAGGACTCCCCATCAGCACCGGGAGCTGGAGATCATCCTGGTCGTGAAAAATGAAATGAAGATCGAATGCGAGCGCGGCACCTTCACGGTCGGTCCGGGCCGCATGATCCTGTTTAATCCGGGAGAGATCCACCAGCTGGAGAGTCCGGAGGGCTGTACCTTTTTGTGCCTGCAGATACGGCCGGATATATTTCCGGGCTGCGGGACGGAGAACCTTTTCTTTGACGCCCAGGTCTCCTTTGAGACGAGCGACGGGGAGGCGCTGCGAACGTTCAGAGAGCATATCGTAAGGATCGCGGAGGCCTACTTTGCCCGGGAGGAGGGCTTCGAACTCTTCTGTCACTCGGAGACCGGCCTTCTTATCTACAGGCTGCTTGGCTTTCTGCCTTACCATATCCTCTCGGCGGCGGAGCGGGAGACGAGAATTATCCGGAACGAGCGGATGCACCGGCTGTTTTTATTTGTCGAAGAGAATTACATGCACAAGGTGAGACTTTCGGACTTCGCGAAGGAAGAAGGGATGTCCATGAGCTACCTGTCGCATTTCGTGAAGGATGTGATCGGGATGACCTTCCAGGAGTATGTCACGGAGGTCAGGCTCGACGCGGCCTGCCGGATGATCCTCGAGAGCCCGAAGGACCGGCTGATCGACATCTGCTATGCGTCCGGGTTTTCGGATTACCGGTATTTCTGCGCGGCCTTCAAGAAGAGGCTGGGCACGACGCCGGATCTCTTCCGGCTGACGAACAGCCGCGGGGACGGCGGAGCGGCCGGAAGCGCGAACCGCTTCTCTGAGGAGGAGATCCACGGGAAGGCCGAGAGCGAGGCCTACCTTGCCATGCTCCGCAAACTTGTCTAATAAAATCGCCTGTCCGGTCAAGGACGGAGGGCTGCATTTTTTATATAATCAGGGCAGAAAATGATTCACCTTACGAGAAAGGAGTCAAATATGTATACAATCGGAATCGACCTCGGAACCTCTGCCGTCAAGCTTCTCCTTGTGGACACCGAAGGAGCCGTGAAAAATGAAGTGACCCGCGAATACCCGCTCTTCTTCCCGCATCCGGGCTGGAGCGAGCAGAAGCCGGAAGACTGGTGGACCGCCGTGTGCGGCGGCATCCCGGAGCTGGTCAGGGATATCAATAAGGAAGAGATCCTCGGCATCGGCCTGGGCGGCCAGATGCACGGTCTCGTCGCCCTGGATGCGGACGACAACGTGGTTCGCCCGGCGATCCTCTGGAACGACGGCCGGACATTTGCGGAGGTCGATTACCTGAACAACGAGATCGGCCGCGACAAACTTTCCGCATACACCGGCAATATCGCGTTCGCGGGCTTCACCGCACCGAAGATCCTCTGGATGAAGAAAAATGAGCCGGAGCTCTTCGCAAAAATCGCAAAAATCATGCTGCCGAAGGACTACCTTGTCTACAAGATGACCGGCGTGCACGCGACCGACTACTCGGATGCTTCCGGCATGCTGCTCCTCGACGTCGAGCACAAGTGCTGGAGCCGGGAAATGTGCGGCATCTGCGGCATCAGGGAAGAGCAGCTCGCAAAGCTCTTTGAGAGCTGGGAGGTTGTCGGAAACCTCACGAAGGAAGCCGCGGAGGCCCTGGGCCTTCCGGAGAGCGTCCGCGTGACCGCAGGCGCCGGCGACAACGCGGCGGCGGCCATCGGAACCGGTACGGTCGGTGAGGACGAGAACGGCGGCAGGTGCAATATTTCCCTCGGAACCTCGGGCACAATCTTCATCAGCTCGGGCAAATTCGGGGTGGACGCGAACAACAGTCTGCACGCATTTGCGCATGCGGACGGCGGCTGGCACCTTATGGGCTGCATGCTCTCGGCGGCCTCCTGCAACAAGTGGTGGCAGGATGAGATCCTGCGCGACAAGGACTATGCGGGCAACCAGGCGGAGATCAAGCCTGAGATGCTCGGGAAGAACCATGTGTATTTCCTGCCCTACCTCATGGGTGAGAGAAGCCCGATCAACGACACGAACGCCCGCGGCACATTCGTCGGCATGACGATGGACACAGGCCGGGCGGATATGACCCAGGCGATGCTGGAGGGGGTTGCATTTGCGATCCGCGATTCCTTCGAGGCCGCGAAGAACATCGGCGTGAACGTCAGCCGTTCGATGCTCTGCGGCGGCGGCTCCAAATCCCCGCTGTGGCGGACGATCTTCGCAAATGTCCTCGGGATCCCGCTTGACCTGCCGGTCACGGAGCAGGGCCCGGGCTACGGCGGAGCGGTGCTGGCCATGGTCGGCTGCGGCGTCTACCCGGATGTCGAGGCAGCTGTCAAAAAGCTGGTCAAGGTGAAGGAGACGGTCATGCCGGATCCGGAACTCACGGCGGCATACGAGGAGAGATACGCGAAGTTCCGGAAGATTTATCCGGCGCTGAAGGCGACATTTGCCGAAATTCTTGATTAAGAACGCTAAAGGGTGCTTCGTGCGCCCTTTTTTACATGGAAAGGAGACAATATGCAGCTCAATGACTACGAAGTAAAGCACAATGAGACCCTGCGGAGTTTAGGCGCCGAGTGCACCGTGCTCCTTAAGTCGAACGGGGACTTCCCGCTCGCTTCTCCGGGGAAGATCGCTCTCTACGGGAGCGGCGCGAGACGCACGATCAAGGGCGGCACGGGTTCCGGCGAGGTCAACTCCCGCTTTTTTGTGACCATTGAGGACGGCCTCCGGGAGGCCGGCTTCACGGTCACGACGGATGAGTGGATGGAGGGCTTTGAGGCGGTCGTAAAGGACGCGAAGAAGCAGTTTATAAAGGACCTCAAGGCCGACGCAAAGCGCCGCAAGGTGAACATCATGATCGCGGGCATGGGCGCGGTGATGCCGGAGCCCGAGTATCAGCTGCCGCTGACCGGCGACAGCGACGTGGCCGTCTACGTGCTCTCCAGGATCTCCGGCGAGGGCAACGACCGCAGGGACGTTAAGGGCGACGTGTACCTGACCGAGACCGAGATCCGGGATATATTGGCGGCCAACGAGAAGTATGAGAAATTCATGCTGGTCATCAACGCGGGCGGCCCGGTGGACCTCACGCCGGTCCTTGAGGTCGAAAATATCCTGGTCCTCTCCCAGCTTGGGGTCATGACCGGCCATATCTTCGCGGATATCCTGCTCGGAAAAGCAAACCCCTCCGGCAAGCTCACGACGACCTGGAGCGCTTACGGGGATTACTGCAAAGCCGGCGAATTCGGCGACTTGAACGATACAAAGTACAAGGAAGGCATCTATGTCGGCTACCGCTATTTCGACACGGTCGGCAAAAAAGCCCTCTTCCCGTTCGGCTTCGGCCTCTCCTACACGAGCTTCCAGGTGAAGCCCGCGGGCGTCACCCTCGAGGGCGAGAAGGTCACGGTGACCGCATGCGTTGCGAACACGGGCGACCGCGCCGGCAAGGAGGCGGTTCAGCTCTATGTCTCCGTACCGGACGGGCGGCTTGACCAGCCTTATCAGACACTGGCGGCCTTCGCGAAGACGGAGGAGATCCCGGCTGGAGGCGAGGCGTGCGCTGCTCTTTCATTTTCCATGAGAGAGATCGCCTCCTACGATGCGGAAAATGAAAAATGGATCCTCGAGCCCGGCTCCTACATCCTGCGGCTCGGCAATTCAAGCGCCGACACGCAGCCGGCCGGCATCATCCGCGTCGGCGAGGAGATCTGCACGATCAAGGCGAAAAATGTGCTCGGCAACCCGGGCTTTGAGGACTGGAAGCCGGAGAAGGTCGCCGTCGAGGTTCCGGAGGATGTCCCGGTGCTCGTGCTCGACCCCGCGGCGGTGGAGCAGAAGACGGTCGTCTACGATACGAAGGATGAGATCGAGCCGATCACGGAGAAGCTCACGGACGAGGAGCTGGCTCTCGTGGGTATCGGCGGCTTCGACCCGAAGGGCGGCCCGCTCTCCATCATCGGAAACGCGGCCCAGACCGTGGCGGGTGCCGCCGGCGAGACGACGAGGCTCGGGAAGCACCATATTCCGACGCTGGTCATGGCGGACGGCCCTGCCGGCCTGCGCCTCACGAAGCAGTACTACAGGGATGAGAAGGGCGTGCACGGGATCGGCATGTCGGTCCCGGAGACCATGCTGGATCTCCTGCCGAAGCCGGCTAAAGCCGTCATGAAGTTTATGGGGTCGAGGCAGAGGAAGGGCGTGAAGATCCGCGAGCAGTACGCGACGGCGATCCCGATCGGCACCGCGATCGCCCAGAGCTTCAACACCGCTCTCGCGGAGGCCTGCGGCGACATCGTCGGTTCCGAGATGGACCTTTTCGGCGTGCATCTCTGGCTCGCGCCGGCCTTAAATATCCACAGATCGATCCTCTGCGGACGGAATTTCGAGTATTTCTCGGAGGATCCGCTGATTTCGGGTGCATTTGCCGCGGCGATCACGAACGGCGTGCAGAAGCACAAAAAGCGCGGCACAACGATCAAGCACTACGCGGCCAACAACCAGGAGTTCAACCGCTACAACAACAACAGCTGCGTGAGCGAGCGCGCGATGCGCGAGATCTACCTCCGCGGTTTTGGTATCGCGGTCAGGGATTCCCAGCCCCAGGCACTTATGACCTCCTATAACCTCCTGAACGGGACCCATACCTCGGAGCACAGGGGCCTCATCACGGATATCCTGCGCGCGGAGTTCGGCTATGAGGGCATCGTCATGACCGACTGGGTCATCACGATGATGACCGATAAGGCCTCCATCCATCCGAATCCGACACCGCACCTTGTGGCGGCGGCCGGCGGCGACCTCTTCATGCCGGGAGGACCGAAGGATTACGAGGAGCTTCTTGGCGCGATCAGGAGCGGCGAGGTGAGCCGTGAGCAGATGCGGATGAACGCGACGCGCGTGTTCAGGCTGATCAAGAAGGACCACAAGAGAGGCTGAAACGGCTGATTGAATGAAAGAGGCGGGGCCAGACAAGGTCCCGCCTTTATGAGGACTTAAGAGAGATGAGAGAATGGCTGGCAATCCTGATTCTTGCAATCTGCGCGTTTATGAGCGTACTTGCATTTATTTTTTACGGGGTGGACAAGAAGCGCTCCAAAAGGAGGCGGGCGCGGAGGATTTCCGAGCGGACGCTGCTGCTTCTCAGCATCTTCGGCGGAGGAATCGGCGCATTTTTCGGCATGCGGATCTTCCGGCACAAGACGAAGCACATGAATTTCCGGATCATTGTGCCCCTGACGGCGATTGCGCAGCTTTTCCTCATTCTGTCGGCGATCTATATGCTGCTGGTGCCGGGGGATACCGGGGCTTTCAGGAGGGGCGATGGCGCGGAGGAATCTGCGGCTGTTTCGTCCGCAGCGGAGCACCCGGAGGCAAGCCTCCCGGAGAGCCTGCCGGAATCGTCTGCGGAATCCCTTCCCGAGAGCAGTGCCCCGGAGGAGCCCACGCCTATGCAGCTCTCCTACGATCCGGATATCCTTGCGAATCCGGCCGGAACGGTGATCCCGGAGGATGCGCTTGACTGGGAGAATGCCCGGTCTTATTTCACATCATCCCCGATTGAGGTGGGAGATGAGGTCTACGATCGGATCAACGGGAAGTCCTACCGGGAAAATGACGACATCGCCCTGTCCTCGCTCCGCTACCTTAAGATGCTGCATTTTAATTTTGACGACGAGGTGCAGGTTGGGGAGATGATCGTAAATGAGGCGATCGAGGCGGATGTGCTGGATATTTTCTATAATCTCTTTCTGAACCGCTATCAGATCCGCTCGATGTACCTGATCGACGAGTTCTGGACCGGCGACGGTGTGGAGTCGGACGACGCCTCCATCGAGGCGGACAACACGAGCTGCTTCTGCTACCGCCGGGCGACCGATGCCGAGAACCTCTCACGCCACGCCTACGGGATGGCGATCGACCTCAATCCGTTCGAGAATCCGTTCATTTACGTCCATGAGGACGGGAGCTTCTCCTGCGATCACGAGGGCTCCTACGCTTACATCGAGAACCGTTCGCCGGAGATGCCCCACGTGATCACCCATGAGGACCTGGCGTATCAGCTGTTTGCGGCCCACGGGTTTACCTGGGGAGGGGATTGGTCGAGTCCGATTGACTATCAGCACTTTGTAAAATAACCAGCACCCCACGAAGAAAGCCCGGTTTGCGGACGAAATGCTTGCATTTCGGACCGAACCGGGCTTTTTTCGTGGGGCGGCCAAGGTGCGAAGCACCTCTGGCCGCCCACATGAGCGAGCCGCGAAGCGGCTGCGAATGGGGGCTGGACGGATATGGGGATGGTTCTTTTTGGGCGTTGAAATATCTCTCTCCCCTATGATACTTCTGTGACAAGCCCCGTGATATATTGAAGGTGCTTCAAGAGAAGCAATGATAATAACAATAAATCGCAAGGTGATTACTTACATTCAGACTAAAAAAGGAGAAAACATCATGAAAAAGTCCGCTAAAATCATCACCGCCGCTGTCCTCGGAATCTCTGTCATCATCGGTGCAGGCGCCGTTTACACCCTGAACAACAGGCACACCGCCGTCCAGACGGAAGTCGCTGAGAAGCCCGCCGCTGTCACGGCCACGGTAAAGAAAGCCGAGGAAGCCAAGAAGGCCGAGGAGGCAAAGAAGGCCGAGGAGGCCAAGAAGGCCGAAGAGGCTAAGAAGGCTGAGGAAGCAAAGAAGGCTGAGGAGGCAAAGAAGGCCGAAGAGGCGAAAAAAGCTGAGGAGGCAAAGAAGGCCGAGGAGGCCAAGAAAGCCGAGGAAGCTAAGAAGGCCGAGGAAGCCAAGAAGGCTGAAGAGGCCGAATCCCAGGCCGCAGCTGAGGAATCCTATGGTGAGATTACCGAGGAGTCCAAGGCAATCCTCTTCGACTCCTACACAAATGCCTACGGCGAGAAGGTGGTGAGCGCCCTCCGCGAATATTTCGGCGATGACAAGGCCCTTCTGCAGCTCGCTGAGATCGAGCGGGCTCCCTTCCGCAGCAGAGTGTATCCGGGCATGGAGTCCGAAAATGAAAACACCGGAAACGACGAGTCCATAGGCGAGCTGACCGAGGAGTCCAAGCAGGTTCTCATCGAGTCCCTCACCGACACCTACGGTGAGAAGATGGTCAGCGCCTTCCGCGAGCAGTTCGGCGACGAAAGAGCGATCAGCACGCTCCTTTCGATGCGCGATGCCGTGTCCTACAGCAGGGTTTATCCAGGCATGGAATCCAATTGAACCAGACAGATCAAA
>ONHA01000057.1:0-598 GCA_900317515.1 uncultured Eubacteriales bacterium
CACTTCCTGCATCATCTCGTCACTGACCATGTTGAAGATCATTTCCAGTCTCTTCGAATCCTCGGCCGACAGCTTCTTTTCAAGGCGTCCGCATACATTTTTCATGAATTTCTCGCTGGCATTCATGTGCTCGATGTACTTGGGGGTCACCTCCAGAAAATATTCCCGCTTGTCCTTCGTGGACCGGGTCTTCATGAGATACCCCTTGCGGATCAGATTGTTGACCTTGTAGGCTGCGTTCGGCTGCGATATCTGGATGAAGCTTGCAAATTCATTGATGGTCGGCCGCTTCATCGCATGGATCACCTCCATACAGAACGTCTCAACAGTTGTCAATGACTCTTCATTCTCAGGAGCGGAACTGAACAGTTCCCTGTAAAAATGCATCTTAAATTTAGTGTAGACTTCCGAAAAGCTCGACTCAAGTGACATAACGTGATCCACCTCAACTGATATTTGTTTAAACGTTCAGTATCAGTATATCACGCCGGTCACTATTAAACAAGTGAAAAAGAACTAATTATTTTTTCTTTTTTCTCCGGATCTGCTGGATGACGACGAACCAGTCGGGGCGGCGGCGGACCTCGGTAAACTCAAA
>ONHA01000057.1:604-7711 GCA_900317515.1 uncultured Eubacteriales bacterium
TCCTCTTCCCCTGCCGCTTCGATCGTTATTTTCTGCTGTATGGTCAGAGCCATATCGTCAAGCTCCTCTTCCATGTACCGGTAGATGGAGCCTGCCGCCTTCTCCTTGTCGAGACCGCGCACGCAGGATGCCTTGAAGAGGCTCTTCTCAAGACTCACCGCCTCCCCGTCGATCACAAAGACACGGTCTGCGCGCACGCATCTCTCACCGGGCACGAAGCCGGTGATCTCGCTCAGGGCCTCGTCGACCTCCACGGGAGACAGAGCGAGCACCTTTACCACGTGGCTGTGGCCTTCCTGCTCTGCCTCGTGATACATACTGTCAATTTCCTGCGGGTCCGGAAGGTCTTTTGCGCCGGTCAGCATATCGTAAATCACGATAACGCCCTTTCCGTGCATGCTCTGGATATAGCCGTCCTTGCCGAGCTGTTCGATCGCCCGGCGCACGGTGTTGCGCGAGCAGTCGTATTCCTTTATCAGTGAATACTCGGACGGCAGATACGTGTTTGTCCGATAGACGCCTCTCTCAATCTTCTGCTTCAGATCTTCATAAATCCTGTTGTATTTCATCCGAGGCATACTCTTCCCCCCGCCTTGTCAGGCATGTTTGCTCAAATCGTCATTGCTATACTAACATATTTGAATAAAACTTTAAATGTGTTTTTTTCTATTTTTCTTTCTTCTCCCATATTTTTGTGCATTATGTGCATTTTGACGTATCGCATTCACCAAAACTATGGTAAAATACTCGCAGTATACTCTAAGGAGATGACTGAAAATGAACGACAAACATTCGCTGACACTCAAGGAAAAAGCCTCCTACGGACTCGGCGCCGTGGGAAAGGACATGGTCTACATGCTCTCCGCAAGCTATGTTCTCTACTACTACCAGGATATTCTCGGCGTAAGCCCCGTCGCCATGGGCATCATCCTCATGGCCGCCCGCGTCTTCGACGCATTCAATGACCCTGTCATGGGCGTTATCGTCGCGAAGACCCGAACCCGCTGGGGCAAGTTCCGCCCGTGGCTCCTCATCGGCACCCTGACAAACGCAATTGTCCTGTACGTCATGTTCGCGGCACCGCCGACTCTTGACGGAAGCGGGCTTGTCGCCTACGCCGCGATCACTTACATTCTCTGGGGCGTCACCTACACGATGATGGACATCCCCTACTGGTCGATGATCCCGGCCTTCACCGAGGGAGGCCGCGAGCGCGAAGGCCTGACCACGCTGGCCCGCTCCTGCGCGGGCGTCGGCTCCGCCATCGTCACGATCATCACGATGCTTGCGGTCCACGCGCTCGGAGCAATGACCGGCAGCACCGCCGCCGGCGAGATCGAGCGGAACGGCTTCAGGCTCTTCGCCCTCATCATCGCGGTGCTCTTCGTCGTCTTCACGCTGATCACCTGCATCAACGTGAAGGAGAAATCCACCGTCGACATGGAGACTCCGTCGGTCGGCCAGATGTTCAGGGCGCTCTTAACCAATGACCAGACCATGGCAGTCGTCGTCGCGATCGTGCTCATCAACTGCTCCGTCTACATCACCTCCAACCTGGTCATCTATTTCTTTAAATACGACTTCGGCGGCTCGGGCTGGTACAATGCCTACACGCTCTTCAACACCTTCGGCGGCGGCATCCAGATTCTCTCCATGATGCTCTTCTACCCCCTCCTCCGCAAGTTCATGAACAGCCTTAAGATCTTCTACGTCTGCCTCGGCATGGCGGTCGCCGGCTACATCGTCCTGCTGGCCCTGGCCTTCACGAACATGTCGAACGTTCTTCTGCTCTTCATCCCGGGCTTCTTCATCTTCGCCGCCAACGGCATGCTGACCGTCATCGTCACGGTCTTCCTCGCCAACACGGTCGATTACGGGCAGCTCAAGAACGGACGGCGCGACGAGAGCGTCATTTTCTCCATGCAGACCTTCGTCGTTAAACTTGCCTCCGGCTTCGCCGCCTTCGTCGCCTCCCTGTGCCTCCAGATCTTCTCTCTGAGCTCCGAGGCCGCCACCGAGGCGGAAATGACCGTCGACCTCTCTGCCTCCGTCGCGGCGAGCTCGAAGGTCGGTCTTAGGATGACCATGACGCTGATTCCGATTGCGGGTCTCATTTTCGCCTTCTTCTGGTTCCGCAGAAAATACATCCTCACGGACGAAAAGCTGGAAGAGATCGAAAATGAACTCAAAGCCACTAAGTAATAAAGGAGCTTTACCATGTCTAAGAAAAACACATTTGACCCCGAAAAAACCCTTGAGGAAGTACTGAAGGAAACCCGGGAACTCACCGACTCTCTGCGCGAGCAGATGAAGGGCAAGACCCGCATCGACGACACCTTTAAGAATGTCTACTCCGACTTTTTCGGTGCGAATTTTCAGAAAAATCAGGACTACCAGAACCTGAAGGAGGCCGGCATCGTCTCCGATGTCCCGGACGATTTCGGGAACAATCAGGCCGCCTCCGCCCCGGAGGATGCTGCTGCGGCCGATGAGGCTAAGGAAAATGAACTTCCCACCGCCGTTGCAACGCCCGGCCCCGAGAAAAAGGAGCCCGAAAAGCCGAAGGAACCGGAAAANGAGCTCATCGGCCTCGAGGCCGTCAAGCACGATGTCAAGGAGATCGCGGCTCTCGTCAAGATGCAGAAGCTCCGCGAATCCCGCGGCTTGAAGACTCCGGACACATCCCTTCACCTCGTCTTCTCCGGCAATCCGGGCACCGGCAAGACCACGATCGCCCGCATTCTCGCCAAGATCTACCGCGAGATCGGCGCGCTCTCCAAGGGCCAGCTGGTCGAGGTCGACCGCAGCAACCTGGTCGCCGGCTACGTCGGCCAGACCGCCATCAAGACCCGCAAGAAGATCGACGAGGCCATGGGCGGCATCCTCTTCATCGACGAGGCCTACACGCTCGCCCGCAGCGAGGGCGGAAATGACTTCGGCCAGGAGGCCATCGACACGATCCTGAAGGCCATGGAGGATCACCGGGATGATTTCGTCGTCATCGTCGCCGGCTACACGGACCTCATGCAGAAGTTCATCAACTCCAACCCGGGTCTTAAGTCCCGCTTCAACAAGTATATCGAGTTCCCGGACTACACCGCGGAGGAGCTGATCGCAATCTTTGACATGCGCTGCAACAAGTACGGCTATGTCTTCACGCCCGAGGCCCGGGAGAAGGTCAACGCGATCATCATCGAGCGCGAGAAGAACAAGGGACCGAACTTCGCCAACGCCCGCGACGTCCGCAACCTCTTCGAGAAGATCATCACGAACCAGGCGACCCGCATCGCCGAGCTCGCGGAGCCGTCCGATACGGATCTCACGACGATCACCGTCGACGATTTGACAGATCTTTGAGAGTGACTATTGCATTTTTGAGGGAATAAGTGTACACTTACCTTTCAGCAGATCTATTTATGTATATATGAAAGGAATATCAGGAAATGGATGAAAATACACTGAACAATGTCGCTGAAAATGAACCCGCTCTCGATCCGGAAACCCCGATCGAAGTCAAGGAGTATGTCCAGCCGGATATGCTGATCGGCGACATCATCAAGGATTTCCCGATTGCGGTCCGCGCCCTCATGGAGTGCGGCATGGGCTGCGTCACCTGCCCGGCCTCCCAGATGGAGACCCTCGAGGAGGCGGCCATGGTTCACTATCTCAATCCGGATGAGGTCCGCATGTACCTGAACGAGCGGATCTCCTACACCAAGGCGATGGAGGCGGAAGGCCTTCTCGGCTGACCTTAAAAAGACGGTTTCAAAAAGGAGTTCTCCTCTCGGAGAGCTCCTTTTCCATTCCGCGGATAATCCACAGACCTTTCACAGAATCGCCACAATCCTCCCGTAAGATAAAAACAGTTTCGGTAAGAATTATTATTTACAGGAGATACAATCATGAAACATAAAAAAATAACAGCCCTGGCGCTCGCCTCGCTCCTGCTCTTCATTTCCGGCTGCGGAAGCAGCAAAACGGACAGCAGCGCGGCGGAGAGTGTCGGGACAGAAAGCACCAAGACGGAAAGCGCCGGGAAGGAAGCTTCCTCTCTCACCGTACGGTTTCTCAAGGTCGGCAAGGCCGATGCGATGATCATGACCTGCGGCGGCGAGACGCTGGTGCTCGACACCGGCGAATCCGACGACGGGGAGGAGCTCACGGAGAAGCTCACCGCTGCCGGCGCCGACCGGGTCGATTATCTCATCATCACCCATTTTGACAAGGATCACGTCGGGGGCGCGGCCGAGCTTCTCGAACATTTTGACGTCGGGACGGTCTATCTTCCCGACTACGAGGGCACTTCCGGGGAGTACGCGGCTTTCATGGCGGCGCTCTCGGAAAATGACATCACGCCGGTCCGCCTGAACGAGGATGTATCTTTCTCATTCGGGGACGCCGAGGTGACGATCAATCCGCCTTCCTCCTACGAGATCACGGATGCGGCCGCCGACTACGACAACAACTTCTCCCTCATCACGACCATCGCGCACGGGGACAACACCCTGCTCTTCATGGGCGACGCCGAGAAGGCCGAGCTCAGTGACTGGCTTGAAAACGGAAATGTCACCGACTGCACCCTTCTCAAGGTCCCGCACCACGGGGACTACAACAAGGCGCTGCCCGCCCTCATCGAGGCGGTCTCCCCGGAGTACTCCGTGATCTGCAACTCCGAGAAGAACCCGGCCGAGGAGGAGACCCTGGCGCTCCTTGAGACCGCCGGCGCGGTTTTTGAGACAAAAGACGGGGATGTCACCGCCGTCTCCGACGGTGAGACTCTGACGGTGAGCCGCTAGGGACGGTTCTCCGCGGAGGGGGACGGTTCTCCTCTGCGGAGAACCGTCCCCCTCCGCGAAGAACCGTCCCTGTCTGCGTTCACTCCCTGAGCAGCCCGTTCTGGTAGAGCAGCGTCAGCATCATCTTCTTCTCCTCGCCGGAAGCCTGAAACCGGATGCTCACGGTGTCCCCGCTCACACCCGTCACGACGCCCTCGCCGAAATACCGGTGGTCGACGATCAATCCCTCGCCGATCCCCGCCTTAAAGCGCTCATAGCCGGCCTCATCAAAATCACTCTTTTTCGCCCGGTAGGAAACCGGACGCCTGCCCGGACTCGTTCCGGGCGTTTTTTCTGCCTCCGCAGTCCTGAAAAACTCATCCAGAAAGACGGATTTTCCGGGGATCGAGAAGATCGCCAGCCGCTCCCGGGCCCGGGTCACCCCGACGTAGAAGAGCCGCCGCTCCTCCTCGTACTCCTTCCATTCCGGGGAGGCATTTTCTTCCTTTCCCCTGACCGGCCGGGCATGAGCCGGCGGGATACTCTCCGGGAAGAGCCCGTCCCGCACGTCGATCATATAAACATTTTTATACTCAAGCCCCTTCGAGGCGTGAATCGTCGATAAAATGAACTTCACCGACGGATCATTTTCCTTCTCCCGAAGCTTTTGGTTCAGCTCATCGAGGCGGGCAAGAAGCTCCTCCGGGCTCTTTGTCCCCTCGCCCAGCTGCCTTAAAATGAAAAGCTTGCTGTCCCCTGCACCCGCGCGCGTAAGGTAGTCCCGGTAGCCCATAAAATCCGCGATCCGGCGCACCGCCTCGTCGCCCGTGTCCCCCGGAAGCTCCTTCATGTGCTTCTCCATGGCCTTCACGCTCCGCATGGTGGCCGGCGGCAGGTTGCCGTTTGCAGCGGCCGCCTCGAGCGGCGAAATGCCGAGCTGCATGGCCAGGGCGGCGGCGCGGTTTGCATTTTCCCGGCTCAGATACATCGAAAGTTTGTAGTAGATCCGAAGAAAGAGGTCCGGATCCTCCGGGTTCATCGCAAACCGGATGATATCCGAGACATCCCGCACGATGCGGCTTGTAAAAAATGTCAGATCCGCACTCCGCACCCTGTACGGAATGCCCTGCCTGTCAAGCAGGTTGATGATCGGCAGCGCGCTCTCGTTGTCCCGGTAGAGAACGGCGGTCTCCTCCTCCGCCTCCGCGGCCACCTTGAGAAGATAGGTGTACTGGGCCTTCCGCCCCTTCAGGACGACCTTCCGCACCTGGCTTGCGCCATCCCGCACGGCCCTCATGTGCTTTTCGTGGCGCAGAAGGTTCCGTGCGATAAAGCGGTCCGCCATCGCGACGATATTTTTGTCCGACCGGAAATTGTCCTCCATGAGGAGCACCTTCGCGCCGGGATGGTCCTTCTCAAATGTGAGCAGCGCATCCGGGTAGGCCGCACGGAACCCGTAGATGCTCTGGTCCTCGTCACCAACCATGAAGAGGTTTGCATTTTCCCCTGCCAGAAGTGCGATGATCGCGTGCTGGATCTTTGACGTGTCCTGGGCCTCGTCGACGCAGATGAAGGGGTACTTCTTTCTGAAAAATGAAAGAACCTCAGCATCCCGCCTCAGAATATTATAGGCGTAGACCATCTGGTCGTCGTAGTCCATGACCCCTTCCGCCCTGAGGCGCGCGGTGTAGGCCCGGTAAATGTCCGAGATCCGGCACTCCGCCTTCGCGTTCAGGGCCTCGATCTCCTCCGGCGTGAGCATCCGGTTCTTGATGTAGGTGATGAGGCGGCGGACATTTGCAAGATCGCTCTCCGCGGCGTAGTCGTCCATGACTTCGCGGTAGATCTCAGAGAGGATCGCGGAGATCCTCCGCTCATCGCTTAGGAGTTCGAAGGGCCGCCGCCCCACACGGCGCCCGTAACAGGCGATGATCTTCGCGCAGATCCCGTTTATGGTCCTGAATTCGAGCCTTCCGGCATCCTTTTGCCCGAAGATCTGCGTAAAGCGCCGCGCCATGTCCCTCGTCGCCGCGACGGTGTAGGTCACGGTGAGGATGTTTTCCGGGGGGATCTGCGCCGCGTAGATGAGGTACCCGAGCCGGACGACCAGCACGGTGGTCTTGCCGCTCCCCGGGACCGCAAGCAGAAGGACCGCCCCCGTCACGGCTGTGACGGCGGCGGTCTGCTCCTTTGTCAGATATGATCCATACTGTCTTAAGAATTCGTTTTCGTCCATGCCCACCATCTTAGCATCATCCGCGGCGGGGGTCAAGGCGCAGATGGGGACGGTTCTTCGCGGAGAGGGACGGTTCTTCGCGGATGGGGACGGTTC
>ONHA01000046.1 GCA_900317515.1 uncultured Eubacteriales bacterium
AAAGTCACCGAGTTCATGACTCCGCTCGACAAGCTGGTCACGGCCTCCGCGGACACGAGCCTTCACGACTGCAACGATATCATCTGGGAGAAGAAATTAAACTCCCTGCCGCTTATCGATGAGAACGGCCATCTTGTCTACATGGTGTTCCGCAAGGACTACGACAGCCATAAGGAAAATGTCAACGAGCTCCTCGACGCCAACAAGAGCCTTGTGTGCGGCGCCGGCATCAACACCCGCGACTATGCGGTCCGCGTGCCGAAGCTGATCGAGGCGGGCGCTGACGTCCTCTGCATCGACTCCTCGGAGGGCTTCTCCGAGTGGCAGGCAAGGACTCTCAAGTGGATCCGCGAGAACTACGGCGACAAGGTAAAGGTCGGCGCCGGCAACGTCGTTGACCGCGAAGGCTTCCGCTTCCTCGCCGAGGCAGGCGCCGACTTCATCAAGATCGGTATCGGCGGCGGTTCCATCTGCATCACCCGTGAGACCAAGGGCATCGGCCGCGGCCAGGCGACAGCGGTCATCGAGGTGGCTGCAGCCAGAGACGAGTACTACAAGGAGACGGGTATCTACATCCCGATCTGCTCCGACGGCGGCATCGTTCACGACTACCACATCACGCTGGCGCTGGCCATGGGCGCAGATTTTGTCATGCTCGGCCGCTATTTCGCGAGATTCGACGAGAGCCCGACGAACAAGCTTCGCGTGAACGGCAATTATGTCAAAGAGTACTGGGGCGAAGGCTCCAACCGCGCCCGCAACTGGCAGCGCTACGACCTCGGGGGAGCGACCAAGCTCAGCTTCGAGGAGGGCGTTGACAGCTACGTTCCCTATGCGGGACCGCTGGCGGAGGGTGTCCAGTCGACTCTCTACAAGGTAAAATCCACCATGTGCAACTGCGGCGCGCTTTCGATCCCGGAAATGCAGCAGAAGGCGAGACTCACGGTTGTCTCCTCGACTTCGATCGTCGAGGGCGGAAGTCACGATGTTATCTTAAAGAACTCTGTGAACAATTAAGAGGCAGCCATGACCGAAAATGAATTAAAGAAACTCAGCCGGAGCGAACTCCTTGAAATGCTGCTGGAACAGACCCTGGAAGTCGAGCGGCTCGCGGCGGAGATATCTGAAAACAAAGAGAGATTCAAGACGGAACTCTCCGAACTGAGGGACCGCTACGAGACGGAAATCTCAGGCATGCGTGCCCGGCAGGAGAGAGAACTCGCCGACGTCGAGGAGAAGCGCCGCGCCTACGAGGAATCGGTCAACAAGCGCCGCCTCGACATCGAGGAGTCCGGTTCCATCGCCGAGGCTTCCCTGCGTCTCAACAATGTGTTCGAGGCTGCCCAGAAGGCGGCGGAACAGTATGTGGAGAACATAAAATACAAGCAGGAGCACATCGCGGATGAGCTCCGTGAGCGCGAGGAGGTGAGCAGCGCGGGGATCGCAGAGCGCGAAGCAGCGAGCGCCGCGGGGATCGAGGAACGCGAGGCCAGGAGCGCCGCGGGCATCGAGGAGCGCGAGGCCAAGAGCGCCGCGGGCATCGCAGAGCGTGAGGCCAAAAGCGCCGCCGGCATCGAGGAGCGCGAGAAGGTCAGCCGCGAGAAGGTCAAAAAGCTGATTGCGGACACCGAGAAGCTGGTTGCGGCGGCTCGTGAACGCGCGGAAGCTAAGGCGAAGGAGCTCACAAGTGCGGCGGAAGAGAAAGCGAAGACGCTTACTGCCAAGGCGGAAGAGAACGCCGGACGGCTGATCGGGAAGACGACTGCCGAGGCGCAGGAGATCCGGAGAAAAGCCCAGGAAGAGGCGAAGGAGATCCGGGAAAATGCCCTGACCGCCACGGCGGATGCGAGAAACGAAGCGTCCGGAATACTTGAGAAAGCCAATGCGGATGCGTCCGGAATTCTTGAGAAGGCTAACACGGAAGCCTCCGGGATCCTTGAGAAGGCCAACGCGGAGGCGGCCGATATCCGAAAGAAAGCTGCCGATGATACGGTAGCCGCAAAGTCCGAGGCGGAAGAGTCCCGCAGGAAAGCTCTCGATATCACCGAGACCGCCAAAAAGGAGGCGGAGGAGATCCGCAGAAAGGCCCTCGAAGATACGGAGGCTGCGAGAAGCGATGCGAAGGCGACCCGTGAGAAGGCGATGGCGGAAGTGAACGACCTCTTAACCAACGCGAGGAAGAAGTCGTCTGAATTGCGCACATCGGCGGAGACCGAGTCGAGGGAGCTCCGCGAGAAGGCTATGAAGGAGGCCGCCGAGGCAAAAAGAAAGGCTGAGGAAGAGGCGAAGGCCACGCTTGACAAGGCCGCTAAGGACTCCGAAGCCTACTGGGAGGCGGTACGGTCCAAGCTGGACGCATTCGTAAAGCAGCATGAGGAACTTAAATCGATGTTCGGCAACTCAAACATCAAAATCTGACAGAAGATAAGCAGAAGATAAGCGCAGCCGCACAGGCTGCGCTTTTTATGTTCGGAAAAATTATTTTCGGACGAAGGAGGAGACCCCGAACACGGTCACGTTCGCCGCCATGTCGGTGAAATCATCAAGGCTCAGCCCCTGGGGATCTCCGATCCAGTGGGTCAGGATCGAGAGAAGGCCGGAGGCGGCGTACTGAGCGTAGAAACGGCAGCGGATCTCCTTCTCCCGCGAGGGCATCGGGAGCTGTCTCGTGATGATCTCGACGATCAGCTCCTCGATCTTCTCCAGAATGTGGATCAGCATCCCGTACTGGGCCAGGGTTCTGTAGACGTCGATGTCCTCGCGGGCAAGCGAGTTGAACTGTTCGAAGAAGGCCTTCGCGTCGAAGCTGCCGCCGGTGACATCGATCGACATGAGAAGGGGACGATACTTGTCGATCAGGGAGTCCTCGATGCCGGCCAGGAGCTCGTCCAGGTCGTTGTAGTAGGCGTAGAAGGTCTTGCGGTTGATGCCGGCCTCCCGGGCGATGTCGGAGACGGTGATCTTGCCGAACTCCTTCTGCCGAAGGAGGGTGAAAAAGGCGGTGTGGATGCGCCGGTTGGTTTTGACGGCGCGGGATGAGAGGAGGGATTCATTTTCCATATACTGAGCTCCTAATGTAACACTTGTGGTATAATTGACCATTGTTTTTCGTTCTTCTGATATTATAATAGATGTGGAACAAATAAGGCAACAGGTGTTACCAAATTTTGGAGGAATTGTAATGAAAGATTATGTAATATTCATGGATACGGCAGGTGACCTCAGCGAAACCTATATTCAGGAAAATGACATCCGCCTCGTGCCGATGCACTACACCCTCGGCAAGGAAGACCGGATCTGCGCGAAGATGGAGGATGAGGCGCTCCTTAAGCGCTTCTACGACGGCCAGCGCGGCGGCGACCTCACCCAGACAAGCCAGATCACGCCGCAGGTCTACATCGATCTCTTCGAGCCGGAGCTGAAAGCCGGACGCGACGTCATCTACATCTCGCTCTCGAGCGGCCTGACCAAGACATTCGACAACGTAAATCTCGCCAAGAGAGAGCTGGAGGAGACCTACAAGGACGCGCATGTCTACCCGATCGACTCGCTTATGGCGACCGGCGGCGAGGGCATCCTGACCATCTTTGCGGCCGAGAACCGCAAGGCCGGCATGTCCGCGGAGGAAAATGCAGCCCTGCTCGCCGAGCGCGCTCATAAGACGAACCTGATCTTCATGGTGGACGACCTCATGTACTTAAAGCGCGGCGGCCGCATTCCGGCTTCCACGGCGGTCATCGGTACCGTCCTCAATGTTAAGCCGGTCATGCACCTCGACACCGTGGGCAAGATCACCCAGGTCACCAAGAAGCGCGGCGAGAAGATGGCGCTTAAGGAGCTGGTCACGATCTTCAGGAAGACCTATGATCCGTCCATGGGGAATTACATCTATATCAACCATGCCGACTGCGCACCGCGCGCGGAGAAGCTCAAGGAGATGCTGCTTGCCGAGTTCCCGAATCTTGACATCACAACCATGATGATGAGCCCGATCATCGGCGCTCACACAGGTCCGGGCATGATCTGCATCCTTTACTTCGGCGACAAGGAAGGCATCCTTAAGATGTACGAATAAAGCATATCGGGCGGTTCCCTCAGGTGATCGTTGCTCCGTTTTTGTGAGAAATGATGACTTTCAGGAACCGCCCCTCTTTTGTTTTCGGCAATTTGGTGATAAAATAGTGAAAGATTGTATGTATGGCCGGAAAGGTTAAGCATCCGAAGGAAAGGAAAACGCCATGAAAGTAGTACTGGAGCATCTCACGAAACAATACCCCAACCGGAATAAGAAGATCGGCGGAACTGTCACGGCCGTCGGCGATTTTAATTTTGAGATCCCTGACGGCAAGCTGATCGGGCTTCTGGGGCCCTCGGGCTGCGGAAAGAGCACGACGTTGAACCTCATCAGCGGTCTTGCGAAGCCGACCAGCGGAAAAATCTGGTTCGGAGAGACCGATGTGACGGACCTGCCGCCCGAAAACCGCGGAATCGGTCTTGTCTTTCAGAACTACGCTCTGTATCCGCACCTGACGGTCCGACAGAACATCATGTTCCCGCTCGAGAACCTCAAGGGCAAGGACAAAATGAGCCGGCAGGAGATGGAAGAGAAGGTGGTCGAGACCGCCAAGCTGGTCCAGATCGACCAGCTCCTCGACCGCAAGCCCGCCGAGATGTCGGGCGGCCAGCAGCAGAGAGTCGCGATCGCCCGCGCCCTGGTCAAGGTACCGCGCGTGCTCCTTCTCGATGAGCCTCTGTCCAACCTCGACGCCCGCCTGCGCCTGCAGACACGCGAGGAGATCCGCCGCATACAGCGGGAGACAGGGGTCACCACGATTTTCGTCACCCACGACCAGGACGAAGCCATGAGCATCTCCGACCTCATCGTGGTCATGGAGAGCGGTTATGTGCAGCAGATCGGAAAGCCCCAGGAGGTCTACGATGATCCGGTGAATATATTTGTCGCGAAGTTCCTGGGAACCCCGGCGATCAATGTGTTTAACGGCCGTGTTGAAAATGAAACCCTCCTCATCGGCTCCGAGAAAGTCCTCTCTGTCCCGGGCATCCCGGACCAGGCGGTCGACGTCGGCATCCGGCCGGAAGGCTTCGTGCTCGATGAGAACGGCCCCTTCACGGTGCAGCTTAAGATGGTGGAGGTCATGGGGCGCGATATCAGCATCGTATCCTCCCATGAGGAGTCCCAGAATGTCCAGATCCGCTCGATCGTGAGCGCGGAGGGCGCGGCTTCGGTTTCCGGCAAGGAAGTGAAGTTTTCGCTTAAGCCGGCCAAGGTTCTCATTTTCGGAAAAGAAGACGGAAAGCGCCTGAGATTTAAGCACAAAGTGAGGGAGCAAGATGGATAAAAAGAGTATGAAAGGCTGGCTCTACCTTCTGCCGGCGATATTCTTCCTCGGGGTATTCATGGTCTACCCGCTCATAGACGTCTTCGTCTATTCGGTGGAGGAGGGGTATAATTCGGCGTCCCAGACATTTTACGGGTACGGGCCCTACAATTTTTCCTATGTCCTGCATGATCCGTATTTTCTGCAGGCGATCCGCAACACGTTTATCCTTGTCGTGATCACGGTGCCGCTGTCGACCGGCATAGCGCTCCTCATATCCATGGGGCTCATGTCGATCGAGAAGTTCCGCGATCTCTACCAGACCGTATTCTTTCTGCCCTACGTCACCAACACGCTGGCGATCGGGCTTGTCTTCATGATCCTCTTCAAGAAGACCGCCTACTCGGACGGCTTTGTGAACCTGCTCATCGGCAGATTCGGGCTCGGGCCGGTCGACTTCATCGACGGGCCTTACTGGGCGAAAATGTTCGTGCTCTGCTTCTACACGGTCTGGATCGTTCTGCCGTTCAAGATCCTGATCCTGACCAGCGCGCTCGCCTCCGTGAACCAGGAGCTCTACAGCGCGGCCCGCGTGGACGGCACCGGCAAGCTCCGGATCTTCACGAGGATCACGCTGCCGATGATCTCGCCGTCCATATTCTACCTGGTCATCACGGGCTTCATCGGGGCCTTCAAGGCCTACAGCGACGTGGTCGCGCTCTTCGGAACGGACTTAAATGCCGCCGGCATGAACACGATCGTCGGCTATGTCTACGACATGCTCTACGGCGACAGCGGCGGCTATCCGTCCTACGCGTCGGCCGCGGCGCTCATCCTGTTCGCCATCGTGCTCACGATCACCTGCATCAATATGCTGGTGAGAAGAAAGCATGTCTACATCTAAGGGGAGGGGCTTATGGAATCACAGAATGAACTGACCCGGATCGAGAGAGCCGCCCGCACAAGGAAACGCGTCCAAAACATCGTGGTTTACGCGCTTCTGACCTTCTGGGGGATCATGGTCCTCTTTCCGTTTTACTGGATGATCCTCACCTCGGTGAAGAGCTATTCGAGCTACAACGCCGAGTACATCCCGAAATTTTTCACGACAAGTCCGACGCTGCAGAACTACGCGGACGTCTTCACGACGGTCGCGCTCGGGCGCTACCTCCTGAACACGCTGATCTTCACCGTGGTCACCACGGGCATCATGCTTCTCGTGACGATCTTTGCGGCCTATGCATTTGCGAGAATCGATTTCGCCGGCAGAGAGATCCTCTTCATGGGCTTCCTGGCCCTCATGATGATCCCGAATGAGCTGGTCATCATCACGAACTTTGTCACGATCACGAACCTCGGCTACAGGAACACCTTCACGGGTCTTATCCTGCCGTCGATCACTTCGGTCTTTTACATTTACCTCTTGCGGGAGAATTTTGCTCAGGTGCCTGACGAGCTCTACTACGCCGCGAAGGTGGACGGCACCTCCGACCTCAAGTACCTCTTCAAGGTCATGGTGCCGATCTGCCGGCCGACGATCGTCACGATCACGATCCTGAAGGTCATCGAGTGCTGGAACTCCTACGTCTGGCCGCGTCTCATCACGGACGATTCCGCCTATTTCCTGGTCTCGAACGGGATCCAGGAGATCCGCGAGAACGGCCTCGGGCGCGAGAACATTCCGGCGATGATGGCGGCGGTCGTGGTCATCTCGATCCCGCTGATCGTTCTCTTCCTGATCTTCCACAAGAAGATCATGGAAGGTGTCTCGAGAGGAGGTACGAAGGGATGAAGAAAATGAAAACACGCCTCGCCCTGCTTCTTACAGCCATCCTCACGGTATCCATGCTGCTTGCGGGCTGCCACGGGTCGAAGGACACGGCAGCTTTCGCGGTCCCGGAGACCCTGGACACCTCCCGGGATTTCGAGATCACCTTCTGGGCCAAGAACGATACGAACAAGACCCAGACCCGGATCTATGAAAACGCCATCAAGGGCTTTGAGGCCCTCTATCCGAACATCCATGTGAACATGCGTCTCTACACGGATTACGGGAAGATCTACAACGACGTCATCACGAACATCGCGACCCAGACGACCCCGAACGTCTGCATCACCTATCCGGACCACATCGCGACCTATCTGACAGGCTCCAACGTGGTGGTGCCGCTCGATGAGCTGATGGAAAATGCAAAATACGGGTTCGGCGGCTCGGAGCTCCTCTACGACGGGCCTGACAATGGGGAGCTGGTTGATGAGTATCTATCCGAGTGCGCGTTCGGCGGCCACTACTACGCGGTTCCCTACATGCGCTCGACCGAGGCCTGCTACGTGAACAAAACCTATGTGGAGAAGCTGGGATTTGAGCTCCCGGAGACCCTGACCTGGGATTTTGTCTGGGAGGTCTCGGAGGCCGCGATGGAGAAAAATGCCGACGGCACCTTCAAGGTGAACGGCCAGAAGGTCATGATCCCTTTCATCTACAAGTCGACCGACAATATGATGATCCAGATGCTGAGGCAGAAGGGGGCGGACTACTCGACGGCCCAGGGGGAGATCGGGCTCTTCAACGACACGACGAAGGAGCTCCTCCTTGAGATCGCGGAACATGCGAAGAGCCGTGCATTTTCCACATTCAAGATATCGAGCTACCCGGCCAACTTCTTAAATGCCGGCCAGTGCATCTTCGCGGTGGACTCCACCGCCGGCGCGACCTGGATGGGAACGGACGCACCGCTCATCGATATCAGCGAGGACAAGCTCGTGCGGTTCGAGACCGCGGTCAGGACCGTGCCCCAGTTCGATCCGGAGAATCCGAGCATGATCTCCCAGGGACCCTCGGTCTGCATCTTCAACAAGGAAGACCCGCAGGAGGTTCTCGCGTCCTGGCTCTTCATGCAGTACCTGCTCACAAACGACGTGCAGATCGCCTACGCCGAGACGGAAGGCTATGTCCCGGTGACGAAGAAGGCAAGGGATGACGCCGCCTACCGGGATTATCTCTCGAGAAAGGGCGAGGACAACGACAATCATTACAGCGTAAAGCTGGAAGCCTCCGAGCTCCTCATTGAAAACACAGAAAACACCTTCACGACGGCGGTCTTCAACGGCTCGGCATCTCTCAGGGACGCCGCGGGCCAGCTGATCGAGAACGTCACCAAGTCGGCCAGAAGATCGGAGAAGATCGACGAGGCCTACATGACGAAGCTCTTCAAGGAGGTGACGTCCCTCTATCGTCTGGACAGCATCTCCGCCGTGGAGGGCAAGGCAGACCTGGGGCCGCTGCCGGGGACGGCCAGGGCACTCATCGGGACGCTGGTTCTCGTGTGGATCCTGATCGGACTTTACGTTCTTAAAGAATATGTTAAAAAATCTAAAAAATCCGGCTGATTCTTGACAAATCAGGGACAGGAGTCTATTGTTTAAGTGTCCCGGGGCAGCCCGGGGGATTCATTTTCAAAAAGGAGAAGAAAAATGAAAAAGAAACTGGCAGCAATTTTAGTGGCAACCATGGCGCTCTCACTTGCGGCCTGCGGCGGAAATAACGCATCGACAGCGGCACCGGCCGAATCCGCGGCGGCGTCCACAGCGGCTGAATCCACGGCAGCAGAGTCCACAGCGGCAGAATCGACGGCGGCGGAGTCCACGGCAGAAGCGGCTTCGACCATCGCGTTCGGCGATGTGATGACCTACGAGGAGTTTGACGCGGCGGAGATCGACACGCCTGTCACGGTCGAGACCTACGTTCAGGCAAAGCAGAGCTGGTGGGAAGGCGCGGCAACGGTCTACACCCAGGCCGAGGACGGCGCATACCTCATCTACGGCATGGGCTGCACGGAGGAAGAGTACGCAAAGCTCGTTCCGGGCACAAAGATCAAGGTGGCCGGCTACAAGTCCGAGTGGTCCGGTGAGATCGAGATCACCGATGCGATCTATGAGATCGAAGAGGGCGAAGCTTTTATCGCAGAGCCGACCGATGTGACCGAATTCCTCGGCACGGATGACCTTGCGAAGTACATGAATCAGTACGTTTCCTTCACCGGCATGACCGTTGAGGCCGCCGGCAAGGACGATGCGGGCAACGACGTCGCGTTCCTCTACAACTGGGACGGCTCCGGCGAAGAGGGCAATGACCTCTACTTCAATGTCTCCAAGGACGGCAAGACCTATACCTTCACGGTTGAGTCCTATCTGACAGGTGCGGATACCGATGTCTATCAGGCAGTCAAGGCGCTTGAAATCGGCCAGACGGTTGACCTTACCGGTTTCCTGTACTGGTATGAGGGTGCGAACCCGCACATCACCTCCGTCAAAGTCGCGTAATGAAGCTGTGAAGAAAGCCCCGGGACACATAAAAAGCGCTCCGGGGCTTCATTTTACGAAAGGGGTTTAAGGGGAAATGAAAAGAAAACTGTTTACGGCTCTCGTTCTTACGGCGGCGCTCACGCTCGCCGGCTGCGGCTGCGGCAAGTCGGAGAAGCCTTCTTCGGGCTCGGTCTCTGAGAATGCCGTCTCCGAGAATACCGTGTCTGATAATGCAGTGACGGAAATCTCCGTCTCAGGCAACTCTGCCGAGGAGGTATCCGATGAGGAGACAATTGACTACACAAAGCTGCCGGCCTTCACCGCGAAGGATCTTCAGGGAAATGAAGTGACAGGCGACCTGATCGCCGGCAAGGAGTTCACCATGGTGAACGTCTGGGGAACCTACTGCCCGCCGTGCATCGGCGAGATGCCGGACCTGGAGAAGCTCTCTCAGAGTCTGCCGGAAAATGCCCAGATCGTCGGCCTCATCTGCGACGTCACCTACCAGAATTCGGAGGAGACCCAGAAGGCCATCGATATCTGCGAGAAGGCAGGCGTCACCTACACGAACATTGTGCTCGACGAGAGTCTTCTCAAATTCTCGAGCCAGTTCTACTATATCCCGACGACGTTCTTTGTCGACAGTGAAGGCAAGATGATCGGCGATATGATCATCGGGGCGGATCTGAACTCCTATGTCGAGCGGCTCGAGGAGCTGCTTCCGGGTTGGAGCTACGAGGGATAAGGGTTGGAGCTACGAGGGATAAAAATTATTTAAGCAAAAATGAAAAGCGGGGGAGGACCTTAAGCGTCCTTCCCCGTATTGTTATGTTCATCGGTGCGCTCCGCGATGATGTAGCGCGGCCTCGCCTTGGTTTCAAGATATATTTTCCCGACATACTCGCCGATGACGCCGATCGCGATGAGCTGGATGCCGCCAAGGAAGCTCGTGATGACGAGGGTGGAGGCCCAGCCGGCGACCGCATGCCCTGTGAAGAAGGAGATGAGCGCGTAGAGGATGAAAATGAAGGTCACGCCAGAGATCAATGCCCCGAGGGCCGTTATGATCCGGATCGGCTTGATCGAGAGGCTTGTGATGCCATCGAAGGCGAGGGCGAGCATTTTCGAGAGCGGATAGTGGCTCTCGCCGGCCATGCGCACATTTCTCCTGTAGTAGACGCAGGTGCTCTTAAAGCCCACAAGGGGGAACATGCCGCGGAGGTAGATGTTGACCTCCTTGAAGTTCGCAAACTCCCGAAGGACCCGGGAGGAGACCAGCCGGTAATCGGCGTGGTTGTAGACGGTCTCCGCGCCGAGCGCGTTCAGGACCTTGTAGAAGCCCTGGGCGGTCGTGCGCTTAAGGAATGAGTCCGTCTCCCGGCTGCTGCGGACCCCGTAGACGATGTCGGAGCCGGCGAGATAGGCTTCCACCATCTCGTCCATCGCGTTGATATCGTCCTGGCCGTCACAGTCGATGGAGATCGTGATGTCGCACTGATCCTTCGCCTCCATGAGGCCGGCTAAGAGTGCGTTCTGGTGGCCGCGGTTGCGGCTTAAGGAGATACCCTTATAACGGGGATCCTCTTCGGAGAGCTTTTTGATGATCTCCCAGGTGCTGTCGCGGCTTCCGTCGTTTACGAAGAGGACGGCGCTGTCACCGGTTATGAGGCCTGCGTCGTGCAGGTCTTTTATTTTTTTGAGGAAGAGCGGGGCTGTCAGGGGCAGCACCTTCTCCTCGTTGTAGCAGGGGATGACGATGAAGAGTCTGGGGGTGTTTCGTTCCATGGTATTCCTCCTTGGGGTTCTTTAACTATAGCACCTTGGGGAGGGAAATGCAATGAGGGGGTGGGACAGTTGACAAACCTCGCCTCTGCTGTTAGAGTTAAACTATAAAGATTCGGAAGGAGATATCCCATGAAAATCCTGTTTACAATCCCGACCGAGGAGGGCGTCAAGGAGAGATTCCAGGCGATCGCCCCGGAGGCGGAATTTCATTTTGCGGAGCCCGGAGAATTCACGGCGGAGGAGGTCCAGGCGGCCGACATCATCATCGGAAACGTCCCG
>ONHA01000050.1 GCA_900317515.1 uncultured Eubacteriales bacterium
CGGCTTTACATCTGAAAATGCGGTTGTCCCCGGGACTTTCGGCTGCCCCGCATAATTCCAGAGGAAGGTCACGATCATAGCTCTGGTGCAGGCCTCATACGGCTGAAAGGTACCGGGTCCGTGTCCTTTGGTGATGCCTCTATCGATAGCCCAGTAAACCGGTTTGAAGAAAAATTTCTTGCCCTCCGTCACATCCGTGAACCACTTACCCTGAAAGAGTATTTTCACACCATCAAAATTATTTCCGCTGTCGATTGTGACCTTGACCCAGTCATTCAGGGTTCCTTCATAAAAGAGATATTCGGGAAGATTGGAGTACCAGAAATTATAAGGTCCGATTTTTTTCAGGCTTTTTGGCAGAATAGTGTTGACCAGCGTACCGCTCTCGGGAATAAAGGTCGACTTAATTTCAGTGATTCCGGAATCGATCTTCAGCGTATAGACATCCCCGTTGACCTGAAAAATCTTGCTCCAGACATTCGGTCCCCACGTAGCTTGATCGTAATCCCACGTCTCACCCGTCCCGTAAATCCTCACAACCCCGGTTTTATTGTCGAATTTATAGAAGACATTATCGCCGCACTGTCCCTCATCTTTCTTTTCCCACATTTCAGGAAGAACCATACCCGTATCTATTTCGTCAGGTTCCCCTTCCAGATAATCATCCGCGCGGGCCGGGACAGCGGCAGCAATGATTAGGATAACAGCCAGAAATCCTGCAATAAAGTTTATGATAAAAATTCGTTTCATAGTTTTTTCACCTTCCAAATAGTATTAGCAAAAAATCCTAATCATTCAGCAATCTGGTCAAGTCTGCCTGTTCTCGTCGAATCATTCATATACCGGTAGAGAAAGGTCATCACTTCTCCTCTTGTGCAGGGATCGTATGGGTGGAAATTGCCATCACCTTTACCTTTTATAAAGCCGATTTGGTTTCTCCCCCAGTAAACACTATGGTAAAACCAGTCAGTGCTTTTCACATCCATAAATTCATTCCCTACACTATATACTTCATCGTAAACACCTCCGTCAAAATTGAGAATAAATGTCACGATCATGGCTCTGTTGCACAAATCATTCGGCGAAAACTTACCTGTACCATACCCGCTAGTGATACCTTCTTTCGCTGCCCAGCATACTGCGTCATAATACCAGTCACCTTTCTTTACATCGTTGAAGGGGCATGAAGCATTTGTCTTCGGTGAACCGGCTATCCGATAAAGAAGCGTAACAATCATAGCGCGGGTACATGACTGCTTCGGCGCAAATTTACCGCTGTTTCCGATCCCGCTGGCGATGCCTTTTACGCCTGCCCAGCTGACAGCGTTATAATAATAGGCGCTTCTGTCGGTAACATCCTCAAACTGATGTTGCTGTCCTTTTTTAAAATGCAATCTGCCTTCCATAATTCCCTGGTTAGTATACTCAATCATTACATCATTCCAGAACTGCTCCTTGGTTCCGTTATAGTAGACGTCCGCATCATGAATACCGTTAAAAGCATGATGTTCAATTAAAACACAGGTAGAAGGAATTTCTATCCTCTTAATATTCTTTGATCTCAGAAAAGTTAAAGGGCCGATTACCTTTATCCCCTCTTTAATTACAACACTTTTTATCTCATCCTTCCTACTGAATATATTGTTTTGCCCATAATAAGGATCCACATTTCCCTTGCCGCTTATGACCAGTTCCCCGGTGGATGCATTCCATGTGTAATTCGCATAGGATCCGCAAATACCGCTTGAACTTAATTCTTTCCCAACCTCGACAGCCTCCACTCCCGCCTCAACGTAGTCTTCTTCCGCATAAGCCGGCACAATCAAGCCTGCGGTCAGAACTGCCGCAAGCAAAATAACTGTAAATCTTCTGAATAATCTCTTTATCATGTTTGATGTTCCCTTTCATCTTACCAAAACTGCCCGCTCCGAAATCACTGCCGTCATTGCGTTCCCCATACAGGGAATGCAATCAGAAAATAATCTGAATGAATATGGCATCCCACCTCCTCTTTTCTGATATTTTCCATAAATCTTACTTATATTTTAACATTTTATTGTGCTTTATGCAACAAAAAAGAGAGTACATGAATCCATGTACTCTCAACTGTCACTTTACCGTTCATTATTCAGTTTTTAATCACCTGAAAGATGTAAAACTTAAGATACGAGCTCTCCGCCGCGGTCCACAGGATCGGGTGATCCGGCCCCTGGGTCCGGGCCTCAATCTGCCGGAGCCTCACATGGGCCTCCCTGGCCGCCTCGCGCAGCATCTTCTCAAAGAGCTCCCTTGTCATAAAATGAGAACATGAGCACGTCGCAAAATATCCCCCGTCCTTCACCAGCTTCATGCCGGCACGGTTGATCTTGCGGTAGCCCTTCTCCGCATTTTTCACATTCTGTCTCGATTTCGCAAATGCGGGCGGATCGAGGATCACGAGATCAAACTCATCGCCCGCCGCCTCCATCGCGGGCAGAAGCTCCACGAGGTCCGCCGCCTTAAACCGCAGCGTATTGCCGGTTTCATTGACCATATCCTCCCCGCTAAAGCTCTCTCCTGCCTTCTTCCCGGACACAAACGAGTATCCGTTCAGCTCCGCATTTCTCTCCGCCTGGCAGAGGGCTGCCTCCGAGGCGTCCACCGCCGTGACATCCGCCGCGCCGGCCGCTGCCGCGTTAAGAGCAAAGGACCCGGTGTGGGTGAAGCAGTCGAGAACCCTTGCGCCCTTCGCCATCGGCCAGATGGCCTTTCTGTTATACTTCTGGTCGAGGAAAAAGCCTGTCTTCTGGCCTTCCGCCACATCGACGAGGTAGCGCACACCGTTCTCCGTGATCGGCACCTGGGTGTCAAACGGCTCACCGATGAACCCGGAGATCCGCTCCATGCCTTCCTTCAGCCGCTCCTTCGCATCCGACCGCTCGTAGACGCCGCGAATCGTGATACCGTCCTCCGCCAGGATCTCCTTTAAGAGATCGATGATCTGCCCCTTCATGCGGTCGATCCCGAGAGCCAGCGATTCGACGACCAGGACATCCTCGTACTTGTCGATCGTGATGCCCGGCAGGAAATCCGCCTCCCCGAAGACCACCCGGCAGGACGAGGTGTCCACCGTGTGCTTCCGGTAGTCCCAGGCAGCGGCAAGGCGCCTCCTTAAGAAAGCGGTGTCGATCACATCCTCCTTACTGCGGGTCAGGACCCGCACACGGATCTTGGAGTTCATGTTGATGTAGCCCTTTCCGAGCGGCCAGCCGTCGAAATCGGCGACCTTCACCACATCTCCGTTGATAAAGGTTCCCTCGATCCGGTCGATCTCGTTGTCAAATATCCAGAGCCCCCCTGATTTGAGGAGCCACCCTTCGCCTTTTTTGAGGATTACGGTTGCGTTTGCCTCATTCATTGTATGTACTTGCTCTCCTATTCATCTACTTTATTGTCATAGATTTTGTTGATATGTTTCACTGTCGCATCATTATTCGGCAAACTGATCAAATGGAGAACTGGATGTCCCTTTATTATAATAATTGAACAGAATAACCGCCACCTGTCCTCTGGTGCAGGGATCATAGGGATGGAATTTTCCATCACCCTTTCCGTTTACGATCTGGCTCTCACAGTGAGCCCAGTTTACACTGTTGTAAAACCAGTCGCTCTTCTTAACATCCGGAAATGGCTTCTTGTACCCCCACCAGGAAGGAGTTGTGGTTCCGCCGGCATAATTATGGATGAAAGTGACAACCATGGCGCGTGTGCAAATGGCATCTGGCTGAAATGATCCCGAACCATATCCTTTTGTTATTCCATTTGCGACTGCCCAACGAACCGCATTGTAGTACCATGCCCCCTTCTTGACGTCTTTGAAACTGATCGAATTGTTTACTGTCGGCGAGCCTGCCATATTATAAAGCATTGTGACGATCATTGCTCTGGTGCAGGCTCTGTTCGGGGCAAATTCATCACCGATACCGTTTATGACCCTCTTCGTCGCCGCCCAGTCAACCGCATTGTAGTAATAGACGCTGTAGTTGCTGACATCTTTAAACATATGCTGTTTTCCGTTGCTGAAGTGAAGCTCTGCCTGGAGCAGTCCCTGATTAGAGTCAGCAACATCGATGTTCCAAAAACTCTCTCTGGAGCCCTTATAATAGACTTTCAGATTGGGTATATTGTTGAATGCATTGCTCATGATCTCTTTCAGGCTCACTGGCAGCGTCAGCTTTTTAATGTTCGTTGACCCTTGAAATGCCGCCATCCCGACTTTTGTAATACCTTCATTGATCACAACACTTTTGATCTGTGTATTATGGCGGAACGGCTGGCTGAAGAAATCGCTGAATTCTATGGAGCCGGAGCCGCTTATGACCAGCTCGCCCGTGCTCGAATTCCACCTGTACGTAGCATTAGAACCGCAAGATCCACTCGAGGAAAGCCCAACCAAAGGAGCCTCCTCACTCATCTCTATAACATCCTCAGATGTCTCTATATCAGCTGAGGCAAAAGCAAGAACCGCTGATCCGACTGCCAAAACTGCAGCAAGTAAAGCTGCCAAAACAGTTCTGTAAATTCTCATTTTCATAAAAACATCCCCCTTTCATAATCGGTAAATATAGTTATTATGACTATACTTTATCATGATATTACAGTATTTACAATTGTTTCACCCTAAACTCAAAAAAAGAGTGCGGACCGCCCCGCACTCTCGTTCTTTATTTTTATCGATCCTCTCTGAAATACGACAGTCCCAGCGATGCCGGCGGCTGCGTCTCGCGCTTCTTGCGCATGCTGGTCGCCACCAGCACGATAATCGTGACCAGATAGGGGGTCATCTTGATGAGCTCCTGAGTCGATACATCGATGTTCGGGATGTAATTGTGGACGATGAAGAGGCCGCCGAACAGGATCGATCCGAAGATGGAGATATTCGGCCGCCACACGCAGAAAATGACAAGCGCGATCGCAAGCCAGCCTCTGTCGCCGAACGCGTTGTTGGACCAGACGCCGTTCGCATAGTCGAAGACATAGTAGAGTCCTCCGAGACCGGCGATCATGGAGCCGACGCAGGTGGCAACGTACTTGTAGCGGTTGACGTTGATGCCGGCCGCATCTGCGGTCGCCGGGCTCTCGCCCACCGCGCGGAGGTTCAGGCCGATGCGGGTCCTTCCGAGCACCCAGGCTGCCAGGATCGCGATGATGACAGCCGCGTAGGCGAGGAAACTGTAGGAGAAGAACAGCGTTCCGAGCGGGCCGAGCTTATTTGCGAACGGGAATGTCGTGCGGAACACGTTGGAGGTCGCCGTCAGGGTGATGGAGGGAACGTCATTTCCCGAAAGCTTGATGAGGGAGCCGCCGAAGAAGTTGCCGAAGCCCGTGCCGAAGGTGGTCAGCGCAAGACCCGTGACGTTCTGGTTCGCGCGCAGCGTGACTGTCAGGAAGCAGTAGATGAGGCCCATGAGAAGCGAGCCCGCAAGGCTGCAGAGAAGCGGAATCAGGACCGCCAGCGCCGGGTTGATGTTAGCCGGGCCCACACCCTGCTCGTAGAGGAAGGAGCCGATGACGCCGCTGATGCCGCCGACGTACATGATGCCCGGGATACCGAGGTTCAGGTGGCCGGATTTCTCGGTCAGGATCTCACCTGTCGAGCCCAGCATAAGCGGGATTCCCTGCATGATTGCGCGGTGAAGAAATACAAACAATGCGCCCATTATGCCTTGCCTCCTTCCCTGTGTGTGCGTTTGATCTGATAGTTGATGAAGAATTCACTGCCGATGATGAAGAAAATGATAATGCCCGTGATAATGTCCGCGAACGAATCGTTGAACCCGAAGACCGTCGCGATCTCCACGGATCCCTTCGACATGAAGCAGATCAGGAACGACGTGATGATCATGTAGATCGGGTTGAATTTCGCCATCCAGCTCACCATGATCGCGGTAAAGCCGCGCCCCGCGATCGTGTCGCGGGTGATCGTGTGGTCCGTACCGGCGACCAGCAGAAGGCCCGCCAGGCCGCAGATCGCACCCGAGATCAGCATGGTCCGGATGATGACCTTCTTGACATCGATGCCGATATAGCGGGCGGTGTTCTCGCTCTGGCCGACGACCGAGATCTCATACCCGTGCTTGCTGTAGTTCAGGTAGATATAAATGAGGATGGTCAGCACGACAACGATCAGAATGTTGAGCAGGTAGTTGTTGCCGATGACCGGGAGCCAGCCCGCTCTCGTATCGCGGTTGATGATGCCGATCTGGCCGGAGCCCTTCGGCACCGAGAACCGATAGGTGAAAAATGAAACGATCTGAATCGCCACATAGTTCATCATCAGCGTGAAAAGAGTCTCATTGGTGCCCCAGTAGGCCTTGAAGAGAGCCGGGATCAGGCCCCAGACCGCGCCCGCGACGACACTGGCAACCACCGTCACGATGAGCAGCAGCGCCGTCGGCATCTTGCCGCCGAAGAAGATCATGCAGGCCGCCGTCGCGAGGCCGCCGATGAGCGCCTGCCCCTCGGCCCCGGTGTTCCAGAACCGCATCCGGAAGGCCGGCGTGACCGCCAGGGAGATGCAGAGCAGGATCGCGACGCTCTGCAGGAGGTTCCAGAGGCGGCGGTTGGTTCCGACCGCGCCCTTGATCATGGTCGCATAGACGTTGATCGGGTTCTCCCCGGTGAAGAGCACGATGATGATGCCGCAGACAATGAGGGAAATGAGAACCGCCAGCACCCGTATCGCCGCGCTCTGCCAGCCGGGCAGCGCAGCTCTCTTTACAATATGGAAGAGAGGTTCTCTTACGTGGTTTTCATTTTTATGCATTTGCTTTCTCCTTCTCTCCTGTCCTTGTCATGAGGAGACCCAGCTCCTCCTTCTTTGCGGTTCTGGCGTCCACAACGCCGGTCACGCGCCCTGCGCAGAGGACCACGATGCGGTCGCAGAGCTCGAGGAGGACGTCAAGGTCTTCCCCGACGAAAATGACCGCGACACCGTTCTCCTTCTGCTGATTGAGCAGGTTGTAGATCAGGTACGAGGAATTGATGTCAAGACCGCGCACCGGGTAAGCCGCCATGAGGACGGTCGGGCGGACAGAGATCTCACGGCCGACCAGAACCTTCTGAACGTTGCCGCCGGAGAGGCGGCGGACAGGCGTGGTCGCCGAGGGTGTGTTGACCTCGAGATCCTTGATGATCTTCTCCGCCAGCGCTTTCGGATCTTTCCGGTGGACAAACATCGACTTTCCCTTGCCGTAGGAGCGAAGCATCATGTTGTCGATGATGTCCATGTCGCCGACGAGACCCATGCCGAGACGGTCCTCGGGAACAAAGGACAGGCGGACGCCGAGTTCGCGGATCTGCATCGGCGTCTTGTTGCGGAGGTCTTCCTTCTCGCCGGTCTTCGGATTATCATAGATGATCTCGCCGCCGGTGAGCGGAGAAAGACCCGCGATCGCCTCGAGGAGCTCCCTCTGGCCGCTGCCCGCGACGCCCGCGATACCGAGGATCTCGCCCGCTCTTGCCGTGAAGGAGACGTCGTCAAGAATCCTCACACCCTCATGGTTCACGTAGTCGATGCCGCGCACGGTGAGGCGGTCTGCATTTTCATGAGGCTCGCTGCGGTCGATGTTGAGGCTTACCTTCTTGCCGACCATCATCTCGGTGAGGCTGGTCTCGGTCGCGTCCTTTGTCTCGACCGTGCCGATGTACTCACCCTTGCGGAGAACCGCGACCTTGTCGGAGAGCGAAAGCACCTCGTGAAGCTTGTGCGTGATGATGATGATGGCCTTCCCGTCCGCTTTCATGCGGCGGAGAACCGAGAACAGCTTCTCCGTCTCCTGCGGGGTCAGGACCGCCGTCGGCTCATCGAGGATCAGAATATCCGCACCCCGGTAGAGGACCTTGATGATCTCGACCGTCTGCTTCTCGGAGACGGACATCTCATAGATCTTCTTTGCCGGATCGATGTCGAACCCGTACTGGGCCGCAATTCTCGCGCCCTTCGCGGAGGCTTCCTTCATATTGAATTTCTCATCCAGTCCGAGGACGATATTGTCAGCCGCCGAGAAGACATCCACAAGCTTGAAATGCTGGTGGATCATGCCGATCTTGTAGCGAAATGCGTCCTTCGGCGAGCGGATGACTACCTCCTCGCCGTCGATCAGGATCCTGCCGTTGTCCGGATAGTAAATGCCGGAGATCATGTTCATCAAAGTCGTCTTGCCGCTGCCGTTTTCACCCAGGATGGACAGGATCTCACCCCGGTTTACGACGAGATTTACATTTTTGTTCGCGACGATATGTCCGAACGTCTTCGTGATATTCTGAAGTTCAATAGCCGGTACGCTCAAACTCTTATCCTCTCTCCTTAAAAAAGATTGAAAACAGGCGGAACACTTTTTGAGGTGCTCCGCCCGATGTTAAATACGGAATCAGAATTTCTCGTTCAGAGTTGTGATGCCGTCGATGCGGACATCGAAGTACGGAGCCGAGCGGTACTCGGACTCATGGAAGTAGCCGTC
>ONHA01000014.1 GCA_900317515.1 uncultured Eubacteriales bacterium
GTCCATCGGCTTCAAAGGATCTGTCAGCAGACAGGTCCTTTTTTTTGTTCAGGCTTGAAAGAACTTTTGAAAAATGCTATTGTAAAGGCGAATCACCTGAAATGAAAGGAGCTCCTATGAGAAAAACAGCCGTGATCCTTGCGGCAGTCCTTCTGGCCGGCAGTCTTTCCGCCTGCGCAGGCGGGGCGGAGGCGACGCATGAACAGGCAGAAGCCGCGGAGGTACTGGTCGTCGATCCGAATGCCGGACCCGGACATGCCGGAGAGGAGAAGACAGCAGCCCATCATGCGTTAAGCGGAGAACTGGAGGCTCCCTTCGTGCCCCGCGCCGCGGCGGAGCCGGTCAGCCCGGCGGCGATCACCGAAATACCGCAGCCGGTATATCACGCGGAGACACCGGCCGCAGCACCGACGGCGGCACCGACGAATACGCCGACTCCGACGAATACGCCGACTCCGACATTAACGCCGACGCCTTCCCACCAGCACAAGTGGGTCACCGAGACCATCGTCGACAAGGAAGCGTACGATGAGGAAGTCCTCAAAAAGGAGGCCTGGGTCGAACAGATCCCGGTGCCGGACGAGGAGATCGTCGTAGAGGAAGCCTGGGACGAATACACCGTATCCTATGTCTGCAATCTGTGCGGGGCTTCGGCAGCCAGCCCGGAGGAGATGGAGGCCCATCATCAGGCAGCGCACGCGGAAGCTGCGGATTTTGCTTTCACGGAACAGCAGGTTCTTGTTGCCCATCACGATGCGGTCACGGAGACCGTAAGCCATGCGGGTGAGTTCACGGAGGTTCTGCACGAAGCCGAATATGAGACCGTTCATCATGAGGCGGTTACGCACACGATCGAGTGGTGCTCCGTCTGCGGCGTGCTGAAGGAGCAGGCTCATTAACCGGATGAGCGGGAGAGAGGATGAACGAACGGATCCCCGAAAATACACAGTATGAAAGGAGACCGCAGCATGTTCGGAAGATGGATAAAAATGATATCGCTGCTGACGGCGGCTGTTCTCTGCGCAGGCGGCCTGCTTCTTGAGGTATCCGCCGCGAGCTTCCCGGATGTCGCCGACAATGCCTGGTATGACGGGGCTGTAAAATGGGCGGTGGAAAGCGGCACGGCTTCCGGAAGAGGGGGATATTTTAAGCCGGATGATGTCTGTACGAGGGCGGAGGCGGTTGCATTTCTCTATAAACTGGCAGGCAGTCCGGAGGTGAGCGGGACATCGGCATTTCCCGATGCGGCAGAGGGAGACTGGTTCTTCAAGCCGGTGATCTGGGCAGTGGAAAAAGGCATCACGAGCGGCTACGGAAGGAAGGACGGCGCGCAGCTGTTCAGCCCGAATGTGCCCTGCAGCCGGGCGATGATCGTGACGTTTATCCAGCGGTTCGCCGCGATGCAAGGGAATTACAAAGAGCCGGAGAAGACATACGCCATGACGTTTCCCGATGTTCCGGAGGGTGTCTGGTATCGGGATACCGTCAGATGGGCGGCAAAAGCCGGCATCACGAACGGGAAGGGCGACGGAACCTTTTGCCCGCTGGAAGGCTGCAGCCGGGCCCAGATCGTGGGTTTTCTTTACAATTACAGCAAATTGTTCGGGAAATCAGATGATATTGAATTACCCGAGATAACTATCGGGAAATAATTGCCTTAAAAAGACCGCTCTTTTGCGGTCTTTTTTATGCCGGTCAAAGAAAATGGGCGTAAGGACAATTTCCTGTGGCTTATTTGTCCTTACTGGTGTTATAATAGACGGGTATGTATCTGAAGGGGAGAAGACAGTACATGAAGAGAGGGCTGTTCTTGATACGAAAAAAGCAAAACCATATCAGGCGTTTTTGGGGCGGTGCCGCCGCTCTTATACTGAGTTTTATCATTACCGCCTGCGGGGGAGAGAGCAGGCCGGTTCTGCCGTCCTACGCCCAGGTCATCTTCCGGTTTTACCGGTCGGGAACCGGCGATGCGAAGCTTCTGGACGATAATTTCCTGCTGACAGTTAAAAACCGCAATCTGGTCGGCATCGACCTTGCGACCGGGGAAGTCACGAAGTATGACATCTACGCGGACTGGCTGGATATCGACCGGGAATCCAGGACCATCATCTACAGCAATGCAGATTTTGAGCTGGGTGCGGCGCGGTTTGATGAAAATGAAAAGATCATCCACAACGAGATCATTTACCTCAATAACCAGTCGGACTATATGATCGATCCGGCCGTCGAGAAGATCGGGGACACCTACTACATCAGCATGACCTTTGTCGACGGGAAGCTCAACAACGACAACACGGAGAAGAAAAGCGGAAAGTACACGATCCGCTTCTACAGCTCAACGGACCTTAAGTCCCTGACCTATCTCTCCGAGGTGGTCAGCGCGAACCGCAACCTTGAAGACGTCAAGCTGATTGCCGACGGGGAAGAACTCTACATGGTCTTTGAGAAGGAGACCGTGGACAAGGGGAATTCGGCGATCCTGCTCACTAAATCCGGGGATCTGGGGAAGACATGGAGCACGCCGGCGATCCTCCTTGACAGCACGGCCGATCACGAGCCCGCCGGCTTTATCCGGACGGAGGAGGGCTGGGAGCTCTATTACAGCATGGACCAGGAGAACCCGGGAGAATCCTACAACGGCTCCTCGGCGTTCAGAACGCGCCTGAATGACAAGATGGAGATCCTTGAGACCGATGAGAAGGTGATCCTGGCGAAGGAAGCCGATGAGAGCACGGACCTTTCAGAGGAATATCTCCAGAAGGGAGGCATCCTTCTCTATGACGTCGAAAAGTTCGGCGATGACATTTATTTTGTCTATGCGGAGAATTACCTGACGGACAACAACCTGTGCGTGTCCGTCCTCGAACAGTGAGTTCCCCGCAAAAATAACGGAAAGGAAATACACGGTATGTGGCCATACGAAACAGTTGTTTATCAGATTTATCCGATCGGACTTACGGGGGCGCCCCGGCACAATGACGGGACGGCGGCAAGCCGTCTGCCGGCGATCAAAAGCTGGATCCCTCACCTCAAGAAGCTCGGGATCGGCTGCGTGCTTTTTAACCCGCTCTTTGAGTCGGTGAGCCACGGCTATGACCAGACCGATATGAGACGGGTGGATGTGCGTCTCGGGACCAACGAGGACCTTAAGGAGCTCGTGGATGCGTTCCATGAAGCCGGGATCAGGGTCATGTTCGACGCGGTATTCAATCATGTCGGGCGCGAGTTTTTTGCATTTTCCGAAGTGAGGGAGAAAAAATGGAACTCCCCCTACGCCGGCTGGTTCAACGTCAGCTTCGACGGGAACAGCCCTTTTGGCGACGGTTTCTGGTACGAGGGCTGGGAAGGCCATTACGAGCTGGTCAAGCTGAACCTTAAGAATCCGGACGTTAAGCGCTATCTGTGCGATTCGGCGAAATTCTGGATCAGCGAGTTCGGGGTCGACGGTCTCCGGCTCGATGTCGCGTACCTTCTGGACCACGATTTCATCCGCCAGCTCGCATGGGAGACCAAACAGGCAAAGCAGGACTTCTTCCTCATGGGCGAGACGCTCTTCGGAGATTATAACCTTCTCATGAAGGACGGGATGCTGGACTCCGTCACCAACTACGAGTGCTACAAGGGCATCTACTCGAGCATCAATTCCGCCAATTTCTTTGAGATATCCTACTCCGTCAACCGCCAGTTCGGCTCCGACCCGTGGTGTCTCTACCGGGGCAGGCATCTGCTCTCGTTTGTCGACAACCACGATGTCTCGAGGATCATCGACAGGATCGACGATGAGCGGAATCTCATGATCGCCTACGGACTTATATTTGCGATGCCGGGAATCCCCTGCATCTACTACGGAAGCGAGTGGGGCATACACGGTAGGAAAGAAGAGGGGGACGACGCCCTTCGCCCGGCGGTCTCTAAGCCCGAGTGGAACGAGGTGACGGACATGATCGCCGCCTTCGCCCGCATCCGCCGGGAGAATCCGCAGCTTTCCTACGGCGGCTACCGCAATATCGATGTGAAGAACCGCCAGCTCTCCTTCCTGCGTGAGGACGGGAACGGAAAGGTGTACGCATTCTTTAATCTGGAGGACGCTCCGTTTACGTTTTACGGAGACTATCTCAGGGGAACCTTTACGGATCTTCTTGAAAATGAAAAACTGTCCATGGACGGCAGCTTCGCCGTTCCGGGGCATGGCGTAAAGCTCCTTCGGCAGGAGAGATAAAAAGCGGCGGTGTAAGGCATGATCGGGAAGAAACGAATTTTATTGTCATTGCTCCTTGCGGCGGTCTTTTTGTTTACGTCCTGCGGAGCCTCCGGGGCAGAATCCGACTCCGGTGAGCCCAGGAAGGTGACCGTGATCACGGAGCTGAATATTGAAGACGAGAGCGCTTCGGAAGAGAGCGCGGATGAGATGGAGGAGGCCAATATTTTCTCCGAACTCATCCGGGAGGACGGTACGGTTGACGTCACAAAGGTCCCGCACCTCTATTTCTATCCGCTCATCAACGATTACCGGGCCTTTGACCCGCAGGTCGTATCGGAAGCGCGCATCACGGTAAACAACAGCAATAATCTGACACCGGCAGAGTTCCGTGAGATACTGGAAAAGCTCTATGCGGCCGGGTTTATGCTGGTCCGCTTTACCGATCTTTTCCTGATCGAGGAGACGCCGGGCGGGCTTCTTGTCTCGCCGAATGAAAAACTGAGCCTGCCGGAGGGAAAGCTTCCGCTGCTCCTCACCGAGGACAACGTAAATTACCACCACAGCACGGACAACACCGGGTACGCCTCAAAGATCGTCCTCAAAAACGGAAAGCTCTCCTGTGCCTACGTGAACGCAAACGGCACGGAGAAGACCGGCGATTACGACGCCGTCCCGATCCTGGAGAGCTTCATCGAGAAGCATCCTGATTTTTCCTATGAAGGCGCGCGGATGACCCTGGCGCTGACCGGCTACAACGGAGTCCTGGGCTACCGGACGGATGAGAGCTACCGGACCCGTGCGGGGCTCACGGAGCTGCAGCAGAAGTGGCTTGAGGAGCATCCGGACTTTGACTACGACGCGGAAGTGGCGGCGGCGAAGGAGACGGCGGCTGCGCTCACAGCGGCAGGCTATGAATTCGCCAACAAGACCTGGGGAGACCGCATCGTCTCCTCGGCAACGCTCACGGACCTCAAGGTGGACCTGGAGAAATGGAAGGCTTCCGTGACGCCCATTCTGGGGGATGTGAAGATATTCGTGTTCGGCCACGACAGCGACATCGAAGAATCCGGGGGCTACAGCGCGGACAACAATAAATTTTCCTACTATACGTCGGAAGGCTACTGCATTTTCTGCGTATCGGGACGCGGGCTCTATACGCGCGAATCGTCGGGCAGGAACTATGTGAGGTCCGTCCGTTTCCCGCTCACACCATACGCACTTAAGACCGCCTCGACAGGGGCTGAACAGTGGACGGCACAGACGCTCTGGGATCTCGGAGTCAGAAATATCTCCGCATTCCTGGATCCGGAGCGGCCGGGATCCTACATATATATTTCATAATGATATATCAGGGAGGTAAATAATTATGGAAGAGAAGCACAATGACAATCAGGAGATGAAGAGAAGAAGGGCGGAAATGAAGAGAAAGCGCCGGCAGAGAGTGCTTATTCTCCGCGCGCTGACGCTCGCTCTTCTGGCAGCCCTTCTGGTCACCGTGATCGTGGTCATCCGCCACGTGGACAAGGTGAATAAGAAAGAAAACAACCCGAAGCCGTCCTACACGGAGAGCGTCACGACAACGCCGGCAGCGGAGAGCTCCGCGGCAGCTCCGGCGGGAGAGACATCGACCGCAGCGCCCGCCGAGACGACCCCGGCAGCGGAATCCACCGCGGTGACGCCGGTTCCGGCTTACACGGGAGAGACACCGTCGACGGCTGAGGAGGCTGTCGCGAGAGCATCGTCCATGGTCAGCATGTATGACTATGACGGAGCCCTTTCGCTTCTCCAGAGCTACCCGGGCTACGAGAACGAGCCCTCCATCACCGAGAAGATCTCCGCGATCACCGCTGAGAAGTCTTCCCTTGTTCAGGTGGATGTCTCCACGACGGCGCACGTGTTCTTCCATTCGCTGATCAACGACAGCCGAGGACTGATCGCGTCCTCGACCTGCACGGAGGAGCGTGTGGAGAAGAACAACAAGGCCATGGTGACCGTGCCCGAGTTCAAGATGATGATCCAGAAGATGTACGAGGCCGGCTACGTGCTGATCAGCCTCGACGACCTCATCGTGGAGAAGACGGCGGAGGACGGAAGCACTTATTTTGAGAAGAATACCAACCTCTACCTGCCGGCAGGCAAGAAGCCTCTCATCATGTCCGAGGACGACCTTTCCTACTATCACTCCTACGGTGAGAACGGAGCCCAGGGCTACGCGGACAGGCTTGTACTCGACGAGAACGGGGAGGTCAAGTGCCTCTTCACGACGCCGGAAGGCGAACAGGTCGTCGGCGACTACGACATGGTTCCGCTGATGGAGACCTTCCTCAAGGAGCACCCGGATTTCTGCTACAAGGGAGCCCGCCCGACGATCGCGCTCACGGGCTACAACGGCGTCTTCGGCTACAGGACCAATGACTACTACAAGGAAGGACCGGAAGGGGAGGACCTGAATGCCGCCCAGAAGAAGTTCCTGGTCGATCATCCGGAATACGATTACGACACGGATGTCGCGGAGGCGACAAAGATCGCGGAGGCCCTGAAGAAGGCCGGCTGGACGTTCGCCAGCCACACCTACGGCCATATCAATGCGACGGATGCCAGCTACGAGAAGATCGTGCACGACCATGAGAGATGGGAGATCGCGGTCGAGAAGGTCATCGGCCCGACCAACAAGATCATCTTTGCGTTCGGTGCTGATATCGGACCGGTCGGCGGCTACACTTCGGATAACGCCAAGTATATGTACTACAAGGAGCAGGGCTTTGACATTTTCTGCAATGTCGACGGCAATATCGGCTGGACCGAGTTCGGCTCCCAGTTCGTGCGCACGGGCCGTGTCGCCCTTGACGGCGTGAGCATGTACAATGCGATCAACCCGGATGCGCCGTCCCACAAGACGTATTCGCGCGACTTTGAGATCCTCGGGATCACGGATGTCGAGTCCTTCTTCGACGGGAACCGGAACCCGGCTTACTGCCTCAGCGAGTCATAAAAGAAGTTTTTGAAAAAATTTGAAAAAAATAAAAAAATAATGCTTGACCTTTCCGGTCGGATGGTGTATTATACTTCTTGCACGGCCGGTTGGTCAAGCGGTTAAGACGCCGCCCTCTCACGGCGGAAACAGGGGTTCGATTCCCCTATCGGCTACGAAAGCCTCGAAACCTTCACGGTTTCGAGGCTTTTTCCTTGTCTGTGGATTTTTCACGTCCCTTAAACTGTATTTCACATTTGATATAACGGGTGAGGTATGGCTAAAGGAGTGACACATCTTGACGGAATGACTCCCTGTACGAGGGAGGAGGTCGGCCTCGTTCTGAGGGAACATGAGGCCTATATCAGAAGCTTCGCAAGAAGGAGAGAAACGATTTATACGGCGGCCGTATCCATGGATGAGGCGATCCGGGAGGCGGCCTACCGGAGAAGATACGGCATCGGCGAGACGGCCGGTTCCGGACGGGACGGCGATCCGGTTTATGCCGCGTTTGACTACGCGGAGGATATGACAAGGAGGCAGCGGTCCTATCTCTTAAGGCGCCTTCGGATGCTGGGGCTCGAAGAGCGCAAGTACGGCGCGATCATGGAGGCATTCGGCTCTCTGCCCCCGTCCTCGCAGGAGTTTCTGCTGGATAAGTTTAAAAACGGGATGACAAATGAAGAGCTGTACACCCGCCATGTCGGAAAGATCCTGCCCGGTGATACGGAGACGAAAGTGAAGCGCAGGATCGAGGACCGCGTATCAAGGCTCGTCAGGCAGATCGCGGAGCGCTGCACCTATGAACCGCCCGCACGCACAAGGAAAGAGGACAGGAGGCTGGGAAGCGGAGAGCGAAGATGAGGGATCATTTTAAAAGATCGGCTTGTCTTTCATTTTCAGGCACTTTATAATAAAACCATGATGAATTTACGGGAAATGAGGACCCGCATCGACGCGGTAGACGCGAAGATAGAGGACCTGCTTAAGGAACGATATACAATAGTCGGAGAGGTGGCATCCTACAAGGCGGCGAACGGGCTGCCTGTTTATGATGCGGCCAGGGAAGAGGAGAAGATCAGCGCTTTGCGGCAGAGGACGGGCGATAAGGAGATGGCTGATTATCTCGAGAAGATTATCCGCGCGGTCATGGCGGCGAGCCGGGATTCCGAGGAGCATGAGATCGGGTGCGGAAAGGGTAAGTGAAGGTTATGCGGCGCTTTAAGGCGGCGCTTAAACTATTTTTAAGACATACGACAAAAAGGAACGGAGGAGTTTTTTCTTATGGCAGTCACAACTTTTGCCGCGATCGATATCGGCTCCTACAATATCTCCATGGAGATATTCGAAGTCAGAAGAAGCGGACTCACCTCGCTGACCACACTGCAGCAGAGACTGCTCCTGGGGAGGGAGGCTTACGACAAGCACCGCATCTCCATGGAGAGCCTCAATGAGCTGACCCGGATCCTCGGGGACTATGCGAACGTCATGAAGGAGTACGGCGTCTCCGCCTACCGCGCCTGCGCCAAGTCGGCCTTCAGGGAGTCCGGCAACAGCATGCTCATCATGGAGCACATCAAGAAGAAGACCGGCATCACGGTCGATGTCCTGTCAAACTCCGAGCAGCGCTTCTTAAGCTACAAGTCCATCGCGTCCAAGGGCGAGGATTTCGAGCGGACGATCGAGACCGGCACGGCCATCGTCGACGTCGGCGGCGGCAGCATCCAGCTCTCCCTCTTCGACAAGGACACGCTGGTGACGACCACGAACCTGCTCCTGGGCTCCCTCAGGGTCAGCGGGCGCATCGCCCAGCTGGAGAACCAGACCGCTCATCCGGACGTTCTCATCGACCAGCTGATCCGCAAGGACATCCTCAATTTCAAGCGGATGTACTTAAAGGACCGCAATATCGATACGATTATTCTGGTCGGGGACTATTTTACGAACCTGATCTTCCAGAACCGGGCGGACGCCAACAAGTTCGAGTCCAGGGAGGAATTCCTCGGCTGGTACGACAAGATCGTCAATATGACCGCCCAGGAGGCCGCAGAGTTCCTCGGCGTCGGCATGGAGGTCGCGCATGCGGTTCTGCCGACGGCGGTCCTCTACAAGCGGCTGATTGAGGTTCTCGGGGTCAAGACGGTCTGGCTGCCCGGCATTCAGCTGACGGACGGTATCGCCTTCGATTACGGCCTCTCCTCGAAAATCATCCGCTCGAGCCATGATTTCGACCGGGACATCTTGAGCGCCGCGAGAAACATCATGAAGCGCTACGCGGGCAACAAGCCCCACACGGACAAGCTCCTGGAGGTCTCGGACGAGATCTTCCGGGCCGTGAGAAAGAGCAATCTCCTGAGCGACCGCGACCGCCTGCTCCTCAAGGTCGCCTGCTGCCTCCATGACTGCGGAAAATACGTGAGCCTTGTCGACGTCGCCGCCTGCTCCTACAACATCATCAAGAGCACCGAGATCATCGGCCTCTCCGAGCGGGAGAGGATGATCATCGCAAACGTCGTCCGCTACAACACGGTTCCGCTGGATTTCCGAGGCAATCCCGCCTACGAAGATTCGGCCCGCGACATGCTGCCCGAGGATCTCATCAGGGTGGCGAAGCTGACGGCGATCCTCAGGCTCGCGAACGGACTCGACCAGAGCTATCTGCAGAAGATCACGGAGATCCGCGCGACCAGGAAGGAAGAGAAGCTTATCATCGAAGTCGTCGTGAAGGAAGATTTCACGCTGGAGAAGGGCATATTCGCGGAGAATGTCACCTTCTTTGAGGACATCTTCGATGTCAAACCGTTACTTAAGATCAAAAAGAAGATCAGCTGAAGGAGGGTAACATGGCTGCCAAAGAAGAAAATGCAAAAAATGCAATCAATTTCCGGGACCCGAAATACTACCGGAACCGTGAACTCTCCTGGCTGGAGTTTGACGAGAGATGCCTCTCGGAAGCGAGGGACCGCCAGATCGTGCCGCTCTTTGAGCGCATGAAGTTCCTCTCCATCACCGCGTCCAACCTGGACGAGTTCAACATGGTCCGCGTCGCGTCCTTAAAGGACCAGGTCCATGCGGGCTACACGAAGAAGGATATCGCGGGCCTTACGGCTGCCCAGCAGCTCGAGAAGATCTCCGCGAGGATGCACGAGTTCGTGAAGGAGCAGTACACGATCTTCAACCGCTCCATCGTGCCGGCGCTGGAAAAGGCCGGCCTCGTCATCATCGACGACTATACGAAGCTGACCGAGAAACAGAGCAAATACCTGGACAAGTACTTTGAGGAGAATATCTATCCGATCCTGACCCCGATGGCGATGGATTCCTCCCGTCCGTTCCCGCTGATCCTCAACAAGACCCTGAATATCGGCGCCCTGATCGCACCGAAGGATTCGGACGGCGAGAAGAAGAAGGGCAAGGAGAAGGCGGAGTTCGCGACCGTGCAGGTGCCGGGCGTGCTCCCGCGCATCGTGAATCTGCCGGAGAACGAGGAGGGCAGGAAGGTTGTCATTTTCCTCGAGGAAGTCGTCCGGAAGTACATCGGCGTTCTCTTCCAGCACTACGATGTCCTCTGTGCATTTCCGTATCGAATCATGAGAAATGCAGAGCTCGACGTGGACGAGGAGGAAGCGGAAGACCTCCTGAAGGAGATCCAGAAGCAGCTCAAGAAGCGCCAGTGGGGCGAAGTTATCCGCCTCGAAGTCGACGAGAACATCGACAAGCGTCTCCTCAAGATCCTGGTGAAGGAGTTCAAGGTTTCGGAGCCGGATATTTTCTATATTCCGGGCCCGATCGACCTCACCTTCCTCATGAAAATGTACGGCATGCCGGGCTTTGACAAATACAAGACCCCGAGATATACGCCGGCCCCGGTCAAGGAGTTCATCGGTGCGGACAACGTATTCGACGTGATCGCAAAACAGGACGTGCTCATGCACCATCCCTACATGTCCTTCGACCCGGTCGTGAAGTTCGTCCAGCAGGCCGCCGCGGACCCGGAGGTCCTGGCCATCAAGCAGACATTGTACCGCGTGAGCGGCGACTCGCCGATCGTTGCGGCGCTGGCGAAGGCGGCCGACAACGGCAAGCAGGTCACGGTTCTCGTCGAGCTGAAGGCCCGCTTCGATGAGGAGCACAACATCGCCTGGGCGAAGATGCTTGAAAAGGCCGGCTGCCACGTCATCTACGGCCTCTTAGGGCTCAAGGTCCACAGCAAGATCACGATGGTCATCCGCCGCGAGGAGGACGGCATCCGCCGCTATGTCCACCTCGGCACCGGCAACTACAACGACTCGACGGCCAAGCTCTACACGGACCTCGGCCTCTTCACAGCGAACGCCCAGATCGGCGTGGACGCGACCTCCGCGTTCAACATGCTCTCGGGCTACTCGGAGCCGGAGAAGTGGCACAAGCTGCTGGTGGCCCCCTTATGGATGAAGAACCGCTTCTTAAAACTCATCGCCCGCGAGCGGGACAACGCGAAGGCGGGACGTCCGGCTTACATCAAGGCGAAAATGAACTCCCTCTGCGACCCGGACATCATCGAGGCCCTCTACGAGGCCTCCGCGGCGGGCGTCAAGATCGAGCTCCTGGTCCGCGGCATCTGCTGTCTTAAGGTGGGCATCCCGGGCGTCTCCGAGAACATCCATGTGCGCTCGATCGTCGGCAATTTCCTCGAGCATGCCAGAATCTTCTGGTTCTGCAACGAGGACCGGCCGGAGGTCTTCATGGGCTCCGCCGACTGGATGCCGAGAAACCTCGACAAGCGCGTCGAGATCGTCTTCCCGGTGGAAGATCCGGAGCTGAAGAAAGAGGTCATGCACATCCTGCAGACCGAATTTGACGATAATGTGAAGGCCCACATCCTCCAGGAGGACGGCAGCTACGTGAAGATCGACAAGCGCGGCAAGGTCCTTGTCAACTCGCAGGATCAGTTCTGCACAGAAGCCTGGGAGCGCGTGCCGAAGATGCCGGACCCGATCGAGGAGAGGCGTTTTATCCCGGCCGAGCCGCCGGTATTCCCGGATGAAGAGGAAGACGAATGACGGTAGACGACGGAAATTTTGTACTGCACGGAGTCATCCTCTACATGAAGTCGGAGGAGGAGCTCTTTGAGACGGCGGACGGCTATCTTGTCTGCATGGAGGGGGTCTCGGCCGGTGTGTTTGAGGAGCTCCCGGAAGAGTTTTCGGACTGGCCGCTCATCGACTGCCCCGAGGAACTGATCATTCCGGGCCTTGTTGATACGAGAGCGGACGCGATGCTCGCCAATGTGCGTGGGCTCGGCACCTACCTCACCGACGAGGCGTTCGCGGAGGCCTACGCGGAGCCGGAGGCAAAAAGGATCGCCTCCGACCGCCAATATGAAAAGAGGTCGTTTGACGCCTTCATCGAGACGATCTATGTCGGGCTGGCGACCCGGGCAATCATAAACGGCGGTACGGACTATGCCGCGGCTGCTAGACTTGCAAGGATGCTGGATGAGACCGGACTCGGCGGCCTTGTGGGGCTTTCCTGCACCGATGCTGAGAGCACGGCGGAGGAAGTGCTTGAAAATGCCAAAAAGTTCCTCGCGCGTATAAAGCGGAGGAGGCTTGCGAATGTAAAGCCGGCGCTTCTTATCGATGAGGAGAAGACATCCGCGGCGCTGAAAGAGGCTCTGCAGCGTCTCACGGAGGAGGCGAAAGTCTCCCTGCTTGACTGTCAGCCGCCCTTAAGGGGCCGGCAGGCGGACTTTGTGAGGGCGGCGGCAGACGAGGCCGGGAGCTTTGCGGAGTTCTTCGCGGCGCTTACCCTGAAGCCGGGAAGGCTCATCGGCGACGTCGGAACCTTTGCGCCGGGCTCGGAGTTTGATGCAGTCATCCTCTCCGATGTGAACCTTGACACGATGCGCGAGCTTACGCCGGCCGAGAGGCTCCTTAGGGTCCTCAATTACGGCGACGACCGCTCGGTGGTCGGCAAGTTTGTGAACGGCTGGAAAGTATATTAATACCCGGGGCGGGCTTTTGTCCGCCCCTTTCTTTATAACCCGGGAGGGCACTATGATCATCGCAATCGACATCGGAAACACGACCGCATCCGTCGGCCTGATTGTAAAAAAGGACCGTGCATTCTCTGTCCTCAAATGCATCTATATCCCGACGAACACGGAGGAGAGCGGCGAGGACCTGGCGGCCCTCATCGCGGAGGAGCTGGGGATCGTCGGCTTTGAGGCGGAGGGCGTCGTCATGAGCAGCGTCGTGCCGCGTCTTGCGGAAAAGCTCGCCCTCGCGGCGGAGACGCTGACCGGCAGGAAGCCTCTCATGATCACGCGGGAGAATGCGAAGGGGCTCATTTTCAAGGACATCGACATGACGACGATCGGTCACGACCGGCTTGTGGACGCCGCGTATGCGGCCGGAATCGTGCCTCTGCCGGCCGTGACGGTCGACATGGGCACCGCGACGACCTTCAACGTGGTCGGGGAGGGCGGCGTGTTCCTGGGCGGCGTGATCGCCGCGGGGCTCCAGACGGGCCTCTGGGCGCTCCACGCAAGGACCGCGCAGCTGCCGGAGCTCTTGCCCGAGCCGACGGACTGCCTGATCGGGAAGAACACGAAGGCCTGCATGGAGAGCGGAGCGCTCTTCGGGCAGGCCGCCATGATCGACGGGATCGTAAAAAGGGTCGAGGAAACCTTAGGCCTGCCGGTTTCTCTGGTCGTGACGGGCGGCTGGTCGGAGGAAGTTCACAAAAAGCTCACACATTCCCACCTCTACGAGCCGGAACTTATGCTGAAGGGCCTCGCTTACCAGTGGGAGAAGGCGGGAGAAGGACAGAAAACATCACAGAATGTTCAGGTTTAAAAACTTGACTTTCACCCCTCGTGCATATATGATGTAGATGCAAAAAAGGAAAATGAAAACCGTACCGGTCCGGAAGCGGACGCATAAAGCGCCGCTATCCGAAGGGAAAGGGAAGGGGCTTCATTTTCCGGGAAAAATCAGCTATATCCGCAGGAAGGCGGAACAGCATGAGGAGGTAAACTGAATATGAAGAAAAAGGTTTTTGATCTCACCGCAATGATGCAGATTGCCATGCTTATCTGTATCCAGTTCGTCATGAAGGCCATCGGCCTCGGGAGTGTCCCGGTCGGACCGCTCTACATGAGCTTCCTGACGCTGCCGATCGCCGTCGGCGCCATGATCATCGGGCCGGAAGCCGGGGCGATCCTCGGCGGCGTGTTCGGACTTGTGAGCTTTAAGGACGCGCTCACGGGCGGCTCGGTGATGACCAGCACCCTGTTTGCGGTCAGCCCGATTCACACATTTATTCTCTGTGTGGTGACCCGCGTTCTCATGGGCTATCTTGCAGGTGTCGTTTTCAAAGCGCTCGCAAAGCTTGACAGGAGAGGCAACTGGTCCTACTTCGCCGGGGCGATCGCCGCGCCGGTTCTCAACACGGTTCTTTTCATGGGCTACCTGGTTCTCGCGTTTTACAACACCGAGTATGTGCAGGGCCATGTCGCAAGACTCGGCGCGAAGAACCCGCTGATGTTCATCGCTCTCTTTGTTGGCATTCAGGCTCTGGTCGAGGCGGGCATCTGCGGCGCTCTGGGCGGCGTCATCGTGAAGGCGGTCAGCATGTTTCTCGGAACGAAGAAACAGGCGGTAGGAGCCAGATAAACAGAATTAAAAAGATCCCCGCACCATTCGATGCGGGGATCTTTTGTTTTACATATATCCGATCATCAAAGGAATACGTACTTCAGGATGAAGAGGACGGTCAGCACGTACATGAGGATGCTGATCTTCTTTTCTTTTGCCTTTCCGCAGATCAGGTTGATGACCACGTAGGAGATGATGCCCATGGAGATACCCTCGGAGATGCTGTACATGAAGGGCATGGCGATCAGGCAGAGGAAGCTCGGGATGGACTCCGTGTAGTCCGTGAAGTCGATCTTCAGGAACGCGGAGATCATCAGGAAACCGACCATGACGAGCGCCGGCGCCGTGGCGAACGACGGGATCGCGAGGAAGATCGGGGAGAGCAGGAGGGAAAGACCGAAGAGGATCGCCGCCGTGACAGCGGTAAGACCCGTGCGGCCGCCCTCGGCGACGCCGGAAGCGCTCTCGACGAAGGTCGTTGTGGTGGAGGTTCCGAGCACGGCACCCGCGGAGGTTCCGATGGCGTCTGCGAGGAGAGCTCCGGAGATCTTCGGGAGTCTGCCGTCCTTATCGAGCATGTCGGCCTTGGAGGCGACACCGATCAGGGTTCCCAGCGTATCAAACATGTCGACGAAGAGGAACGCGAACACGACGACGATGAAGTTAAGCGAGAATACGTTGGAGAAGTCCAGCTTCATAAAGGTTGGCGCCAGCGACGGGACGGAGAAGCCTGCGGAGAAGTTCGGGAGAACCGAGAACATGCCGAGTTCCGCATCCGGTACATAGAGCCCGGTGAGCTCGCAGATGATGCCGAGACCCCAGGTGATGAGGATGCCCCAGAGCATGCCGCCTTTTACCTGCCGGACCATGAGGATGCCGGTGACGACGATGCCGATGAGGGCGAGCAGAACGGTGATGCCTTCAGAACGGAACGTGCCGTTTGCAAGGGAGCTCTTGAAGCTGTAGAGGGAGACGAGCGTCGAGCTGTCAACGACGATCTTGGCGTTTTGCAGGCCGATGAAGGCGATGAAGAAGCCGATACCGGCGGAGACCGCGTGCTTGATCGTCATCGGGATCGCATTGAAGATGGCCTCACGCACGTTGGTGACGGAGAGCACGATGAAAATGAGACCCTCGACGAAGACCGCCGTAAGCGCTGTCTGCCAGGTGTAGCCCATGCCGAGAACGACCGTGTAGGCGAAGTAGGCGTTGAGGCCCATGCCCGGAGCCAGCACGAACGGGTAGTTGGCGAACAGGGCCATCATAAGCGTTGCGATGCAGGAAGCCAGGGCTGTCGCGGTGAAGACGGCGCCGCGGTCCATGCCGGAGGCGCTCAGGATGTTGGGGTTGACAGCGAGGATGTAAGCCATCGTCATGAAGGTCGTAACACCGGCGATGATCTCGGTGCGTACGTCTGTTTTGTTTTCCTTCAGTTTGAAGGTGCGGTCCAGAAAACCGCCGTTTTTGGAATTGGACATGATTCCCCTCCTTAGAAATAAAATAAAAAGAAAGCTTTCTCATCATAGCACATAATAAGTAAAATGCACATATATTTTTTGAAAAATCGGTTGACATTTGCCTGCCGGTGAAGTATAATTCCCTTTGTTGACGCGTAAGGCGCCAATGGAACGCAGGAGTGGCGGAATCGGCAGACGCGCAGGCTTCAGGTGCCTGTTCTATTCAGTTAGAGTGAGGGTTCAAGTCCCTTCTCCTGCATCAAGACCGGAACCGAAAGGGTTCCGGTTTTTTTGCGCCTGACAGAAACAGTGAGAATGAAAAACTCCGAAAGTCTCAAAGGGGAGACTTTCGGAGTTTTTTTATTTTCAGGATGTAAGGTACGCAAGATATCTTATGATTGCGCCCTCGCGGGGGGAATTGGCGATCGCTCCGATATAGATGTCTGCCGGAAAACCGGCTTTGCGGAAAGCCGGAAGAGCGGAGACGTTTACGGCGTTCGTGACCGTCTCGGTCACGATTTCAGTCTCGGCGGCTTCCCCGAGAGCCACGTCCAGGGAATTGTCGGCCAGCGTTACTTCGTTCTGCACCAGATAAGGCTCGAGCGTATCGAGAAGAGCGCTGTCCTTAAGAAGAGCGGTGAGGTCCTGGAGATACCCGCTGCCGGAGAAGACGTCGTAGGATTCTTTGTTCATCAGCACCAGATCCATCTTTTCGGCATTGATCGCCGCCATGACTTTCAGGGAGGAAGCATAGGCATATTCGTGGTTTTCCTGGGCGGGATCGTTTGAGATGTAGAGCTCTTTGTAGAGTTCGATCTCATTTTTCCGGCTGTCAAAGCCGGAAGCCGAAAGAAACGCGTCGGTCAGCTCACTTTCAAGCTCCGACCCGATGGCCGTGTTCGTGAGAGCGATATAGAGGAGCACTTCTTTTCGGGTTAAGCTTCGCACAAGAGATGCGGTGATGATGACGACGGCCAGGACAGCCAGAATAAAATGAATTGTATAGTAGGAGAAAAAATAGCCGATTTTCTGCGGGAGCCCCATCTCATGGAGGCTCTTTTTTAATTGCGTGCGTTCGTAATCAGTTGCTGCCATCGGGGCCCTCTTTGCTGTTTTCATTTTCCGGATCGTAGGAGACGGCGGCCAGCACGTTGTTCAGAAGCGCGGCGCTCAGCATGGCTGCGAGGCCTTCCCCGAAGATGATGAGAGGCGTAAAGAAGCGGACTGTCACGAAGAAGATTGCAAAATGAACGGCGAACACCATGATCGTTGCAAACAGGTAGTGCGTGCCGATCAGGAAGGAATTCTTCAGCATGGCCTTCGTGGTGTTGGTCACGATCGCGGTCAGCGGGAAGACGTACATCAGGATGATCGTATAGAGGATGGCGGCTCCGATCATGAGCGCCATAAGAAGTGTCCAGAAGACAGCCGGCGTGCCCTTCGAATGAGAGCGGAGGTGGTAGAGGATGTAGCCGTCGGCCGCGAGCAGGACGCCGATGGGGGCGAGGATGAGCCACAGCTGGGTTGCCTGCCTGAAATTCTGCTTGAAGGAGCGGAAAAACATGGGGATGACGTACTGCTCCTCGCCGCGGACGATCTTGATGCAGACATAGTAAAGCGCGGTGGTCGAGGCGCCGATCGTGAAGACAGGCAGCGAACAGACGAACCACAGAAGATTGAGCAGGCAGGCCTGGCAGAGTGCCAGCGCGATCTGGCTGAATTTGCTGTCATATGAGAAGAATTTCACTGTGTTCCTCCTTGTAAGTGTCCTGTTGACTCGCGCAGGATGAGGTTGGCTTCGGTATAGATCGTGCGGAAATCAAGAGATGGCTCTTTCATTCTGGAAACGATCAGGTGGGCGGCGGAGAAGGCCATGACCTGGGTGTGGATGTGAACGGTCGTGATCGGCGGCGCGCTGTGTCTGGATTCCGGAGAATCGTCAAATCCGCAGATCCTGACATCGTCGGGAACCCTTTTGCCCAGTTCGGTCAGGACATTGATGGCATCCTGGGCGGCAAAATCGTTTGCACAGATGAAGACATCCGGAAGTGTCTTCGCGGAAGCGAGCACCTTTTTCAGTACGTTTACATTGCTCTGCCGGATGATATGGGTCTCGTCCACCGGAACATCTGCCAGCGCCATCGCGCATCGGAAAGCCCGGTAGCGCTCAAAGAAGGACTGACAGTGCTCAAAATCCCCGATCCATCCTATCTTTGTATAGCCCTGCGCCAGCATGATGTTGACAAACTGTGTGATGCCGGTCGTGTTGTCCATGTACAGCTGGTCGGCTGCCAGCGCGTACCCGCCCGTTCCGGCCGGAGCGTCCACGAACAGGATGGGGATCTCGAGCCGGCAGAGCATTTCTGCGTATTCCCTGTCGAAGATCTCAAAGCAGATGATCCCGCTGCTTCTCTCCGGGAAGAGAGTGATCGGAAGTCTCCCGGCTGTGAGATCCTCGCGCGTGACGCGGTGCGTGTTCAGCGTGTAGCCGAGCTGGGCCATCTCGCGCTGGAATTTGTCCAGCATGAGAGAAGCAAAATGCGACGGGGCAAGAAAACCGGTGGTCAGCAGTGCGATCTCACCGCGGAAACAGGGGGGGGCCCGGCGCTCTTCGGTGACCTGTCTGAAGGCCGCATTGTCGGAAAATGTGCTTACATAGGAAAACTGCTTATAGCCCATCTCGACAGCCTTCTTAAGGATCCTTTCTCTGGTGGCTTCGGCGAGTCCTTCAGAGTTGTTGATTGCTTTCGAGACGGTATTTCGGGAAATATCGAGAGCGTCGGCAATGTCCTGGATCGTTACCTTTTTTTTCATTTTCCATATTCCTTTGTGTGCAAATGAAATAAAAATGTAAATATATAATTACTCAAATGTAGTATACTTCAAAATCGTGAAAATGACAAGGCGGTATTTTACATATGCAAAAACTGTCCCGAGATAGCATTATGTAAAACATACAGAAGTATTATATTGACAAATGCACATTTTCTTGATACTATGTAAAAGAAAAGAAAGGAGCAAAGTGTGCAAATGCACACATGCGCTTTTGGCGGACTGCCCAAAGAAAAAGGTACCCGGCAAAAGAAAGGTAAAGGAGGGGGTGAAAATGAAAAGAGAATAAGGGAAAGGAACATGTAACCCGTTGACAATGAAAGGAGGTTTTTCGCAATGAAAAATGCAAAAGCACCTGCCAAGGTAAAAGAGAACGATAACAGCCTGCACAACACGCTCGTCTATATCAGACAGCACTGGCAGCTGTACGTGATCTTTATGCTGCCGGCCTTTCTGCTGACCATCATATTCCGCTATATTCCGATGGGCGGAATAGCAATCGCATTCACCGAGTACAACCCGATACGGGGCATCCTCGGAAGTGAATGGATTGGGTTTGCAAACTTCAGGAGATTCCTGTCATCTCCCGACTTCCTCAGGTACCTCGCAAATACGCTGAAACTGAGTATTTTCGGACTTCTCTGGGGATTCCCGGCTCCGATTCTTCTGGCTTTCCTGCTGAACCGCATCATGAGCACCAGCATCAAGCAGAAGATTCAGCTGGTTTTGTACATGCCGAACTTTATTTCGGTCATCGTCCTCTGCGGTATCGTCCGTATCCTTCTGTCTCCGACCGGTATGATCAATTCCCTTCTGGGAACGAACATCAACTTCATGACCATGCCTTCCGCTTTCCGGACGATCTACATCGCATCCGGTATCTGGCAGGGTGCCGGCTGGGCGTCGATCATCTATACGGCTGCGCTCTCGAACGCGAGCAAAGAGCTGAAGGAAGCGGCGGTCATCGACGGAGCGAACATCATCCAGCAGATCCAGGCGGTTGAATGGCCGGCCATCAAGGACACGGTCCTGATCCAGTTCATCATGTCCGTCGGTAACATCATGTCCGTCGGCTTTGAAAAAGCCTACGCGCTGCAGACGGACCTGAACCTGAATACGTCCGAGATCATCTCTACGTATGTCTACAAGAAGGGTCTTCTGGACGGTGACTACGGATTCTCCACGGCTGTCGGTCTCTTTAACACGGTCATCAATGTTATCCTTCTCGTTTCCATGAATGCTCTGGTCAAGAGAATGAATGAAGGCAAGGGAATTTAAGGAGGCGGAAAAATGAAAACCAAGAAAAAAAGCGAATTTGCAAGACACTCTCTTGGCGACAAATCGATCCTGATCGCCGGGTATATCCTGCTGGGTCTGTTTGTTGTTGCCATCATTCTTCCGGTGATTTACATCATCCTGGCTTCGTTTATCGATCCCGTGACGCTTCAGAACAGCGGCCTGACGTTTGACTTCAGCAAGTGGACGCTTACCGCCTACGAGCGAGTCATGTCGAACGGGCAGATCTGGGTGGGCTTCAAAAACGCCGTTATCTATTCGGTTCTTTTCACGATCCTGTCCGTGACGGTGACTCTTCTCGCGGCATATCCGATGTCGAGGCCGGATTTCAGAGGACGCGGATTCTTCAACATCATCTTCGTCATCACGATGTTCTTCGGCGGCGGCCTGATTCCTACCTACCTGCTTATCAGTGACCTGGGCATGCTGGACACGATCTGGGCGATCCTTCTTCCCGGATGCTTCAGCGTCTGGAACATGATCATAGCCAGAACCTACTATATGGGAATTCCGGCTGACCTTCAGGAAGCCGCTCAGGTGGACGGCGCGACGGAGCTGACCTACTTCTTCAGGATCCTGCTTCCGGTCTGCACACCCATCATCGCGACGATCGCCATGTGGCAGTTCGTCGGCATGTGGAACAGCTACTTTGACGCGATGATCTACCTGAACAGCGCATCCAAGCAGCCGCTGCAGCTGGTATTACGATCGATCCTGATTCAGAACCAGCCGGAACCGGGCATGGTCTCCGACATGCAGAGCACGGCGGAGAGAGCACAGCTCGCGGAACTTCTGAAGTATGCGACGATCATCATCTCGAGCCTTCCGCTTATGGTTATGTATCCGTTCTTCCAGAAGTATTTCGACAACGGCATCATGGCCGGCGCGGTCAAGGGCTGATCATGATATGCGAAGCATGAAACAAAGATGACACATATTAATCGTAAAAAGGAGTTTTACAATGAGAAAAACAAGCAAAATGCATAAGATTGCATCGATTCTCCTTGCATCTGCAATGACGATCTCCATGCTCGCGGGCTGCGGCGGATCCGGCGGCAGCAACGCACCGGCAGGCAGCACGGAAAGCACTTCCGGCGGGGATGCCGCAGCTGCCGATACTTACACCTTCCCGCTCGCCGAGAAGGCTGAGCTCAGCGGTCTGACAAGTTACCCAGCCGGCACGGAATCCGAGCCGAACAACCGCACGATCTTCAAGAGACTTGAGGAGCAGACGAACGTACATATCAACTGGCGCACGATCCAGAGCGACCAGTGGGGTGAGAAGATCCAGCTTGAGATGTCCAATGTCAAGACTCTTCCGGACTTCGTCTTCCAGGCAGGATTCAACGACACCGACCTTCTGAAATACGGTAAGCAGGGCGTCATCATCAACCTTGAGGATTACATCGACAAGTACATGCCGAATCTGCAGGCTGTCTTCGAGCAGGCTCCGGAATACCGCGCAATGTGCACCGACGAGAACGGCCACATCTGGGCTCTTCCGTGGATCGAGCAGCTCGGCTACGAGAAGACCGCCATCCAGACCGTCGGCGACATGAGCTTCATCAACAAGAACTGGCTTGACTTCCTCGGCCTTTCTATGCCGACCACTGTCGATGAGTTTGAGCAGGTTCTGCTTGCATTCAAGGACAATGCTGCCAAGCTTAAGGCTGAATTCAAGATCGACGGCGACATCATCCCGATGTCCTGCATCATGAACGACGGCGACCAGGATCCGGCGATCCTGATTAACGGCTTCGGCGAAGGCTACGGCGATCCGGACCGCGGCCGTCACATCGCAGTCACCGACGACAAGAAAGTCATCTGCGTCGCTCAGACCGAAGGCTTCAAGAAGGGTATCGAATGGCTCCACAAGCTGTATGCAGAAGGCCTGATCGATCCGGAAGCTTTCACACAGGAATGGTCCACTTACGTTGCCAAGGGCAAAGCCGGCCGCTACGGCGTCTGCTTCTCCTGGGACATTGCCAACATCGCACAGGTCAGCATGGACGAGCTCATTGCAGGCGAAAGCTGGGTGCCGCTTCCGGCGCTGAAGGCTGATGTCAAGAACATCACCCCGCAGAACGGCTCCTTCACTTCCGGCTTTGACCGCGGCCGCTGCGTTGTCACCGCCGCTGCCAAGAACCCGGCGCTTGTCTGCGCATGGCTTGACCAGATGTATATCCCGATCCAGTCCCCGCAGAATAACTGGGGTACCTACGGCGAAGATGACGATTTCGATATCTTCGAGATGAGCGAGAACGCGAACGGCGAGCCGATGCTCAAGCATGCATGGCTCGGCGATGCCTCCCCGGTTGAAGTCCGTGAGGCTGAGAGCGTCAACGGTCCGCTGGCAATCCTTGACAGCTACTATAACGTCTATGTCACCTGCCCGGATGATGCTCAGTATCGTCTTGACTGGATCAAGAACATCTACACACCGGATATGAACGGCAAGTATGTCTTCCCGAACGTTCTCATGAGCACGGACGACACCAAGACCGTTTCCAACCTTCTTGCGGACATCACTCCGCGCATCAACACCGCAAAATCCGACTGGGTTATGAACGGCTTCACGGATGCTGACTGGGATCAGCTGCAGGCGGACCTTGCTGCATACAAGCTTGACGAGCTGCTCGCGATCTATCAGAAGTATCTTGATGCTTACTATGCGGAATAATTCGTAACATTTGTTCCCGCCCTTCATAAGGAGGGCGGGAATTTTTCTAAGAGAATATCTGTTTACCATATTACAGTACAGGAGTGTCGTCATGACCAGCAAATTACTCACTGAGGCTCGCGATTTTGAGCAGAAATACCTCCCTTATTCGTATGCAGATCAGCCCAAATTTCACGTGACAGGTGGAATCGGCTGGCTCAATGACCCGAACGGGTTTGCTCCGTATAAGGGAGAGTATCATTTATTTTTCCAGTATTACCCCTATGATGTCAGGTGGGGCCCGATGCACTGGGGCCATGTTAAGACGAGGGACTTTATCAGGTGGGAGCGTCTCCCTGCCGCGATGGCTCCGGACCAGGAGTACGACAGCGGCGGCTGCTTCTCTGGAAGTGCCGTTGAGATGCCGGACGGAAGGCATCTTCTCATGTACACGGGTGTCAGGAACGAGAGAAATGAGAGCGGCCGCATTGAGAGCTTCCAGACCCAGTGCATAGCATTCGGGGACGGCGTTGATTATGAAAAATATGAAGGGAACCCGGTGATCGGTGCGGATATGCTTCCGGAGGGAGGCAGCGTAAAGGATTTCAGGGATCCGAAAATCTGGCGGGAAGACGATACATACTATGCGGTTATCGTAAATGAAGGTCCCGACGGGAGCGGTATGGTTCTCCTTTATGAGAGCGAGGATGCGCTTTCCTGGAAATTCGTGAGCATTCTTGCCTCCTGCCACAACCAGTACGGAAGAATGTGGGAATGCCCGGACTTCTTTCCGCTTGACGGCCGTCATGTCCTTCTTGTGAGCCCGATCGAGATGTCGGCGATCGGTCTGGAATTTCATCCGGGAAATGCAACGGTCTGTATGATCGGCACGTTCGACCGCAAGACAAAGCACCTTCTCAGGGAGTCTGTCCACGCAATCGATTACGGTCTTGATTTTTATGCGCCGCAGACTCTTATGGCGGAGGACGGACGCAGGATCATGATCGCATGGATGCAGAACTGGGAGACTTCCGCCTGCAGACTGCATGACTTGAGCTTTATGGGCCAGATGACGATCCCGAGAGAACTGTCCGTGAAAAACGGGCGCCTTTATCAGGAGCCTGTCCGGGAGCTTCAGAACTATCGCGGCATCAGGGTCGAGTACAATAATATCCTGGTGAACGGGGAGATGGGTCTCAGCGGGATCAGCGGAAGATATGTCGACATGACGGTTTCGATCCGTCCGGTCAGTGTCACGAACCTTTACAAGTGGTTCCGCATCTATGTCGCCAAAGACGGAGAGCACTATACGCTGATCCGCTTCCGTCCGGATGTCGGAACCGTGAAGGTTGACCGCACGCACAGCGGCTTCCCGCACGATATCGTGAATATAAGAGAGTTCCCGGTCAATGCGGTGAACGGGGTGATCAAATTCCGGGTCATTCTGGACCGCTACAGTCTGGAACTGTTCGTCAATGACGGTGAGCAGGCAGCTTCCTTTGTCCTCTATACGCCGATCGAGGCGAGGGCAATCAGCTTTGCGGCGGACGGCAACCTGATCGCGGATATCGTCAAATACGAACTGGTCAAAGAGACCGAAGAAGAGTAAATAAGCAAAGGCTTAAAAACCGGAACCGAACGAAGGGTTCCGGTTTTTTTATTTGACAGACGCAAATAATTCTGTATAATCAGAAAGTGGTTGAGTATGCAGGAAAATGCTTTTTAGCGTTTTGGAAAGGAGCTCTATGCCGGATATAATCAAAGTAATTATCCTCGGGATCGTCGAGGGCATCACCGAGTGGCTGCCGATCAGCTCTACCGGGCACATGATCCTGGTGGAGAATTTTCTTCGCCTCTCGGTCTCTGAAAGCTACTGGAATATGTTCCTCGTCGTCATTCAGCTGGGGGCGATCCTGGCGGTCGTGTTCCTCTATTTTCCGAGACTCTGGCCGTTTACGGGCGTGAAGGAGAAGGAGAGCGGCGTATTCAAGGTCCTTGACCGGAGCAAGTTCTTCATGTGGCTTAAGATCCTGGTCTCCTGCCTGCCGGCGATCGTGATCGGGCTTCCGTTCGACGACTGGCTGGACGAGCATTTTTACAATGCGGTCACGGTCGCGGCCATGCTGATCCTCTACGGTATCCTCTTTATCGTCGTTGAGAAGCGAAATGCCGGCAAGAAGGCCGTCATCGGCAGCATCGACAGAATCGACTGGACCACCGCACTTCTCATCGGTGTGTTCCAGTGCCTCGCGCTGATCCCGGGGACCTCGAGATCGGGCGCCACCATCCTGGGCGGTATCGTGCTCGGGATGTCCAGAAAGACTGCCTCTGAGTATACATTCTTCCTGGCGATCCCGGTCATGCTCGGTGCGTCTCTCTTAAAGCTTGTGAAATTCGGGTTTGCATTTTCCGGCTATGAACTGCTGCTCCTTGCCGTCGGCATGGCTGTGGCGTTCGTCGTATCGATCTTTGCGATCAGGTTCCTCATGAAATATATCAGGACGCACGATTTCAAGGCGTTCGGCATCTACCGCATTGTTCTCGGAGTGATCGTTCTTGCCGCAAGTTTTGCGGGTGTAATGGCGTAAGGAGGTCAGCATGGATAAGAAGAAAACAGTGGTCATTGCACTGGGACACAGGGCCCTCGGGGCGACGCTCCCCGAGCAGAAGGCGGCTGTCCGCGCGGCGGCCAAGGCAATCGCGGATATCGCGGAGACCGGTGCCCGGATCGTCGTGACGCACACAAACGCCGCCCAGATCGGCATGATCCATGCGGCCATGAGCGAGTTTGCGGCAAGACATCCGGAGTATACGAAATCCCCCCTGTCCATCTGCTCGGCCATGACCCAGGGCTATGCCGGGTATGACCTGCAGAAGGCGATCAGGGCCGAGCTTCTGACCCGCGGCATCCGCCGGGCGGTCGCGACCGTGATCACGCAGGTTCTGGTGGATCCCTATGATCCGGCATTTTACGAGCCGACAAAGGTGATCGGCAATGTCCTCACGAAGGAGGAGGCTGCCGAGGAGGAGAAGAGGGGCAACGCGGTCACGAAGAGCGAGGACGGCTACCGCAGGATCGTCGCATCCCCCCAGCCCAGGGAGATCATCGAACTTGAGACCATCAAAACGCTGGTGGAGCACGACGAGATCGTCATCTGCTGCGGAGGCGGCGGCATCCCGGTCATCGAGCAGGGGGTCGACCTTCGGGGCGCTTCCGCGGTGATCGAGAAGGACCTGACATCGGGGCTTCTGGCGGTCGAGCTCGAGGCGGACGACCTGCTCATCCTGACGTCCGTGGACGCGGTGGCGCTCAACTACAAGATGGACAACGAGCGTATCCTGACCCGCATCAGCTCGAGGCAGGCGGCCTCCTACTGCGAGGAGGATATGTTTGAGGCGGGACTTATGCTGCCGAAATTCCAGGCAGCGATCAATTTCGTGGAGATGGGACGCGGAAGGCGCGCCATCATCACATCGGTCGCCCGGGCAAAGGCTGCCTACGACGGCAAGGCCGGGACGACGATCGTCACAAACCTGTGACAAAAATACGAACATGCGGAGGCAAAGATGAAGCTTCTTCAGCTTTTTGAACGGACGGATTTCACGCTTGTTAAGGGCAATCCCGATATTGATATCAGTGCGCTTGTCTATGATTCGAGGAAGGCCGGACCCGGTTCGCTCTTTGTATGCATTGCCGGGGCCGTGAGCGACGGCCATAACTATATACCGGATGTTATTAAGAAGGGAGTCTCGGCGATCCTGGTGCAGGATGACCGTCTTGAACACGGTCTTACGGCGGACGAAGAGGGCGAGGAGGCCCTCGAGGTGCCGGAGGAGACCGTGATCGTGAGCGTCCCGGATACAAGGCGGGCGCTGGCATTTCTCTCGGCGGCCTGGTTCGGCTACCCGGCGGAAAAGCTGCCGGTCATCGGCATCACCGGGACCAAGGGAAAAACCACGACGACCTACATGGTCAAATCCGTGCTGGATGCCGCCGGGATACCGACGGGCCTTATCGGCACGATCGAGGTGATCACCGGAAAGCAGGTGATCAAGGCGAAAAATACAACCCCGGAATCCTATCTCGTGCAGGAATATCTCCGGGAGATGCTGGATAACGGTATGAAGGCCTGCGTCATGGAGGTCTCCTCCCAGGCCTTAAAGCTCGACCGGACGGCCGGGATCCTCTTTGAGACGGGTGTCTTCACGAACCTCTCCGAGGACCACATCGGCCCGAACGAGCACACGGACTTTGACGATTACAAGCACGCAAAGAGCCTGCTCTTTAAGAGTAGCCGGCATTCCATCATCAATCTGGACGATGCGTATGCCGGGGAGATGATCGCGGCCTCGGAAGGCCCGGTCACGACCTACGGGATCGACTCGGAAGAGGCCGATATCAGGGCTTTGGACATCCGGCCGTTCCGCGAGGCGGGGCGTCTCGGGGTCTCCTTTGAGGTTGCGGGAGCTCTTCATTTTCCGGTGAAGCTGTATCTGCCGGGACATTTCTCGGTGTACAATGCGCTCTCGGCGATCGCGATCTGCCGCCATTTTAAGGTGGGAGATGACGTCGTCATGCGGGCGCTCCCGGAGGCCAAAGTGAAAGGCCGCGTCGAGCTCGTCCATGTGTCGGATGAGTTCACGCTCATGATCGACTACGCCCACAACGCGATGGCGCTCCGGAGCCTTCTTGAGTCCCTCCGGGTCTACAGACCTCACCGCCTGATCGCGCTCTTCGGGTGCGGCGGCAACCGCGACAGGAACCGCCGGTTTGACATGGGGGAGGCATCCGGAAAGCTGGCCGACTTCACGATCATCACCTCCGACAATCCCCGCTTCGAGGAGCCTCTCGCGATCATGGAGGACATCAGGACGGGAATCTCGAAGACGGACGGGCAGTATATCATGATTCCTGACCGCAAGGAGGCAATCCGCTGGGCCATAAGAAACGGCGAGCCCGGGGACATCATCATCCTTGCCGGCAAGGGCCATGAAGACTACCAGGAGATAAAAGGCGTCAAATACCCGATGGATGAGCGGGTGCTCATCAAAGAGATCCTTGAGGAGGAAAATGCAGTACGCTGACGTAATCGTAAACATCACGGCGGATGCGCTCGACAAACCCTTTGCCTACATCGTGCCCGATGAGCTCTCCGGCCAGGTGGTTCCGGGAGCCAGGGTGAGGGTTCCCTTCGGAAACGGGGGAAGACACGTCAGTGCCTTTGTCGTGGCCCTGAGGGACACCTGCGATTACGACCCTTCTAAAATGAAAGCCATCGAAGCTGTCCTGACCGGCGAGGACACCGCGGATGCCCGCCTCATTAAGCTGGCGGCCTGGATGTGCCGGACCTACGGCGGCGTGATGGCCCAGGCCTTAAAGACGGTACTCCCGACCAAAAAGAGAGTGCGGCGGAAAAAGACGGAAGATGTCCGGGAAGAATTAGCGGCACTTCCGGCACCGGCGGTCCTTACCGAAGGGCAGCAGGGGGCGGTCGACCGGATCCTTTCGGAATGGGAGAGAGAAAATCCGCGTCCGGTCCTTTTAAGAGGGGTTACCGGGAGCGGCAAGACCCTCATTTACATGGAGCTCATCGCGCGGGTGCTCGAGGAGGGCAGGGACGTCATCGTCCTCATTCCGGAGATCGCGCTCACGCGCCAGACCGTCATGAGATTTGTCGCGCGGTTCGGCGGGAGGGTCTCATTTCTCCACTCGAGACTGTCGGACGGCGAAAAATACGACCAGATGAAGGCGGCCCGGAAGGGCGATGTCCGGATCATGGTCGGACCCAGATCCGCACTTTTCACACCGTTTTCACATCTGGGGCTTATCGTGATCGACGAGGAACACGAGGAGTCCTATCACTCTGAGCTGACGCCCCGCTATCACGCGAGGGAGACGGCGATAAAACGGGCGGAGATTGAAGGCGCCCGCGTCGTCATGGGCTCCGCAACACCTTCCCTTACCGCTTCGGCGCGGGCTGAGAGAGGTGAGTATCTCGGGATTGTTCTCCCCGAAAGATACGGGAGCGCGGAGCTCCCGGAGACAAAAATTGTGGATATGACGGAGGAGATGAAGAGCGGGAACCGCAGCATCTTTTCCGGGACGCTGAAAGAAGAACTTACGGACTGCCTTCGCGAAGGCGGACAGGCGATGCTCTTCTTAAACCGGCGGGGATATGCCGGCTTTGTCACGTGCCGCGCCTGCGGCTATGTGGCCAGGTGTCCTCACTGCGATATTTCCCTGACCCGGCACCTGAACCGGAAGCTCGTCTGCCACTACTGCGGCTACGAGATCCCGGAGTATGAGACCTGCCCCTCCTGCGGCTCGCCCCACATCGGCGGCATCTCGGTCGGCACCGAGCAGGTTGAGGAGCAGCTTAAAAAGGAGTTTCCGGGCATCCGCACGCTCCGCATGGATCTCGACACGACCCGGGGCAAGGAAGGCCACGGGAAGATCCTGAAGGAGTTCGGCGAGAGGAAAGCGGATGTGCTGATCGGCACCCAGATGATCGTGAAGGGGCATGATTTCCCGAACGTGACGCTGGTCGGTGTCCTTCTGGCGGATCTTTCGCTGAACGCGCAGGACTACCGCGCGGCGGAGAGGACCTTCCAGCTGATCACCCAGGCAGCCGGCCGGGCCGGCCGGGGGCAAAAGCCCGGGACGGCGGTGATCCAGACGTACAAGCCGGATCATTTTGCGATCCTGACCGCGGCAGCCCAGAACTACGAAGCCTTCTATAAGGAAGAGATGTCCTATCGGAGGATCATGCACTATCCGCCGGAGGGACTGCTTCTTGCGGTGCTCGGCAGCGGGGAGGATCCCGCAAAGCTCCATGAAGCCATGGAGTATATCCGGCGTTTCATTTCCCGGATCGATCCGAAAAATGCATTTTCCGCCATCGGGCCGGCACCTCAGACGGTCGGCAAGGTCCGCGACCGCTACCGGGAAGTCATCTACATAAGACACAGAGAAAGAGAGATGCTCGTGAAGGCGAGGAGCCTCATCGAGCGCTACACGGAGATGAACAGCGGATTCGCCGATATCCGTGTGGAATTCAATCTAAGTACATAAACGTTATTAAACGGAGGAAAACATGGCAATCAGAAAAGTACGCGAAGTAGGCGATGACGTGCTGGCGAAAGAGTGCCGCGAGGTGAAGAAGATGACCCCGCGCATCTCCCAGCTCATCGACGATATGTTTGATACGATGTACGAGTACAACGGCGTCGGTCTTGCGGCTCCGCAGGTCGGCGTCCTCAGAAGGATCATCGTGGTGGACGTAGGTGAGGACCCGCGCGCACTCATCAATCCGAGGATCGTGCACGAGGAGGGCAAGCAGACCGGCGAGGAAGGCTGCCTCTCCCTGCCGGGCAAATACGGTATCGTCTCCCGGCCGATGAAGGTCACGGTGGAGGGTCTTGACCGCGACATGAACCCGGTGACCTGGGAGGCGGAGGGGCTGCTTGCGCGCGCCTTCTGCCATGAGGTCGACCATCTGGACGGCCACATGTACACGGAGTTTGTCGAGGGCGAGATCCACGATACGGCCCTTGAGGAAGCCATGGAAGAGCAGGAGAACGCGGTAAAATGAAGATCGTATTCATGGGAACGCCGGATTTCGCGGCGGGTATCTTAGATGCGCTCCTCCGTGCCGGCTATGAGGTCACCGGGTGCGTCACCCAGCCCGACAAGCCGAAAGGCCGCAAGAAGACGCCGGTTCCGTGCCCCGTTAAGGAAGCCGCCATGGCTGCCGGGATCCCCGTGCTTACGCCGGTCCGCGTCAGGAAGAATCCGGAGGCGCTCGCCTGGATCCGGGAGAGAGAGCCCGATGTGATCGTGGTCGCGGCCTTCGGCCAGATCCTGCCCGCGGAGCTTCTTGAGCTTCCGCCGCTGGGCTGCCTTAACGTGCACGCATCGCTTCTTCCGGCTTACCGGGGGGCGGCGCCGATCCAGCACGCGATCCTCGACGGACAGGAAAAGACGGGCGTCACCATCATGAAGATGGACGAGGGCCTCGATACGGGCGATATGCTGGCGGTATCCGAGGTTGTCATTTCCCCGGAGGAGACAGGGGGGAGCCTCTTTGACAAGCTGATGGCGGAAGGAGCGGACCTTCTCGTAAGGACGCTGCCGGAGTATGCCGCGGGTGCGATCACCCCGGTGAAGCAGCCGGCCGAGAGCACGACCGCCTATGCGGGGATGCTTAAGAAGGAGGACGGCCTCATTGACTTCAGCGAGGACGCGGAGGTGATCCTCCGCAAGGTGCGGGCGCTTTCGCCCTGGCCGTCGGCCTACACATATCTTGACTCCAAAACCTTCAAGATCTGGCAGGCCCGCAAAACCGATGAGGCACCGTTCGGGCCCGCGGGAACGCTCAGGGCCGAGAACGGAGAGCTGTTTGTCACGACCGGCAGCGGCGTGATCGCGCTCGATGAGGTCCAGATGGAAGGAAAGAAGAAAATGAAAACCGCCGATTTCCTCCGCGGATACCGCATCACGGCGGAGGCATTCGGAGAAAGGAACGCCAATTGACAGAGAACTTAAGAGAAATCGTGCTGGATATACTCCTTTCGGTATTCCGGGACGGCGTCTACAGCAATCTTGCCGTGCATGCCGCGCTTGAGAAATATCAGTATTTTTCGAAGCGGGAGAGAGCGTTCATCACCAAGGTCTCTGAAGGAACTGTGGAACGGCAGATCGAGATCGATTATATCATCGATCAGTTCTCGACGGTTCCCGTGGAGAAAATGAAACCCGTCATCCAGAACATCCTCCGGAGCGCGGTCTACCAGATCCGGTACCTCGGCAGTGTTCCGGACTCGGCGGCGGTCAGCGAGGCTGTCCAGCTTGCCCAGAACCGCGGGTTTTACAACCTGAAGGGATTCGTGAACGGAGTCCTTCGAAATATTGCGCGAAACGCGGACAATATCCGCTATCCGGACCCTGAGGAGGATCTGGTCCGCTACCTCACGATCACGAGGTCCATGCCGGAGTGGCTCACGAAGCGCTTTGTGGACGAATACGGGCCTTTTGTGACGGAGCGGATGCTGGACAGCTTCCTTGAGGAGCGGCCGACGACCGTGCGCATCAAGACCGAGCGCGTCACAAAGAACGAGATACTGACGTCCCTTAGAAACCAGGGGGTCACGGTGCACCATGCGCCGTATCTTCCCTATGCGTACAACCTCACGGGCTACAATTACCTCATGGCGCTCCATGCGTTCAAGAACGGCTGGATCTATCCCCAGGATGTGAGCTCTATGCTGGTCACGGAAGCCGCCGACCCGAAGCCGGGCGACAATGTCATCGACCTCTGCGCCGCACCCGGGGGCAAGAGCCTCCACATCGCGGACCGGATGGCGGGCTACGGGATGGTCGAGGCCAGGGATGTCTCGATTGAGAAAGTTGCGCTGATCGAGGAAAATGTCCGCCGGGCCAACCTGATCAACGTGCACCCGGTCGTAAAGGATGCGCTGGTATTCGACCCGGATTCGGAGGCCTCCGCCGACATCGTGATCGCGGACCTGCCCTGCTCGGGGCTCGGCGTGATCGGGAGAAAGGCGGATATCAAGTATCATGTGACGCCTGACAAGATCGATGAGCTGGTGAAGCTTCAGCGTCAGATCCTCGAGAACGGGGTGAGGTACGTGAAACCGGGCGGGGTGTTCATTTTCAGCACATGCACGCTGACCCGCGAGGAGAACGTCGAGAACGTTGCGTGGATCAAGGAGCACACCGACCTTGTTCCGGAGAGCCTGGATCCCTATATCCCGGCCGAGCTCAAGAGGATCACGACGTCGGAGGGATATCTGCAGCTTCTGCCGGGCATTCACGAGTCGGACGGATTCTTTATCTCCCGTTTCCGGAGGAAGATGTCCTGATGGAAGAGCGATACGAGGGACCGGATATCCTGTCTGCGGATCTTGCCGGGCTCATGGCCGATCCGGTCTTTGAAAATGAAAAGAAATTCCGGGTGAAGCAGGTCTACGAATGGCTGCACAGGAAAAACGCGGCGTCCTACGAGGAGATGACCAACCTCCCGAAAGCGCTTCGGGAGCGGCTTGCCGAAAAGCGCCCGCTTCTTGGGTGCGTGAAGGAGACCATGCAGGAGTCGAAGATCGACGGTACGCGGAAATATCTCTTCCGTCTCCATGACGGCAACTATGTGGAGAGTGTTTTCATGCGCTACCACCACGGGGATTCGGTCTGTATATCCTCCCAGGTCGGCTGCCGCATGGGCTGCGCGTTCTGCGCCTCGACGATCGGCGGACTTACGAGGAACCTCACTCCCGGGGAAATGCTCTCCCAGATCTACATGATCGGCAGGGATACCGGGGAGCGCATATCGAACGTCGTGGTGATGGGAACCGGAGAGCCGCTCGACAACTACGAGAACCTGGTCCGCTTCATAAGGATGCTCACTGATGAGAACGGCCTCAACATCAGCGAGCGGAACGTGACGGTCTCGACCTGCGGACTCGCGCCGAAGATCAGGAGACTCCGGGAGGAGGACCTTCAGATCAACCTTGCGCTCTCCCTGCACGCGCCGACCGACGAGATGCGGCGGACAATCATGCCGGTCGCCAACCGCTACAGCCTTGACGAGGTCTTCGATGCGCTTCTCTATTATTATGAGGGCAACAGGAGACGCCTAACCTTCGAGTACAGCCTGATCGCCGGGAAGAACGATTCGGCGGAATGCGCGAAGCTGCTTGCCGGGAGACTCTCCGGCATCAACTGCTTCGTCAACCTGATCCCGGTAAATCCGGTCACGGAGCGTGATTTTAAGGCTCCCGACACTTACTTTGTGCAGGAGTTTAAGAAATTGCTTGAAAAATACGGGATTCATGTTACTATAAGAAGGGAAATGGGCCGCGATATCGACGGGGCCTGTGGACAGTTAAGAAAAAGATATGTGAAGAAATAGCAGATGATGAAAGCTTTTGCAGTCACTGACGTCGGTCAGAAAAGGAAAATTAACCAGGACAGCGTGTTCGTCTCGACGGAGCCTGTCGGGAACCTTCCGAATCTCTTTATCGTGGCGGACGGTATGGGCGGTCATAACGCGGGGGATTTCGCTTCGCGGTATGCGATCAATGCCGTCAGAGAAGCCATCGAGGTGAGCCCTGAAGCGAATCCCGTCAAGCTGATCTCCGAAGCGATCCGGCTGGCAAATGAAGGAATCCTCAGGGAAGCGGAAGCTCATGAGGGTATGCAGGGCATGGGCACGACGATCGTGGTCACGACCATTCTTGGGAATTACGTCTACACCGCGAACGTGGGTGATTCAAGGCTCTACCTGTACGATGGGGAGCTTCGTCAGGTCACCAGGGACCACTCACTTGTGGAGGAAATGGTTCGCCTTGGAGAACTCTCGGAAGAACAGGCGAAAAACCATCCGGACAGGCACATTATCACGAGGGCGCTCGGAGCCGCGGAGTCGGTCGATCCCGACTTCTTCGATTTCCGGCTGCACCCCGAGAATAAATTGCTGATGTGCTCGGACGGTCTCACAAATATGGTCGATGACGACGAAATCAGACAGGTAATGGAACAGCCGATCAGCGCTGAAGAAATGGCAGGCACGCTGGTCGGAACCGCAAACGACAATGGCGGTATGGATAACATCGCAGTCATTATCATTGAACCGGATGCGGATGAGGAGGAATAATGTTAACAGCGGGTACGATTTTAGCGCAAAGATATGAGATAGCAGGCAGAGTCGGCTCCGGCGGAATGGCGGATGTCTATAAGGCGAAGGACCACAAGCTGAACCGGTATGTTGCAGTAAAAGTTATGAAGCCTGAGTTTCGGGAGGACGGGACATTCATTTCCAAGTTCCGCAGAGAAGCGCAGGCTGCGGCCGGACTGGCCAACCCCAACATCGTCAACGTGTTTGACGTCGGGGAGGACAGCGGCAATTATTATATCGTCATGGAGCTCGTGGAAGGCATCACCCTGAAGGAGTACATCAGTAAGAAGGGCAAGCTTTCCGTGCGGGAGGCCACCAGCATCGCGATCCAGGTCTGTATGGGACTTGCGGCCGCGCATGCACAGGGGATCATCCACAGGGATGTGAAGCCCCAGAATATTATCATCTCGACGGACGGAAAGGTGAAGGTCACCGACTTCGGCATCGCGCGGGCGGCATCGTCCAACACGATCAGCTCGAACGCGATGGGTTCGGTCCACTACAGCTCGCCGGAGCAGGTGCGCGGCGGCTACTCCGATTCGAGATCCGACATTTACTCGCTGGGCATCACGCTCTACGAGATGGTCACCGGACGTGTCCCGTTTGACGGGGAGACCACGGTGGCGATCGCCATCAAGCATCTGCAGGATGAGATGGAGCCGCCCTCGAAGTACACACCGGATCTGCCATATGCGCTGGAGCAGATCATCTACAAGTGCACGCAGAAGAGCGTTGACCGCCGTTACCAGACGATGAACGACGTCGTCGCTGACCTGAAGAAATCGCTGGTGGAGCCGCAGGGCCATTTCGTCAGCCTTACGCCGCTCTCCGACCACGCGAACACCGCGATGGTGACGGAGGCCGAGCGCGCCGAGATCAATGCAAAAGCGGCGGAGAAGAACAAAAAGAACGAAGCGGAGAAGCGTACATACGCCTCCACGGAAGCGGCCAGAAAGGCTGCCGAGAGAAGAAGAGACATTTACGACGACGATGACGAGGATGATGACGATTCCGATGAGGACGCCGGCGGCATTCTCGAGAAGCTGCTCACCGTGGCGGGCTTCGTGATCGGCGCCCTGATCATCGCGATCCTGATCTACTTCATTGCGCAGGCCGCAGGCCTCATCAATTTCGGGAGACCGGCAGGTTCCACAGCCTCTGTGGCTGAATCCGTCACGGAGACCCCGACACCGACGGCCACTCCGACTCCGACCGAGACGCCGACACCGACTCCGACGGAGGCAGCTCCGGAGACGATCGATGTACCGGCAATCACCGGACTTACCGAGGATGCTGCCCGGACGGCAGCCAACTCGCGCGGACTCGGCATCCAGTATCTGGGCGAGGAATATTCGGATCTTTATCCGGCAGGCACCGTCATCCGTCAGGATCCGGCGGCCGGCACAGCGGTTGAGCTCAATTCCTCGATCAGCTACTATCTGTCGGCGGGACCGGCAGGTGTGGCGGTACCGGCAGTCGCCGGACAGTCGCAGGATGAGGCAGTCGCCATCCTGAATGCCGCAGGGTTTGCCAATGTCTCCGTGGTCGGCGAGAACAGCGATTCGGTTCCGGCCGGTGTCGTCATTTCGATCGATCCGGCGGCGGGCGAGCTGATCCAGACCGCAAACCAGGTCACAATCGTGGTGAGCACGGGCCCGGCTCCGACTCCGGAACCGACACAGGCACCCCAGCAGCCTGCAGCGCCGACTCCGACGCCGCAGCCGGGAGTGGATCCGAACAACGCGGTGACGGCTTACTCCTACACGGGTGTTCCGGAAGCACAGGCGGTCGCGGCTGCCCAGGCTGACGGTCTGACCGTCAAGGTCGAGTACGGCACCTCCGAGAAGGTAGCCCCCGGTGAGGTCTACGAGCAGAGCATCGCACCGAACACACTTGTCAATCGCGGAACCGAGATCGTTTTCCATATCAACGGAAAAGCAGAAGCACAGGCGGCTCCCGCTACATAATGAGAGAAAAGAAGACCGTCCGCTCATCATGCGGACGGTTTCTTTTAAAGGGAGGATCATGCAGGGAAAAATCATACGCGGCGTAGGCGGATTTTACTATGTGGATGCGGGAAATGAAGGAATCTATGAGTGCCGGGCGAAAGGCATTTTCAGAAAACTCGGCAAGAAACCGCTGGTCGGCGACGATGTGACCTTTGAGATCACCTGCCTGGCGGACATGGAGGGCAACATCACGAGCCTTCTGCCCCGCAGGAACGAGCTTTTCCGGCCGGCGGCCGCCAACGTGGACCAGGCGCTTGTGCTTTTTGCCCTGCACAGTCCGGACCCTAATCTGATGCTTCTGGACCGGTTCCTCATCGAGATGGACCGGCAGGGAGTCCCCTCGGCGATCCTGTTCAACAAGGAGGATCTGGGTGACGAGGAGGAGAAGGAGACGCTTCGCGGAATCTACAGGGACAGCGGGCATGAACTCTTTTTCTCCTGCCTCGAGAAAGGCGTGGGGCTTGATCAGATCAAAACATATCTGCAGGGAAAGACGACGCTGCTCGCCGGACCCTCCGGCGTCGGCAAGTCCACGCTGACCAATGCCTGCCAGAGCGCCGTCCACATGGAGACAGGCGAGATCTCCCGCAAGCTCATGCGGGGAAAAAATACGACCCGCCACGCGGAGCTCATCGCCTGCGGGGGAGACACGTATCTGTGCGATACGCCCGGGTTTACATTTCTCGAGACACGCGGAATTGAGAAGGAGGATCTTCGGCACTACTACGCGGAGTTTGTCCCTCATGAGGGAAAATGCCGGTTTGACGGCTGCGTCCATGTGGATGAGCCGGACTGCTCCGTCAAGGAGGCTGTCGCGGACGGCCGGATCAGCAGGGTGCGTTATCTGAATTACACGGGCATTTTCCGAGATCTTAAAGAACAGGAAAAACATCGCTACTAAAGGGCGGGAGAACCTGAAGCTGTTCGGGGAGGCCGGTCTTACATTGGAGGATCGTAATGGACATCAAGAGAATTATACTTATGATAATCACTTTCGCGCTCGGGGCGGTGCTTCTGGTATTCATTTTCATGGATGCCGCAAATGACAGGGCGCGGGATGCCGCAAAGCAGGAGGCGGAGATTAACGCCCGCACGTACGAGATCCAGATCCAGAAACTCGAGGTCGAGATTCTGGAGAGGGAGAGGGCTATTGCGGCGACGCCGGACCACGGAAGAGCAGTCGTCGGGTTTCACATCTCCCGTCCGGAGGACGTTGAATATGCGGTTTCCATGGGAGAGAGATACGGCTTCAAGCCTACCGGCGTCATCAACTGCACAAGGAGCACAGAAGAGCTTCTTGCGATCGCCGATGCCCTGCAGGCTGCCGGACACCCGCTGGATATCATGCTGACCGGCACTCCGTTCGGAGAGGAGGTAAATGCCAATGCGAACATGCTTCTTGCCGAGCTGCCGGCCAGAGATTTTTCAAGAGGCATCTCATTCCTTCTTCGAAGCGCGGATGACTCCGAGGAGAACAGGTCCGTTATTCTGGACGGGGCGTATTCCGGGTATTCATTTTACTCCGAAAACGGAGCCAGCGGGACACTTCCGTCCGGGACTCCGTATATCGCCTACAGCTTCCTGCATACGAATGATTACAATATGTCCGGCATCATGAGGACGATCCGGAATGCGAAAACGTCCATGATCATCGTGGTTGACCTTGAAGCGGTGGCACAGGGAACGGTGAATGAGGAGACGGCCCGCGGCTGGATCGAGAGGGTTGTCGAGGAAAGGGACAAAGGGTCGTTTGAAGTCTGCTCCGTCGATGACGCCTTCGGTGAGCTGAGGAGACTTCGCGCCGAATATGACGCCTCCGTGGAGGAGTACGAGAACTTCAAGGCGGAGAAGGAAGCCGAGATCGCCGCGCTCAAGGAGAAGGTCGCGGAGATCAAGAGATAAAGCATCGGAAGGCGGCTTGCAATGTGAGCTGCGAAAGGAGGAGACTATGTCGGATTATTTCGGAAAAGACGTGCCCAAGCTGGGTTTCGGGCTGATGCGCCTGCCGAAGAAGCTTCTCGGTACGGACATCGAGCAGGTGAAGAAGATGGTGGATCTCTTTATGGAGGCAGGCTTCACCTATTTTGATACCGCTTTCGTCTATACGGGCTCGGAGGCGGCCATCAAAAAGGCCCTGGTCGACCGCTACCCCAGGGAGTCCTATACGCTGGCAACGAAGATCAACGCGTTTATGATGGCGCCCAACGAGAAGGCTGCAAAGAAGCAGTTCTATACCAGCCTGGAGCGCACCGGAGCGGGCTATTTTGATTACTACCTGCTTCACGCGCTGATGGAGAACAATTATACGAAATACGATAAGTTCCATCTGTGGGACTATGTGAAGGAGCTGAAGGAGAAAGGGCTGGTAAAGCATATCGGCTTCTCCTACCACGCCGGGCCGGAGCTGCTGGACCGTCTCCTGACAGAGCATCCGGAGGTTGATTTCATCCAGCTCCAGATCAACTACGCGGACTGGGAGAACCCGTCGGTTTACTCCCGGGCCAATTACGAGGTGGCAAGGAAGCACGGCGTGTCCATCACGGTCATGGAGCCCGTAAAGGGCGGCGCGCTGGCCAATCCTCCCGCGGCGGTTGAGAAGCTGTTTAAGGCGTACCATCCGGATATGTCCTGCGCCTCCTGGGCGATCCGCTTCGTGGCTTCCCTGGACGGGATCATCACGGTGCTCTCGGGCATGTCCACCCTCGAACAGATGAAGGATAATCTCTCCTACATGAAGGACTTTAAGTCTCTGAATGAAGAGGAGCAGAAGATCATTCAGGAAGCCCAGAGGATCCTCGGGCACTCCTCGACGATCCCCTGCACGGCGTGCCACTACTGCGTGGAGGGCTGCCCGAAAGGTATCCGGATTCCGGATATCTTTGCGGCCATGAACAAGCAGCTCGGAAACGGGCAGAAAGAGGAAGCGCTGGCAGCCTACAGGGAGGCGGCCGGCGAGGGCCGCAGGGCCTCCGACTGCATTAAGTGCCGCCAGTGCGAGCGGGCATGTCCGCAGCATCTGCCGATCACGGATTACCTTGAGCAGGCGGCAGAGATGCTGGAGAAATAAAAAAGGATAATTAAGGAGATAAATGACAAGATGAAATTAGGTATCGTAGGACTTCCCAACGTAGGGAAAAGCACACTTTTCAACTCACTGACCAGAGCGGGCGCCGCATCGGCCAACTTCCCGTTCTGCACCATCGACCCGAACATCGGGATCGTCGCGGTCCCGGACGAGCGGCTCACGCTTCTCTCCGAGTTCTCCCACTCAAAGAAGACGACGCCGGCCGTGATCGAGTTCGTCGACATCGCGGGCCTGGTCCGCGGCGCCTCCAAGGGCGAGGGTCTCGGCAACCAGTTCCTGGCCAACATCCGCGAGTGCGACGCGATCGTGCATGTGGTCCGCTGCTTTGAAAATGAAAACATCATCCACGTCGAAGGCAGCATCGACCCGGCGAGAGACATCGAGACGATCGAGCTCGAGCTCATCTTCGCGGATCTGGAAGTGCTGGAGCGCCGTATCAGTAAGACCGCCAAGACGGCCAAGTCCGGCGCGAGCAAGGACGCGAAGCGCGAGTATGACCTGCTCCTTGAGCTCAAGGCGCATCTCGAGAACGGGCAGAAGGCCATCAGCTTTATCCCGGACGACGAGGAGAACGTGAAGTTCAAGGCGAGCCTGGATCTTCTGACCGACAAGCCGGTGATCTACGCCGCGAACGTGGAGGATTCGGACCTCGCGGACGACGGGGCTTCCAACGAATACGTTGCAAAGGTGAGAGAGATCGCCGCAAACGAGGGGGCTGAGGTGTTTGTCATTTCCGCCCAGATCGAGGAGGAGATCGCGGAGCTCGACGACGATGAGAAGCAGGAGTTCCTTGCCGATCTCGGCATCGAGAAGTCCGGCCTCGAGAAGCTGATCGCGGCCAGCTACCATCTGCTCGGCCTCATGAGCTACCTCACCACCGGCGAGGATGAGACCCGCGCCTGGACGATCCCGATCGGCTGCAAGGCGCCGAAGGCGGCCGGCAAGATCCACTCGGATTTCGAGCGCGGCTTCATCAAGGCGGAGGTCATCAACTATAAGGAGCTTCTCGAGGCAGGCTCCTACGCGGCAGCCCGCGAGAAAGGTCTCATCCGCATTGAGGGCAAGGAGTATGTGGTCCGCGACGGGGACGTCATCCTGTTCCGCTTCAATGTCTGATAAGGATAGAGGCATAAGAGATGGATTACAATATCAATTTTCCGAATCTGGGCATTTATCTTCCTCATGTCGGAAAAAATCTCAGTATCGGCGGCTTCACGATCGCCTACTACGGGATCGTGATCGCGGTCGGGATGCTGCTGGCGTCGCAGGTCGTAATGTGGCGGGCAAAGGAACTGGGAGAGAACCCGGATGATTATCTCGACGTCTTTCTGGTGACGATTGTGGTCGGCATCATCGGCGCGAGAGTATACTATGTGGTCTTCGCCTGGGATGCCTACAAGGATGATATCCTCTCGGTTTTCAATATCCGGGAGGGCGGTCTTGCGATCTACGGGGGGATTATTTTCGGGATCCTGGCGATCTACTTTATGAGCCGGTTTAAGAAAATAAAGCCCGGCAAAGCCTTTGAAGCCGCAGCCATGGCCGTTCCGATCGGACAGATCCTTGGCCGCTGGGGCAACTTCTTCAACCGGGAGGCGTTCGGCGGCTACACGGACAGCCTCTTTGCGATGCAGCTTCCGGTCTCGGCGGTGCGGCAGCACGAGATCACGGCGGAGATGTGGGAGCATGCGGCAGAGCTTGACGGCATCACCTATATCCAGGTGCATCCGACGTTTCTTTACGAGAGTGTCTGGAATGTGGGGGTTCTCATTTTCCTCTTTCTGGTGAGAAAGAAGACGAAGTTTGACGGTGAGCTCTTCCTCTGGTACCTCGCCGCCTACGGTTTCGGGCGGTTTCTGATCGAGCCGCTCAGGACCGACCAGCTGCTTGTCCCGGGGACGGCGATCCCGGTATCCATGATCGTGGCCGCGGTCTGCGTGGCCTGCGGTATCGGCTTCAGCATCCTCGGACGGAAGAGAGCCGGGGGGCAAAGTGGGGGATCCGCTTCCCAAAAATGATGCGGCAATCGAACGAAGGTTCACTGTAATATTTAACAAAATTTATTTTGAATTATCCGGCGTTTGCACGGAAATGCACAATATATTGGGCTTGAATAACGGTTCAACTACCATATATTGCGGTTTTCCGGGGCGAACGCCGGATTTTTTATTTCCATAAGCCTCTTGCAATTCCCAAAATTGTGTCGTAGAATGTAGCTATGTGGGGGGAAGTGGTAGAAGAACCCCATAAAGTGGGAGATAAGAGATGTTCATTGGGTCGTTCAGACATTCCGTAGACGGAAAGGGGAGAATGATCATCCCCTCGAAGTTCAGGGAGATGATCGGCAAGGAGACACTGTATGTGACCGGTGCCTTTGCTGATAATTTGTCCGTCTACACGGAGTCCGCGTTCCGGGAACACACCAGGTCTCTCACGGAGATCAGCAGCACCGATGATGATATGATGGATCTCAAGAACTACATCCTCTCCTCCACACGGGAAGTGAGCCTTGACCCTCAGGGGAGGATCCTGCTGCCGCAGGATTTGAGGGAAGAAGCTGCTATCGGCAAGGAAGCGGTCGTGGTCGGATCGGACGATTATTTTACGATCTGGAGCGCGGAGCGCTGGGACGAGGAGTGCCGCAAAAAGTTCCGCTCGAAGGAAGAGATGCGGAAGAAGGCAAGAGCTCTTGGCATAAGATTCTGACAGGAAAGGAGTTTTATGGAATTCCATCACAAATCTGTACTGCTTGATGAGGTGATCGAAAACCTGCTCATACGCCCGGAAGGCATTTATGCGGACGGGACCCTGGGCGGAGGAGGTCATTCGGAAGCTATACTGGCACACCTTTCATCTACCGGTAAACTTATCGGGATCGACAGAGATCTCGCTGCAATTACGGCGGCCGGGGAGCGGCTGGCGCCTTACGGTGACAAAGTCACGATCGTAAGGGGAAACTACAGTGAGATGCCGGAGATCCTGGGCGCACTATCGATCAGCCGGGTCGACGGGATCGTGCTTGATCTCGGCGTATCCTCCTATCAGCTGGACACGGCGGAGAGAGGGTTTTCCTACATGGCGGATGCACCGCTGGACATGAGGATGGACCAGCGGGAGAGCCGTACGGCGGCGGACCTTGTGAACGAGGCTCCGGAAGCCGAGCTCTATCGGATCATCCGCGATTACGGGGAGGACCGCTTTGCAAAGAACATTGCGAAGCACATCGTTATGGAGCGGAGCCGAAAGAAAATCGAGACGACTGGGGAGTTAGCCTCGATCATAAAGGCATCCATTCCGATGAAGTTCCAGAAGACAGGAGGCCATCCGGCCAAACGAACCTTTCAGGCACTGCGCATCGAGCTGAATGGGGAGCTTTCGGCTCTCAGCGACAGCCTGGACGGTATGATCGACCTCTTAAATGACGGGGGAAGGCTGTGCGTGATCACGTTTCATTCTCTGGAAGACCGGATCGTGAAGTCGGTTTTCCGGAAAAATGAAAACCCCTGCACCTGCCCGCCGGAATTTCCGGTATGCGTGTGCGGGAAGAAGCCCAAAGGCCGCGTGATCACCAGAAAGCCGATTCTGCCCTCGGAGGAAGAGATGGAGGCGAATCCGAGATCGAAGAGCGCCAAGCTCAGGGTGTTTGAACGGCACCTTGAGGAATAAGGGAATGACTGGGGAGTACATTCCTTAAAAAGGGGGACTCGTGATGAAACGGGATGCTGTATTTAAAGGCGGGAAACCTTCCGCCGCACGGATGGGGAGCGGCAGCTACATATTTGAAGGCAGCGCCGTAAGACGTGCGGAAGAAGTTTCCCGCCCTGTAAAAAAGAGAGATGACGAGTCTTATCGCAAGAGACAGATTGCAAAGAGAGCCGAGCGCGCACGGCGTGAGGCAAGAGCTGATTTTCTCGTACTCATGCTGTCGGCGGTGCTGCTCATGGCGGCGGGAGCATTTTTCCTGACGATGAAGCACACGGTGTCGATGCAGACTGAGGTGATCAGGGATCTTGAGACAAAGGCTCTGAACAGTCGGAATACGAGTGAGGCGCTGGCGGATGAGGCCGCCGCACAGATCGGCATGGAAGAGCTGGTTCGGATCGCGAAGGAAGAGTACGGAATGAGCTATCCGGGAGCGGACCAGATCGTGTATGCGGGGGCGGAAACCGGTGCTCATATAAACGGGAGTGAAGATAATGCGGCATAAACGCGGTGGCTTCCTGAGCCGAAGCGGTAAACCGGGACGAATAATGTTAATGAAGCTGGCAGGATCCTTTTTGGCGGTCCTGCTTGTTTTCGTATGCCTGCTTCTGCGCGTTCTCTATATCGACGCCGTGAAGGGGGAGGAGTACAGCGAGAAGGTCCTGGAGAGGACAAGAAACATGTATCTGCAGGCGCCCATCGTTGCGCGCCGCGGCGATATCCTTGACACAAACGGCAATGTGCTGGCGACCTCGGCGAAAAAGTACCGGATCATCATGGATGTGAAGCTGATCGGATCGACGGAGATCAGGGACGGACAGGAGATACAGCCGTATCTCGAGCCCACCTTAAGGGCGCTTGTGGGTGTCTACGGGTTTGACAGGGAGGATCTTCTGGGCATTTTTACACAGGAGAAAAAGAAGGACCTGCGCTACTATGCCCTGCGCACGGTAAACTCGGAGGACGGAGGAGGAAAGGCGATCATTCTCAGTGTCAGCGACAAGGAACGCTTCTCCCTGTACCTGAGCAATCTTGACGAGCAGATCGAAGTCGCAAAGAACGCGCTTAAGGAAATCCCCGATGATGAGGAACACGCTTTGGAGCGCGCGCAGGCGAAGGCCAGACTTGACGGCCCCACGTCTGAGAAGAAAGGAATCGTTGGCATCAGCTTTGAGGAGATCTATGAGAGGCAGTACCCGTTCGGGTCTCTCGGCGTGGAAGTGATCGGCCTTGCCTCGAAAGAGGGAGGCGCATCCGGCTACGGCCTTGAGAGCTACTACAATGACGAACTGACCGGGCAGGAGGGGAGGCGCTACTCCTACTGGAATGAGGACGCCTCGGATTACATTCAGCGGAGCATCATCCAGCCTGACCCCGGGAATACCCTCGTCACATCCCTCGACATCAACATCGAGCGGATGGTGAAGGAGGAGATCGACCGCTACATGGACCTCTACGACAACTATGTGGAGGAGCGGCAGGCTGCGGACCATGTCGGCGTGATCGTGATGAACCCGCAGAACGGACAGGTACTCGCGATGGCCGCCGACGGCAGCTTTGACCCGAATATGTCCGCGGATACACCGAAGGGTGATGAGACGATGCTGAAGGTGCTGGCCAATTACTGCATTTCCGCAGGCTATGAGCCCGGCTCAACGATCAAGCCGGTGACGGTCTGCGCAGCACTGGAGACGGGCTGCATCTCGGAGGAAGCCTTCTTTATGTGCGACGGCTTCGAGATGTTTGACGACACAAAGATCAAGTGCGCGGAGGAGGACGGCCACGGGCTGCTCTCGCTCACGGAAGTCATCAGTAATTCCTGCAACGACGGTATCATGCAGCTCGCCGCGAAAACCGGCAAGGAAAACCTGAACCGCTACCAGCACGCGTTCGGTTTCGGGGCAAAGACCGGTATCGACCTCTCGGGGGAGGCTTCCGGCATTCTGTTCCGGGAAAATGAGATGAGCAACGTCGAACTTGCGACGGCGGCTTTCGGCCAGGGTATCAACTGCACGATGATCCAGGAGGCCGCGGCGATCGCTTCAATCGCAAACGGCGGCAGCTGGTACAGACCTTCGGTCGTGCGCGAGATCCGCGACGCGGACGGTGTGACGATCCGGGAGAAGGACGCGCTGCTCGAGAGAAAGACGGTGTCCCCGGAGAATGCGGAGTTCGTAAAGAATGCGATGCGTGAAGCCGTGGAATCCGGAACCGCCCGCTACGCGAAGGTGAACGGCTATTCCATGGGCGGAAAGACCGGAACGGCGGAGAAGCTGCCCCGCGGAAAAGGAGATTATCTGGTCTCCTTCATCGGGTTCGCTCCCTACGAGAACCCGCAGCTTCTCATTTACGTGGTCGTGGACGAGCCGAATCTCGCGGCCCAGGACGACAGCCGCTTTCCGCAGTGGATCGCGAGGAATATTCTGGAGAAGATCCTGCCCTACATGGGAATAGAGCCGGATGAGGAGCTCCGTGAAGAAAATGAGATCCTTCTTTCTGACATAGATAACCCTTAAGGGATTGCATCCCGGACATTTTCGTAGTAAACTAGAAGGCCGCAAATCATCTTTTGAAGGAGAGATACGTATGTTTTCAGTATTCGATCTGGTTCCGGCGTTCATCGCGTTCGGGATCACGGCAGCGCTCGGCCCGGTCATCATCCCGTTCCTGATCCGCCTTAAGGCGGGGCAGACCGAGCGGGAGCTCGGCGTTGAGGCGCATAAGAAGAAGACCGGCACGCCGACCATGGGAGGCATCATGTTCCTCGTGGCCATCACGGTGGCGGGCCTGCTGTTCATTTCCCGCTATCCGCGCACGGGCCCGATCCTGTTCCTGACGCTCGCCTACGGACTTCTGGGCTTCCTCGATGATTACCTGAAGGTAGTGAAGAAGCGCTCCGACGGCCTCTTTCCGCTGGAGAAGTTCGGCCTTCAGCTTGTGATCATCCTTGTCTTCGGCATCTATATCGCCCGGTTTACGGATGTATCCATGGTGCTGCGCATCCCGTTTACGGGCGGCAGGTCGCTGGATATCGGGCTGCTCAAATGGCCGCTTCTTGTTTTCGCCATCGGCGGGACCGTGAACGGCGTCAATTTCACGGACGGCGTGGACGGACTGGCGGCTTCCGTGACGGCTGTGGTGGCTGCATTTTTCGCGATTGCCTCGGTCATGCTCGGCGGCGGCGTCGCGCCGATCTGCTCCGCGGTCCTCGGCGGCCTTCTGGGCTTTCTCGTCTACAATGCCCACCCGGCGAAGGTCTTCATGGGCGATACCGGCTCACTCGCGCTCGGCGGCTTTGTCATCGGGACCGCGTACATGCTGGATATGCCTCTCTACGTGCTGATCGTGGGCCTCATTTATGTCGTCGAGGTACTTTCGGTCATGCTGCAGGTCGGTTATTTTAAGCTGACCCACGGAAAGAGAATTTTCAAGATGGCTCCGATTCACCACCATTTCGAGCTCTCGGGCTGGTCGGAGACTCAGGTCGTCGCAAACTTCACGACGGCGACCGTGCTTTGTGCGATTCTGGCGCTGATTGCCATTTAAGAAAGGCATATGAATATGGAACTTAAAGGAAAAAACGTACTTGTCTTCGGAGCCGGAAAGAGCGGGATCGGAGCGGCTGAACTTCTTCTTTCGCTTGACGCCTGCCCGGTGCTTTTTGACGGAAATAAAAACCTCGATCCTCTCAAGATGAAAGAGGGCTTAAGCTGCCCGGAAAAGGCTGCCGCTTACACCGGGACTTTGCCGGAGGAGGTTATTCAAAGCCTCGCGCTCGCGGTGCTGAGCCCCGGCATCCCGACGGACTGCGCGGATGTCCTGGCGCTTAAGAGAGCGGGAATCCCGGTCATCGGAGAGATCGAGCTTGCATGGCGGGCCCAAAAGGGCAGAGTCCTCGGCGTGACCGGAACAAACGGGAAGACGACGACCACGTCGCTTCTCGGCGCGATCATGCAGGATGCGTGCCCGGAGGCCTATATCGTGGGCAACATCGGGAATTCATTTGCGGGAGCGGTCCCGGGAAGCACGGAGAACGCGGTGTTTGTCGCGGAGCTCTCCAGCTTCCAGCTTGAGACCTGCGATACCTTCCACCCGGCGGTCTCCTCGATCCTCAATATCACCGAGGACCATATGAACCGCCACCACACGATGGAAGAGTATATCCGCTGCAAGGAGCTGATCACGAAGAACCAGACGAAGGAGGACACCTGCGTCCTGAATTACGAGGACCCGGTCCTGCGCGAGTTCGGCGAGAAGGTATGTCCGGCCGGCGTTTTCTGGTTCTCATCCCAGCGCTTTATTCCGGACGGCATCTGCATGGACGGGACAAAGATCCTGGTCACAAGGGGCGGACGGCATGAGGTCCTGCTCGACACGGAGGACCTGCTGCTTCCGGGCACCCACAACCATGAAAACGTGATGGCGGCTGCCGCCATGGCCATGGCGGCCGGCGTATCTCTCCCGGAGATTGCCGCGACCTGTCTCCGCTTTAAGCCGGTCCCGCACAGGATCGAGTACGTGGCGGAAAAGCGGGGCGTTGTCTGGTACAACGACTCCAAGGGAACCAATCCGGACGCTGCGATAAAGGGGATCCTTGCGATGAAACGGCCGACGCTGCTCATCGGAGGCGGCTATGATAAGGGCTCCGATTACCGCGAGTGGATAAACTGCTTCGGCGGCAGGGTGAAATGGTTCGTCCTCGAGGGGAAGACCAGGTTTGCCATCCGGGATGCGGCGCTCTCCTGCGGCTTCCCGGAGGAGAAGATCGTGCTCTTTGAGACGATGAGGGAGTCGATGGACTTCTGCCGCGATCACGCGGAGGCGGGCGATGCAGTCCTTCTTTCCCCGGCCTGCGCCTCCTGGGGAGAGTTCCCGAATTATGAAGTAAGGGGAGACGAGTTTAAGAAATATGTCAGGGAAGAGATTGCGGAGTAAGAAAAGAAAGAAGAGGAGCACACTTCCTTTTGCGGTGCTTCGCTTTGCCGTGCTTCTTCTTGTGCTGATCTTAGCCGTGACCGTGGTTTTCCTTCGGGTGGAGACGATCCTGGTCTCAGGTAATCACCACGAGAGCGCCGAAGAGGTGAGGAGCGCCGTGCTTGAGCGGGCGCCCGGAGGGAGCCTGATCCTTGCCTGCCTCATGAATAACGGCCGCGGCGTGCCCGGACTTCCCTTTGTCGATTCGCTGGACGTCTCGGTCACGGACACGGGGACGCTCAGCGTAACCGTGAGGGAGAAGAAGGCGGTCGGCTGCTTTGCCGCCGGAGATGCCTTCTGGTACTTTGACGCGGACGGAACACTGCTCTTTTCACAGGCGGTACCTGAGGAGAAGAATGAAGGGCATTTCATCCCGATGTGCGAGGGAATCCCTCTCCCGAAGGATAAAAAAAGCGGGGCAGTCAAGGCGCCGGCTTCCGGGATGAGCCTCGAGATCCGGAAGTCCTTCTTCGAGGATATCCGGGCGGTGCAGAACTGGTGCGGGAGCGAGGGCGTCTTCCCGGATCTCATTTCCTTTGATGAAAATGAGAACATGACGATCATCTTCGGAGACCTTAAGGTCCTCATGGGAAGCTTTGACGATATTTCGGTTAAGCTCACGGTTCTGACTGGCCTTATGCCGGATATTTCCGCCCGCACGGGCACTCTGGACCTTAAAAATTACGACGGAACGCAAAAAGATATCTATTTCTTTTGAAAAAATTCTTGATAAAACGCGCCAAAACTCTTATCATAGTATTGGTGCGGTATTTTGATGAACAAGTATATGTTTCGCCCGGGAGGGCGGTTATAAGGAGGAATTTGTTTTGTTAGAGATCACTACGAACGAATCGGAAGCAGCTGCAAGAATTATCGTTGTGGGTGTCGGCGGCGGCGGAAACAACGCTGTCAACCGCATGGTGGATGAGACGATCGGCGGTGTCGAATTTGTCGGCGCGAATACCGATAAGCAGGCTCTCTCCATCTGCAAGGCTCCGACGGTTGTTCAGATCGGCGAAAAGGTTACCAAGGGTCTGGGTGCCGGCGGCAGACCGGAAGTCGGCGAGCAGGCTGCAATGGAAAGTGAAGATGAGATCCGCGATCTCCTTGAAGGCGCGGATATGGTATTTGTCACATGCGGTATGGGCGGCGGCACAGGCACGGGCGCGGCTCCGGTCGTGGCCAGGATCGCCAAGGATCTCGGCTGCCTGACAGTCGGCGTCGTCACGAAGCCGTTCCGCTTTGAGGCAAAGAAGCGCATGGACAATGCCCTCACCGGTATCGAAAAGCTGAAAGACAATGTGGATACCCTCATCGTTATCCCGAACGACAAGCTGCTCGAGATCGTTGACCGCAGAACAACCATGCCGGAAGCTCTGAAGAAGGCCGATGAGGTCCTTCAGCAGGCTGTCCAGGGCATCACGGACCTGATCAACCAGCCGGCTCTCATCAACCTCGACTTCGCGGACGTCCAGACCGTCATGACGGATGCGGGCATCGCTCACATCGGTATCGGCGAGTCCAGAGGTGACAACAAGGCGCTCGAGGCAGTTCAGCAGGCAGTGGAGAGCCCGCTTCTCGAGACATCCATCCAGGGTGCGGAGAAGGTCATCATCAACATCCGCGGCGACATCTCCCTCATGGATGCCAACGATGCGGCAAGCTATGTCCAGGATATCACCGGCGACGACGCCAACATCATCTTCGGCGCCATGTACGATGATTCCGTCGCAGATGCCTGCACGATCACGGTCATCGCAACGGGTCTTACAGATACGAACGCAAGACCGAAGAAGGAAGAGAAGCCGGCCCCGAAGGCAGCTGCTCCGGAAGAGAAGCCGATGCCGAAGCTTGTGAAGCCCGCCTACAATCAGTACAAGGCACAGGCTCCGCAGATCGATTTTCAGCAGACTCCGGTGAAGAGCAATGTTGAGAAGCAGGATATCCAGATCCCGGATTTCCTGAAGAGGAAATAAGGCATGAAATGCCCCTTTTGCGGAAACGATAATACGAAGGTAGTGGATTCACGTCCGGTCGACGACAACACCGCGATCCGCCGGAGACGTCTCTGCGACGTCTGCGGGAAGCGCTTCACCTCCTATGAGAAGGTGGAGCTGTCTCCGCTCATGGTCGTCAAGAAGGACCAGAACCGTGAGCTCTTTGACCGTGCCAAGATCGAGGACGGCGTGCTTCGCGCCTGCCACAAACGGCCTGTCTCCGCGAGCCAGATCAAGGATCTGGTGGACTCCGTCGAGAATGAAGTCTACAACTCCGGGGAGCGCGAGATCGACAGCTCCTACATCGGCGAGCTGGTCATGGAGAAGCTGAAGGATATGGATGCGGTCGCCTACGTGCGATTCGCCAGTGTCTACCGCGAATTCAAGGACATCGATTCGTTTATGGAAGCCCTGAAAAAAATTATCAGGTAAAATGAAAGACACGGCTTCGGCCGTGTCTTTTTGTATAAAAAATTATTTCCCGTGATATCTTTCTATGGTATAATAAGCACAGTTCATGCTAAAAGGAGGGACTTATGAAACGAGTACTGCTGAAGCTCTCCGGTGAGGCACTCGCCGGCGAAAAGAAGACGGGCTTTGATGAGGCAACTGTCCGCGGTGTTGCGGAGCAGGTCAAAATGATTATGGATGAAGGCTGTGAGGTCGGCATCGTGATCGGAGGAGGCAACTTCTGGAGGGGACGCTCCTCGAAGGCGTTCGACCGGTCAAAAGCCGACCAGATCGGAATGCTGGCAACGGTGATGAACTGTCTCTATGTGTCGGAGATCTTCCGCACGATCGGCCTTAAGACCGAGATACTGACACCGTTTGCGGTGGGCTCCTTCACAAAGCTGTATTCGAGAGATCTGGCGGAGGAGTCTCTTGCCGCCGGGAAAGCGGTATTTTTCGCAGGCGGAACCGGCCATCCGTACTTCTCGACGGACACGGCTACGGTCCTTCGCGCGGTGGAGATCGGAGCGGAGATGATCCTGCTCGCCAAGTCGGTCGACGGCGTCTATGACAGCGACCCGAAGACCAACCCGAACGCGAAGAAGTTCAGCGAGATCTCCATCAGTGAGGTCGTGGAGAGAGGTCTCGGCGTTGTCGACGGGGCGGCCGCGGTCATCGCGAAGGAGAACAAAATGCCGATGCTGGTTTTCGAACTCGACGGGAAGGACAGCATCGCCAGAGCGGCCAAGGGTGTAATTGACGGGACCGTGGTCACCGTATAAATAGAAGGAGGCAAACATGAACGAAAGAATTAAGGTCTATGAAGAGAAGATGACGAAGACCATGAAGAACCTTGAGGAAGAACTGCAGTCTGTTCGTGCCGGCAGGGCGAATCCGCACGTTCTGGACAAGGTGACGGTCGACTACTACGGAACGCCGACCCCGATTGCTTCCGCAGCTTCCGTCTCGGTCCCCGAGGCGAGAATGATCCAGATCCAGCCGTGGGAGCCGAAGATGGTCAAGCCGATCGTCAAGGCGATCCAGAAGTCCGATATCGGCATCAACCCGAGCGATGACGGCCGCGTGATCCGCCTGATCTTCCCGGAACTCAACGAGGAGAGACGTAAACAGCTGGTCAAGGACGTCAAGAAGAAGGGCGAGCAGGCGAAGGTCGCCTGCCGCAACATCCGCCGCGACGGAAACGACATGCTGAAGAAAGCCAAAAAGGCCGAGGACGTCTCCGAGGACGATATCAAGGACGCCGAGGAGGAGCTTCAGAAGATCACCGATAAGTTCATCAAGAAGGTTGATGACGCGGTCGAGGCCAAGACAAAGGAGCTCATGACGATCTGATGAAGAAAATTGCCGTTTTGGGATCAACGGGCTCGATCGGGACCCAGACTCTGGACGTGGTCCGCACCCATCCGGAGCTCTTCTCGGTCGCCGCGATCTCCTGTGACAGAAATATAGAGATGGCAGAGCGTCAGGCGCGGGAAATGAAACCCGCGCTTTGCGCCGTTTACGACAAAGAGGCAGCGAAGGTTCTGGCCGGACGCCTCGCCGATACGGATATCCGCGTCGTCTCCGGCATGGAGGGGCTTATTGAGCTTGCCGAGCTGCCCGAGGCGGATATCCTGGTCACGGCAATCGTCGGGATGATCGGGATCCGGCCGACCATAGCGGGCATCGAAGCCGGCAAGGACATCGCGCTTGCCAACAAGGAGACCCTGGTGACGGCCGGCCATATCATTATGCCGCTCGTGAAAGAGAAGGGCGTAAAGCTGCTGCCGGTCGATTCGGAACATTCCGCCATCTTCCAGTCCCTGATGGGACGCCATGATTCGAAGATCCGCCGGATCCTGCTCACGGCTTCGGGCGGGCCTTTCCGCGGGAGGAGCTTTGAGGATCTGAAAAATGTTACGGTCCGGGAGGCCCTGGCGCACCCGACATGGACGATGGGGCCGAAGATCACGGTCGACTCGGCAACCATGGTCAATAAGGGCCTTGAGGTCATCGAGGCAAAGTGGCTCTTTGACGTGCCGGCGGACGATATCGAGGTCCTGATCCAGCCCCAGAGCCTGATTCACTCGGCTGTCGAGTACGAGGACGGCTCCATCATCGCCCAGCTGGGACCCTCGGATATGCGCATCGCGATCCAGTATGCGCTCACCTATCCGACCCACCTGCCTTCGCCGGCGGTCCCGCTTGATTTTACAAAGCTTTCCGGCATGACGTTCGGCCAGCCGGACAACGAGGTCTTCAGGGGGCTTCCGCTTGCGCGCCGGGCGATCGCCGAGGGCGGCTCCATGCCGACGGCGTTCAATGCCGCCAATGAGTGGGCGAACGCGATGTTCCGCCGGGATGAGATTCATTTTACGGACATCTATGACGTGATCGAGGAAGCCATGGACCGGCATACGGTTATCCCGGAGCCCTCGGTCGACGAGATCTTCGCTGTTCAGGAGGAGATCGATGCCTACTTCGGAGAAAAACTTCTTCACAAATCTTAAGTAAGGGGATTTTTATGTTCAAGACGAGACTTATCAGCGGGATCATTCTGGTCGTGCTGGCGCTTGCCACGATCCTGCCCGGAGGGCTGCCGCTGCTTCTGATGGTCGGATTTATCTCCGTCGTCGGCATGCTGGAGTTCTACGGGGCGATGAATGTGATCCGGCGGAATAAGGCGCAGGTGCCGGCGGCCGGCAAGGAGTACGAGGCGAAGGATCCGAACGCCCTTAAAAGCCAGGTGAAGGAGCCTATGAACGCGCTGGCGGCGGCAGGGCTTGTCGGGGCGGTCAATTATCTCGTTCTGATTGCCTACGCCCCGAAACCTTACTATCTCTTCGGGGTCGTCGGCACGCTGACTCTGCTTCTTGCGGTCTATGTGTTTACGTTTCCGCGGTTCCACGCCGATCAGGTGGTGGCCGCGTTTGCGGGAATGGTCTATGTGGCGGTCACGCTGGGCTTCATCTATCTGACCCGCATGGCGTATGACGGGCATGTGCTGGTCTGGCTGATCTTTTTAAGCTCCTGGGGAGCGGACACCTGCGCCTACTGCTTGGGGAGACTCCTCGGGCGGCACAAGATGGCGCCGATCCTCTCGCCGAAAAAATCGGTCGAGGGAGCGGTCGGAGGCGTTCTCGGCGCGGGCCTTCTGGGGCTTGCCTACGGGTCGTATCTGGGCCGGCAGGGATGGATCTATTTTCTCATCTGCTCGGTCGGCGCGCTGATCTCCATGGTCGGGGATCTCGCGGCTTCCGCCATCAAGCGGGACAAGGGTATCAAGGACTACGGGGACCTGATTCCGGGCCACGGCGGGATCCTGGACCGTTTTGACAGCGTTATATTTACGGCTCCGGTCATCTATTTCCTTTCCATTCTGCTGATCAGAGTCTGACAACGGAGGTTTTATCTGTTAATGAAATGGATCATTGCATTTCTGATCTTTTCAATCCTTATTCTGTTTCATGAATTCGGGCATTTTATCGTCGCGAAGATGTCAGGCGTCGACGTCGTGGAGTTCTCCATGGGCTTCGGGCCGCGCATTTTTTCCACGGTTCGTGGCGGAACCCGCTACTCCTTCAAGGCGCTGCTCTTCGGCGGCTCCTGTGAAATGAAAGGCATGTACGACGATCTCGATGAGGACGATCCGAATGCCCTCGAGGCAAGACGCACGGAGGAGGGCTCGTTCCAGAGCGCATCCATCGGGAAGAGGATCGCCATCATTTTTGCCGGGCCGCTCTTTAATTTCATTCTCGCCTTTGTCGGGGCGGTGATCATCATGAGCGCGATCGGCTACGATCCGGCCGAGGTGGTCGCGGTTTCCGAGGAGTCGCCCGCCTACGAGGCAGGCCTCCGGCCCGGGGATACGATCACGGAGTTCATGGGCGGCCATGTCGATATCGGCCGCGACGTGGCGAACTGGTTCACCTTCCACGACCTTAAGGAGAGCGATACGGTTACTGTGTCCTACACCCGTGACGGGCAGAAATATAAGGCTTCGTTTGCGCCTTATGTCTATGTCCGCTACATGATGGGGCTCACATACACACTGAGCTCCGAGACGGCCCATGTCGATTCGGTCGGAGAGAAATCTCCGCTGGCGGAGGCCGGCGTTAAGGCGGGCGACGTCATCACCGCGATCGACGGAAATGAGATCACGACGGCCCAGTCCATGCACGACTACTTTGAGGCGCACCCGCTGGACGGATCGGAAGTAACGCTCACGATCGAGCGGGAAGGGAATACGTTTGAGACAACACTTGTTCCCTACGAGAGCCGCCAGGCGCTGACAGGCTTTTCCTACAATCTCGGGCGCGTGCCGACAAACGCGATCGGCGTCATCAAGTACAGCTTCATTGAGATCCGCTACTGGATCACGACGGTCATCAAGTCTCTCGGAGGCATGTTCACGGGGCGCTTCGGAGCGGAGGACCTGTCCGGGCCGGTCGGCGTCGTCGATATCGTGGGAACCACCTACGAGGAAGTGAAGGAGGAGGGCTTCTTCATGACCTTCCTCAACATGGTCAACCTGCTCATACTGCTCTCGGCCAACCTGGGCGTGATGAACCTTCTGCCGATCCCCGCTCTGGACGGCGGCAGACTGGTCTTCCTGCTCTATGAGCTGATCTCCGGAAAGCCGGTCAACCGGAAGGTGGAGATGGCGGTCCAGTCGGCCGCGGCGCTGGCGCTGATCGTTCTCATGGTCTATGTGATGTACAACGATGTTCTCAGGATCATCGGCAGATGAGGTGTTTTATGGATAAGGTTATGAACATTTTTAAGAGTGAAGAGGGCAGGAGGAGGCTTCTTATGACGCTGGCGGGGGTTCTTGTCGCCGGCTTCAGCGTGGGGCTCTTCAATTTCTCGGGATTCGGGATGGATCCTTTTCAGGTGTTCGCCCACGGGCTGAACAATCTGGTCCCTCTTTCCTACGGCCTTTTCTACTCGCTGGTGAATGCGGTCCTTCTGGTGGTCGTCTTCTTTATGGACAGGACGAAGATCGGGCTCGGAACGCTCATCAACCTGTTTCTTCTCGGATATGTGGTGGATTTCTCCTCTGCACTCTGGGCACGTCTGATCCCGCATCCGTCTGTCCTGGTCCGCGCGGTATTTCTTATCCTCGGGATCGTCATCATGTGCTTCGGGTCCGCTCTTTATTTTACCGGGGATCTCGGGGTCTCGACCTACGATGCGATCGCGCTGGTCCTCTCCAGGGAGAAAAAGTGGGATTTCAGGATCACCCGCATCTCGACGGATGTGATCTGCACGGTGCTGGGCGTCCTGACCGGGGCCGTGGCCGGCATCGGAACGATCGTGACGGCCTTCTTCATGGGGCCGCTCATCGAGTTCTTCAACAGGACGGTTGCCCGCCCGTTCCGCTCGGGGAAGGCGGCGAAGTGAAATACAGTTGCGGAGTTTTCATTTTCATAGTATGATAGAAGAAATTAGAGACAGGGTCTCTTACAAGTAATTCATAAGGAGGCTTTTATGAAGATCTTTATCTGCGAAAAGTGCGGAAACATGGTGGAACTGCTTCAGAAAGGCACATGTCCGGTGAAGTGCTGCGGTGAGCCGCTTAAGGAGCTCATCCCGAACACGACCGATGCGGCAAATGAAAAGCACGTTCCGGTCGTCACGGTGAACGGGAACGAGATCACGGTCAAGGTCGGCGAAGTCGAGCACCCGATGCTTGAGAAGCACTATATCAATTTCATCGCGGTCGAGACCACGAAGGGCGTCATGAGAAAGAATCTTGCCCCGGGCGAGGCTCCGATCGCAAAGTTTGTGCTCGCCGATGGCGAAGAGTATGTGGCAGCCTACGAGTACTGCAATCTGCACGGCCTCTGGAAAGCCTGATGAAAGACCAAAAGCGGTGAAGCTCATTTGAGAGCTCACCATGAAACTAATCGGATGGGGAAGGGAGAATTATGAACGATATTATTCTTGAGGGCTTTATGGGCTCGGGAAAGAGCACAATCGGCAGGATCATCGCAAAGAAGCTGAATCTGCCCCTTGTGGATGTCGATAAGAAAGTCTCCGGCAAGCTTGGAATGAAGCCTGTGGAGGTCTACGACCGGTTTGGTGACAGCTATTACCGTGCGATGGAGACGGTTGCCCTGAACGACCTCATTGAGGAGGGAAAGCCCGCGGTGATCGTTCTGGGAAGCGGCCTCGCACTCATGGAACAGAATGATGCATACCTGAAGGCGCTCGGGAAGGTATATTACCTTAAGATTCCGGCATCTCAGGCGGTTGCGCGCATTTCGAAAAATGACAAGCACTCCTGGCTGCAGGATGACGATCTTACGGATCACGTCCTCAAGATGCTGAAGGAGAGGGAACCCGCTTATGTCAGGATCGCCGATATGACGATCCCGACCGAGGGGAAGACAAACGAGGAGATCGCCGATATTATCTTAGCGGCTCATCAAAAACAAGACGCCTGATTTCGGGGACGGGCATGGTCCGGCCGGTCCAGATGCGGAAGGAGGCGGCTCCCTGCAGAAGAAGCATGGGAAGACCGTTTTCCGTCCGGCAGCCGGCGGACTCAGCCATCGAAAGAAGCGGTGTCTTGCGCGGGTTATAAATGATGTCCATGACATCCGGGCGGGATGCGAGGAAGGAGATATCCGGCACAAGACAGCCGGCGTCCTCGGCACCGCCTTTTTTCATGCCCACGCTCGAGGCGTTGACAAGGAGGCCGCAGGACCCGATTTTCTCCTTAAGAAGAGCCTGGTCGGCCAGGGGAAGAATTTCAATCCCGCAGGAGGAGTGGGGCGAAAGCTTTTCGGCGAGCGCTTCCGCCTTACGGCCCGATTCCGGGCGGTTGTAGAAGACGGAGATGTGCGCGGCTCCGGCAAGGGCCGATGCGATGAGGATCGCGGAGGCGGCACCGCCGGTTCCGAGGAGGACCAGGGAGGCGTTTTCCACGGCGAATCCGGCCTCTTTAGCCGCATCGAGGAAGCCTCTTCCGTCGGTGGTGTCCCCGAGCAGCTTTCCGCCGACATTTTTGACGGTGTTGACCGAGCCTCCGATCCGGGACTCGAGCGAGAGCTCATCGCAGAGACCGCACATCGCGGATTTGACGGGCATCGTGCAGTTCCACCCGGAGGCGCCTTCGGCGAGGAGCCGGGAGACGGCGTCCTTAAGCTCCGGAACGCCCGCGGTGACGAGCCCGTAATGAGCGTCGATCCCAAGGAGGGAGAACGCGGTGTTGTGCATGGCCGGCGAGAGGCTGTGGGATACAGGGTCGCCGATGAGATAATAATTTTGCATGGCTGCTCCTTTGTAAGTAAACAGGTTTTAATTTGCGGTATATTGTAACACATGGATAAAAAAATGAAAACATTAACCATCAAAAACGTCACGTTCGGCACAGGGATCCCGAAGATCGCGGTGCCTGTCACGGATACGGACCCGGAGGAGATCGTCCGAAATGCGGAGGCCGCAAAAGGCCAGGCTGATCTCATCGAGCTCCGCATCGATGCATTTCTGTCAGCAGGCGGCTGCGCGGAGGAGGCTCAGGGCGGCCTTGAAAAGCTCCTCTCCGATGTGAGACGGGCCTTTGACGGCCCGATCCTCTTTACGCTGCGGACAGGCGCGGAGGGCGGCCTCCTTGAGGTCACCGACGAGGTCTATGCGGGAGTCCTCGCCCGGGCTCTAAAGAGCGGCTGTATCGATCTTATCGATATCGAATTTGCCAGGACCACGGCGAAGGAGATAGCGGAGCGCGCGAGGGCTGCCGGCGTCCCGGTTGTATTTTCGAGGCATGACTTTAGGAAGACCCCGAAGGCGGAGGAGATCGCGGAGAGCTTCCGGAAGATGGAAGAGAGCGGCGCGGCGATCGCTAAGGGAGCTTTCATGCCGGAGAGCGGATCCGATGTCGACGAGATCCTGAGAGCGGCAGAGCTTGCCGGGAAGGCGCTTTCGGTCCCCTTCATCCTGATCGCGATGGGGGAGAAGGGCCGCATCACGAGGACGCACGGAGAAGTGTTCGGCTCCTGCCTGACCTTTGCCTCCCTTAAGGGGCGCGCGAGCGCTCCCGGCCAGATCGATGCCGGGGAGATGCGAAAGGAGCTTATAAGGATCCATGAGGCGAGGGAGCGAAAGGGGTTCATTTTCCTCATCGGTTTTATGGGAACCGGAAAATCCTCCGTGGGAAGAGCTCTGAAGAAGATGAGAGACCTCCCGCTCATCGAGATGGACGAGAACATCGAGAAGGCTGAGGGCATGCCGATCAGCCGGATCTTTGAGACGCGCGGGCAGGAGGCCTTCCGGGATATGGAGACGGAGTTCCTCGCCGGGCTCTGCGGGAGAGAAGGAGGCTTCGTCTCCTGCGGTGGCGGCGCCGTGCTAAGAGAGCGCAACCGGGTCCTCATGCGGGGGCTCGGGACGATCGTGCTTCTGACCGCCTCACCGGAGACGATCTACGAGCGCTTAAAGGGCGGCATCAAGAACCGTCCGAATATCCGCGGCCGGTACTCGGTCGAGGGAATCAGCGAGCTCATGGAGACCCGAAGGGCGGCTTATACGGAGGCCGCAGGCCGGATCGTCGCCACGGACGGCCTTCAGCCGGCGGAAATTGCCGGAAAAATACTGGAAGAGACCGGATCGGATGATTTTGTGTAAAACATGTGCTTGCATATCCGAAGGTTTTATATTAAAATGAACGTACACTTTTAAGGAGGAATGCCAATGATTTCAGCAGGTGATTTTAAAAACGGCTTAACGCTTGAGATTGACGGACAGGTTATGCAGATCGTGGAGTTTCAGCACGTAAAACCCGGTAAGGGTGCTGCGTTCGTCCGCACAAAGATGAGAAATGTTATCAACGGCGGCGTCGTCGAGAAGACGTTCCGTCCGACCGAAAAGTTCCCGGCCGCCCGTATCGACCGCAAGGACCAGCAGTATCTCTACAATGACGGAGATCTCTACTATTTCATGGATCCCGAAAACTATGAGCAGATCATGATCAACAAGGACATCATCGGTGATGCGATGAAGTTCGTGAAGGAAAACGACACCGTTAAGGTCTGCTCCTACAACGGCAACGTGTTCTCCATCGAGCCGCCGCTCTTTGTCGAACTCGAAGTTACCGACACGGAGCCGGGCTTCGCGGGCAACACCGCTCAGGGCGCTTCCAAGCCGGCAACCGTTGAGACGGGTGCCACGATTCAGGTTCCGCTCTTTGTCAATATCGGCGACAAGGTCAAGATCGACACCAGAACCGCTGAATATCTTTCGAGAGTATGATGTTATACGCCTCCCCTGCAGGGGAGGCGTTAATATTTTTTGATTGTATCTTATCCTTTTTCCCTTTTTTTGCATGCAGGCAGCATTTCTTTTTGCTGTTTTATTTTTATGCAAAGAAAGGAAATTATCATGGAATACGACATCTTTAAGGAAACACTGAAAAAGAAAGTTTCGGATCTTCTGAAAGACGCTTCGGAGATCTCCATAAAGCGCTATGTGAAGGTAAACGGGATCACCTATGACGGACTCACCGTGTTCAGCCCGGACACCAATCTGTCCCCCACGATCCCTCTGACGGATTTCTACGAGCAGTATACAGCGGGGAAGAGTATGGATGAGATTGCGGAGGAAGTTGCTCAGTTTTACAGAGACTACCGGGTCCCGGGGATGGTCGATGTGGGCTGCCTCTCAAAATATGAGGAAATAAAGCACAGGCTCAGGATCAGGCTCCTGAACAGAGCCATGAACGTCGAGAGGCTCTCTGATATGCCCTACAGGGACTATCTGGACCTGGCCGCCTGCCTTTATCTTGAAGTCGAGGGGTTCGGGATCCCGAACGCGACCTGCCCGGTGAGGAAGCGCGAGCTTGAGACCTGGGGCAGATCCTTCGACGAGGTTTATGCGGACGCCGAGGCGAACATGAAAAAATACGAGCCGGGCGAGCTCTCGGGCATCGGAGAGGTGATAAAGGGGCTTAGGCAGGAGCTGGAGGAGATGGCCGTGAAGGCCGACCGCCCGAAGGATTTCTTCCTTAAGGATGAGATCCCGGAGGAGGCTCCGCCCGAGATGTTTGTCCTGACGACAAAGGGGAAGACCTTCGGGGCTGCGGCCATGCTGGACCTTGATCCGATCAGGTCCTTAAGCGAGCTTCTTAGCGCTGATCTCTACGTTATCCCGAGCAGTATCCATGAGGTGATCCTGCTTCCGGACCGCCCGGATGTGTCGGCAGACCACCTTGCAGAGATGGTTGCGGCCATCAACCACAGCGAGGTTCCGCTGGGCGACATCCTCTCAAACAGGATCTACCGCTACGTGAGAGAGACGGACCGGATCGTCATCGCCGGTTAAGGTGAATAGTTGCTATCATTTTAAAAAAAGGGCTTGCAAATTTCTTTCGGATGCGTTATTATACCTCTTGTGCGTGGGGATATAGCTCAGTGGGAGAGCGTTCGGTTCGCATCCGAAAGGCCGTGAGTTCGAATCTCATTATCTCCATCCTGACAGCCTGCCTTATAGGCAGGCTGTTTTAAGGAATATGTGTCTGTAGCTCAGTGGATAGAGCACTGGATTCCGGTTCCAGGTGCGCGGGTTCGACTCCTGTCAGACACAGAGGGAAGTGCCGGTCGAACAGAAGACCGGCACATTTTCTTTTTGAGGCCGTTTTTCCTCGGATATATATAAAAAAACCTGAAATGACCGGTCCGAACGGAGTGGATAAACGTATTTCCGATGAGTATATTGTAATATGAAGCCGTATGGCTTCTTACTATTATATCTACGGAGGATTTATACAATGAAGTTTGACTGGGGAAAAATCGGTCTCTTTGCAGGCGGCGTGCTTTTCGGCACGGCAGGCATCTCGGTTCTGACGAGCCGCGACGCGAAGAAGGCTTATACGCATGTGACGGCGGCGGCTCTTCGCGGCAAGGACAAGGTCATGGAGACCGTTGATAAGGTTCGTGAGAACGCCGATGACATTCTGGCAGACGCAAAGGCCATCAACGAGAAGATCGCCGAAGAGAGCACAGAAGTCATTGAGGATAAGTCCTGCGACTGCCCTGAGCTTCCGGAGGGGGCAAAATGAAATTCCGCATCCTGCATGAAGCGAAAGGAAGGCTTCGTGTGCATGCGGAACGCCCGCGGATAAGCATCGGGGAGGCGGATATTCTGGAATATTATCTGAAATCCAGGCCGGGTATCCTTGATGTCCGCGTCTTTGAGCGGACGGGCGACGCGATCATTCGGTATACGTGCGGAAGGGAGGAGCTCCTTTCCGCTCTTTCGGTGTTTTCATTTTCCGAAAATGAAAGCCTGGTGCCGGAACACACGAGCCGGGCATTGAACCACGAGTACCAGGACAGGCTGTTCTGGGTGATCAGCCGGAGACTTTTCAGAAGATTCCTTGTGCCGTTCCCCGTTCGCAGGGTAATGGCGGGTATCAGAGCGTTCCGCTATGTCAGAAAAGGCGTGAGATGCCTCGCAAAGGGCAGGCTCGAAGTGCCGGTCCTCGATGCGGCGGCGATCACGGCAGCCATGCTGCGGGGCGATGTGAATACGGCCTCCTCGGTCATGTTCCTGCTTAAGATCGGCGATATCCTGGAGGAGTGGACGCACAAGAAGTCCGTGGCGGACCTTGCAAGCACACTGTCCCTCAATGTCGATAAGGTATGGGCCGTGAAGGACGGGACGGAAGTCCTTGTCCCTGTCAGGAGCATGGAAGTCGGGGATGAATTTGTCGTCCGCATGGGCAGCATGATCCCGCTTGACGGCGTCGTGGTCCGCGGCGAGGCGATGATCAACCAGGCCTCGATCACGGGCGAATCCATGCCGGTGAGAAAGACGGAAGGCGCTTACATCTATGCCGGAACGGTCGTCGACGAGGGTGAGATATGCGTCAGGACCGCAAAGATCTCCGGTACAGGCCGTTATGACCGCATTGCACAGATGATCGAGGTCTCCGAGAAGCTGAAATCAGCTTCCGAGAGCCGTGCGTCCCATCTGGCAGACAGACTGGTTCCCTACAGCTTCGGGGGAACGGTGCTCACCTGGCTGCTCACCGGAAACATCACGCGGACGATGTCGATCCTGATGGTCGATTTCTCCTGCGCGCTTAAGCTGGCGATGCCGCTGTCCTTCCTTGCAGCCATGCGGGAAGCCGGCAAGCACGGCATCACGGTCAAGGGCGGAAAGTTCCTGGAGGCGGTGGCGTCGGCGGATACGGTCATTTTCGACAAGACCGGAACCCTGACATACGCTTCCCCGCGGGTCGCAAAGGTGATCACTTTTGACGGCGGCGATGAAAATGAAATGCTCCGCCTGGCTGCCTGCCTGGAGGAGCACTATCCGCATTCCATGGCGAATGCGGTCGTGGATGAGGCTCAAAGGAGAGGACTTGTCCATGAGGAGAGGCACAGCAGGGTCGAGTATATCGTGGCGCACGGCATCGCAAGTACGGTGACCGGCGACAAGGTGGTGATCGGAAGCCGTCATTTTGTTCTGGAGGACGAAGGCGTCGCTGTCCCGGATGACGCGGATATCGATGCGCTGCCGGCTGAATACTCGCACCTCTATCTCGCGATCGGCGGGAGACTCGCGGCAGTTATCTGCATCGAGGATCCGCTCAGAGCCGAGGCGGCCGATGTCGTGAAAAAGCTTCATGCGCTCGGCATCACAAAGGTCTGCATGATGACCGGTGACAATGAGCGTACTGCGAGGGCGATAGCGGACAGTGTCGGCGTCGACGAATATCATGCGGAGGTGCTGCCGGAGGACAAGGCCGCTTTTGTCAGAGCGGAGCATGAAGCCGGCCGCAAGGTCATCATGGTCGGAGACGGCGTCAATGATTCGCCTGCGCTCTCCGAGGCGGATGCCGGAATCGCCATCGCCGAGGGGGCTGCCATCGCAAGAGAAGTGGCGGATATCACCGTATCGTCGGAAGATCTCACCATGCTCCTCACGCTGAGAGAGCTCTCGCTGCTCCTCATGAGAAGAATCGACCGAAACTACAGATTTATCATCGGCTTTAACCTGGGACTTATCCTGCTTGGGGCTTTCGGTGTAATCCCGCCGACAACGTCGGCGCTTCTTCACAACAGCTCAACGATCCTGCTCAGTCTTGACAGCATGAGAGACCTGCTGCAATAATAAACACTGACCCGCATCTTTTCAAGTGCCGAGTGACCGGCGGTCCTTGGAGGATGCATTCCTGAACCGCGCCGCTTTCAAAGGGACGGACGGTTCAGAGGAAAGAAAGGAAATTACGGCATTGGATTCATTCAGGGAATGGCTTTCCGACAATCTGCGCTATCTTATGCTGATAGCGGCGATCCTTATTGTGCTTGCGGCACTTTTCTTCGGCGTCCGCGCGATGACGAGGAGCCTGGACGGCGAATCGGGCAAAGCGGCCGGAGACCGGCCGGTCACGGAGAGCACCGTAAGCGCTGAAAGCAGGGGGAAACAGGACTCTCAGAGCAAAGCGGCGGATGAGAGTGATCCTTCTTCGGCTGTGAAGAAGGATGATTCCTCAGCGGCCGCCGAGGAGAGCAAAAAAGCTGCCGAGGAGAGCAGGAAAGCCGTCGAGGAGAGCAGAGCTGCCGAAGAGAGCAGGGCTGCCGCTGCGGAGAAATCCCGGGAGGATGCCTCGAATCTCGTGACCGGTTACTTTGCCGCAGTCGGGAGACAGGATCTTGACTCTGTTCTTTCTATGGTCGACAGTCTTACGGAGGAGGAGAAGGCTTCCGTGCGCGATGACCGCACGGCCTACTCGAACGTAAAGGTGCTGCTCCGGGACGGCGTGCGCGGAAACGGAGAGGACTATATCGCCTTTGTCTCCTATGACTATAAGAATGAGACGCAGTATGTGACGCACTACGGTCTCTCCTGGCTCTATCTTAAGAGAAATGCAAACGGAGCGCTTAAAATCATGGTTCAGGGCGCCTCCGACGGCCAGGTCACCGGGCTTGCCGATTCCCTGATGCAGGATGGCGAGATCGCAGAGATGATCGCCTCCGTGCAGGAGAAAGCCGCTTCCGCCGATGCGGAGGAGAAGGCTAAGGCCTCATAATAAACACAAAAATATACCGGGCAGAACATTCGCTGTTCTGCCCGGTTTTTTGCTGCTTAGAAGTAGGAGTAGACGCCTCCGGCTTTCAGGTCGACGCCTTTCAGCTTTGCCAGTTCGCTTACCGTTACGAGCTGGTATCCGCGGCGGAGGAGATCCGGAATGATCATGCACGCCGCATCGTAGGAGGAGTCGTAAATCTCATGCATCAGGATGATATCTCCGTCTCCGACCTCATTCATGACGATATTGTAGGTATTCTGCGCATCCCGCGTCTCCCAGTCGACCGTGTCGATATTCCAGAGGATGAGCGGCATGCCCTGGGAGGTGGCCTGGACATTTGCGTTGGTGCCTCCGCCCGGCGGACGGAAGACCGTCGGATTCTGGCCGGTGATGGACCTTATCACATCGTTTGTCGAGGTGATCTCCTTTGCAATGTCAGGCGGAGTCAGATGGGTGAGCGTCTTGTGGTCCCAGGTGTGGTTGCCCTGCTCCATGCCCATGTCGTGCTCGCGCTTGACTGCGTCGGCGTATTTTTCAACTTCCATACCGATCATGAAGAATGTTGCCTTCACGTGGTAGCGCTCCAGAAGATCGAGGATCGCGTGGGTGTATTCTCCGGGGCCGTCATCGAAGGTGAGGGCGACTGCCGGGCACCGTCGTCTCCGAAGTAGTAGTGGGCTCCGTCGAACGTCTGCATGCCGTGGAGCATGGCTCCGTCCGCGGTGAATGCGTACATCGTCTCCCCGAGGGTGACAAGACCGACCGCCATGGTGCCGTCATCGTAGAAATAGTGGGTGCCGTCTGCAAGGTCGATCCAGCCGGTGTGCATTTTCCCGCTTTCGGTGAAGTAGTAGTGGCTGCCGTCGATCTCCCGGTAGCCTGTTACGAGAACGCCGTCGCCGCCCAGATAATAGCGGCTCCCGTCGATCTCCTGCCAGCCGTACTGCACGGAACCGTCGGAGGCCATGTGGAAGACCCTGCCGTCGGACTCCGTATACCAGCCGGTCACGGCCGCGCCGTCCGCGGAGAGCCGGTAAAGCTTGCCGTCGGGACTGCTTGTCCACATGTCGCGGAACATTCTTCCGGCCGGATCGAAGAGGTAGGTCGCCCCGTCGATCACGGTCCAGCCTGTGGCGAAGCGCCCGTTCTCCTTGAAATAGTAGAGCTGCCCGTCCACGGTCTCCCAGGTGGATGAGTAGGTTTTGCCGTCCGTGTTGGTGTAGAGCCATCCTTCGCTGTCGACCTGCCAGAAGGAGAGGTCGGGCCTCTTCGGAATGGCGGTCGGGTCGAGCTTAATGTCTTTATTTTCAAGAGTGCCCGGCGGTGCTGAATCCGTGCGGGACTCCGTGACCGTCTGGCCGGTGTCCGGCGGTTTGCTGCGGTTGCCTGCAAGATACACAAGAAGAACAGCCGCCGCTGCAAAGCCAATGAGCATCAGTGCTTCGCGGCGCCGTTCTTTCAAAATAGAAAAACGCCTCTTTTCATTCATTTCTTTATTCTCCCCATGGGTTCAATTAACCCGGGACCTATCATATCACTTTGAATGAGTAAAGAAAAGGGCGAATCCGTTAAGGTTTTCTTAAGTTTTTACTATGGTTTGATTTTTAGGTAGTTAAATGATAAAATAGATTGGTGTATTTGTTACCTTGGACATAACTTTGAGGCGCTTAAGGAAGAAAGGTAAATTAAAAATGGATGAAGAAGTGCGATTAAACAAATTTATCAGCAGCGCGGGCTTCTGCTCGCGCCGGGAGGCCGACAGGCTCCTTGCGGAGGGCAAAGTGACCGTGCAGAAGTACGGTGATCCGGAGGGAAAAACCGTGACGGCCAGCATAGGCGGGCGCATAGGCCCGAAGGACAGGGTCTTCGTCTCCGGCAGGGAAGTGGTGAAGTCAGACGACGAGCACCTGTATCTCATGCTGAACAAGCCGAAGGGCATCATCTGTACCGGGGACCGGCGCGTCAGG
>ONHA01000071.1 GCA_900317515.1 uncultured Eubacteriales bacterium
CCGTCGATGAAGACATCCCGGTCAGTATTGTAGAACTCCTCGTATCTTCCCATCACGGTCTTCATTTTCTGATCCAGAGATTCGCGGGAAGATGTCCCAAACTCGAGTCCCTTTGAGAGCTGATATGCGTCAAGGACCTCGTTGATCGCACCATAGGCCCTAATATATGTGGTCATCTGACGCACAAGATACGGCGTGACCGCATCAATTACTTCACCGGAGAACATCTTATCCTCAGCCTGCTTGTTGTAGGCTGCGCCGAAAATACTGACTTTACCCAGTTCAATGCTCATATCTCCCACATATGCCTTTGTCGCATCATTGAAGGCATTCACTGCGGCCGTGTACTCAGAGCTGCTGTAGAGTTCGCCGATTCTTGCAAGCTTCTCTTCTCTGGTGATTTTACCCACGTTGTAGAGGTGGTAGATATCCTTGACTTTCGTACCCAGCGATTCTGCTCTGCTTTTCAGCGTACCAAATAAACCTCCGAGCGAATTAAGAGCGATGATATTGCCGGTATGTCTCTTGATGGACGCTTCGATAAGATCCATTTTAAAATCCAGATCGTCCAGTTTCTTTTCGATTGCCCTGGTCGGTTCTTCAGAACCGAGACCATAGGCCTCCACAATCAGTTCTTTCAGGGTTCCGCCGGCGAGGCCCAGGTAATCCACCTTACCGACGATAAAACCAATCGCGTCCTCGACCACCACCTTCGTTCTCGCCTTGATGGCATCCAGTACAGAGGCCGTCTCCTCAATATCGTTTTCCTTCCTGTAGATTCCCTCCTTGCCGTCGAAGAACTCTTCGTCAAGGCTGCGTGTCTTATCATCCTCTGCAGGCTTCGCCGCTGTCTTCGTCGCGATCGCAGAAGCCGCGCCGACCGCCTGAGCCCCGGCGGACTCATCTTCGACAACTGCCTCTTCCTTAACAGTCTTTGTCTCTTCGTTCCCGGCCTCCGCCTCCGGGCTCTCAGCCTCCGCGCTCTCAGCCTCCGCGCTCTCAGCCTCCGCGCTCTCGGCCCCTGCCTCCGTACTCTCGGCCTCTGCCTCTTCGCTTTCTGCCTCTGCAAGGCTCTCAGCGGTCTCTTCCGGTGCCTCCTCCGAAGCGGCCTCCTCCGAGACCATCGTGGTCGGGAGGACCTCCGCGTGTACAGCCGCCGTGGAAGCAATCAGTGCACATACAACTTTTCTTTTCATGGTTACAACTCCTTTTTCAATGCATCCGCCGTCTTTCCGGCGGGAAATTTTTTATTTGTTTTGTTTACGAACGCAAGTATAATCCCTCGCATATCACAGAAGTTGCACACATTTTCAAAAAAATGAAAACCGTCTCACCGTCCCCACAACGTCAAAAACCCCCGTCCACCCGGACGGGGGTCTCTCACCTCCAACTAAACCCGCTCAAAACCTCACTCAACCCCAAGCTCGTCCGCAAACCCGACCAGCTCGAAGACCTCCATTATCTCCGGGCACACGTTCCGGACCTTCATCTCACCCTGCTTCTCCATGATCTGCATCGCAGACAGCAGGACGCGCAGCCCGGCACTCGAAATAAAAACAAGCTTCTCAAAATCGAAAATAAGCTTCTCCACACCCTGAAGCGCCGGCTCAAGCTGCCTCTCAAGCTCGGGTGATGTGATCGTGTCGAGTCTCCCCTCAATCGCGATCGTAAGCTCCTTCCCGTCCCTGTTCATTGTGATCGTCATCTCTCTTCCTCCTTTTTACCGTTATATTTGATGCAAAGCATAGTCAGATCATCAAACTGCGGCGCCTCTCCGACAAACCCGTCGATCGCCGACTTCATATTGCCTAGCAGCACCTCCGGAGAAGCCGCCGGCTCAAGGTTCAGCGCGCCGAGCATCCGCTCCGTGCCGAACAGCCTGTTGTCCCGGTCCGTGGCCTCCGCCGCGCCGTCCGTGTATACAAAAAGCGTCCCGCCGGGCTCGATATCGAACTCGTACTCCGTGTAGCGCTTCCTCCTGAGAGCCCCGAGCACGAATCCGTGCCGGTCCTTCATAATCTCAAACGTGCCGTCCGGCTTTCGTATCATCGGATACTCATGCCCCGCATTGGCGGCGGTCACATGCCCGGTGGCGATATCAAGAACTCCGAACCACACGGTGACGAACATATTGTTTCTGTTGTTCTCACAGATACCCAGGTTCGTCCGGTTCAGGACCTCCGCCGGAGACAAGCCGGTCATTGCATGATTCTTCAGCAGGATTTTGGACATCATCATAAAGAGCGCGGCCGGCACTCCCTTGCCGGACACATCGGCGATGACAAGCCCCAGATGCTCCTCGTCAATAAAGAAGAAATCATAGAAATCTCCGCCGACCTCCTTCGCCGGGTCCATCGAGGCGAAGAGCGTGAGCTCGGGCCTCACCGGGAACTCCGTCGGAAGCATGCTCGACTGAATCCTCGCCGCAAGGTTAAGCTCCGCCTCGGCTCTCTCCTTCTCTCCGGTCAGCTGGCGGACCTCCTTCGTGTAGCGGTCGATCTCCGTTGACATTTCAGAGAAGCTGTCCGCGAGCCTTCCGACTTCATTTCGCGCCTTGATCCCCGACATCCTCCGCACTGCCGCATCGCTGTCCTTGCTCTCAATGTACTCGCGAACTCCGTCATTCACTTCCACAAGGGGTTTAACCGCCTTTCTGAAAATGAAAAGCATGATCAGCCCGCTCGTCACAAGCATGACCGCAACACCAAGCAGCAGTACCTGCATCAGGTTTCTGTTAAGGATTCTTGCAAAATCAGACCAGTCGCACTCGATGGCCAGGATATATTTTATTGCTCCGTCAACAATAATCGGCTTATAGGCCATGTAGTAAAATGTATCGTAGTCTCTTACATGCAGCTGCTGGAAAAAGGTTTCATCCGCGGCCTTGCTTCCCTCCGTCTCAAAAGCCTCAAACGCTCTGCTGTATAATTTCGCATCCACACCCTGAACCGTTCCGAGGCCGCGTTCCCCGGTCATTTCCGACTGACGAGAACTTTCCATCAGCAATACGATATTATTCGGATCGCTCACATCCACGCAGTAGATACTGTCATATCCGTTTTCCTTGCGCTCCTCGTCAAAACGCGCCGCCGCTGCATCATACATTGCCCTCAGCAGGAAGATCCGATCCTCTCCCGACGAGCTCTCCAGCATGTCAGAATCAATCACGGAAAGGAGCGAACTTACCGACAGAAAACCGCGCACATAGCCCGAGTAGATCTCGTCATTTTCAATCGTCAGGTCATTGATCGCATCCTGATTGAGCTGCCACTCATTAAGCACCCGGTCCGCGACCTGCTCGTTCATATGCAGATACCTGTATCGTTCCAGGTTCCTTTCGAGCGCCATATTGTTGGTCTCAAGAAATATCTGCCTTGACCCGTATGATGTTATGAAACAGATCGCAAGAATCATGAGAAGCGACATTACGGAAATGATAAGACCGGTCTGCACCGTGAGCTTCTTATTTTTCTTCATACGCATTCAGCCGCCCGAGGCACCTCAAAGTGCCCGGAGGACCATCCTCTGATACTCCCCTACAACCTTCTCCGGACCGAC
>ONHA01000012.1 GCA_900317515.1 uncultured Eubacteriales bacterium
TGTCCCGTTTCCTTACTTACTTTGGTTTGTTCCGTTTCACGAAACTGTAAAGAATTTTCGAGTCTTATATGTGTATCACTGTTCAGTTATCAATGTGCTCGGCTTTGTCAGCCGCAACTTCTATAAGATATCACAGTCGCTTTTGTTTGTCAAGCACTTTTTTGATTTTCTTTAGAAGTTTTTTTCTGCACCGCTCTGTCGCGTCCCCGCTTTTGCGGTGCAGATGGTATATTAACAGATGTTCAAAGGAATTGCAAGCCTTTTTTTCAATATTTTCAAAGTTTTTTTTCGGCCGCAAAAATCGCCTCTCTCGCCGTCTCCACCGGCACGATCTCGATATCCCCGATCTTCTTAAGGCCGGCCATATTGGCCCTGGGGACGATCACCCTCTTAAACCCGAGACGCTTCGCCTCCCGGACACGGTTCTCCGCCTGGCCGACCGCTCTCACCTCTCCGGCAAGGCCCACCTCACCGAAAGCGCACACGCTCTCCGGGATTTCAATGTCCCGGAGGCTTGAAGCCGCCGCCAGCACGATCCCCAGGTCGAGCGCCGGCTCATTGAGCCTGATCCCGCCCGCTATATTAATGTAGGCATCGCAGCTGCTCATATCAAGTCCGCAGCGCTTCTCGAGCACCGCCAGCAGCAGGTTGACCCTGTTGTAGTCGCATCCCGCCGCGGTCCTCCTCGGAACTCCGAAGGCGGTCCTTGCCACCAGGGCCTGGATCTCCACGAGAACCGGCCTAGTCCCCTCGATCGTACAGGCGACAACCGATCCCGAAGCATGCTCGGGCCTTCCGCTCAGCATATATTCCGAGGGATTCGGCACTTCCGCAAGACCTGCCTCCCGCATTTCAAACACGCCGATCTCATTGGTCGAGCCGAAGCGGTTCTTCACCGCCCTCAATATACGATAGGAGGCATAGCGGTCCCCCTCGAAGTACAGTACCGTATCGACCATGTGCTCCAGCACGCGGGGACCCGCCACGGCGCCCTCCTTGGTCACATGTCCCACTATAAAAATGGAAACCCCCAGCCCCTTGGCCAGCATCATTAGAACATTCGTGGACTCCCTGACCTGGGACACCGAGCCCGGCGCCGAGGCCACCTCCTCGTTGAACATGGTCTGGATCGAGTCCACCACGCAGATATCAGGCTTCTCCGTCTCGATCACTTCCCTGATATCCCCGAGATTTGTCTCGCAGAAGAGAAAGAGGCCGTCCGGGATCGCCCCCAGCCGTTCCGCCCTCATGCGGATCTGGGCCAGACTCTCCTCTCCCGAAATATAGAGGATTTTCTTTCCCTTCGCCGCCAGAAGCTCCGCCGCCTGCAGCAGGATCGTGGATTTTCCGATACCCGGATCGCCGCCGATGAGGACCAGCGAGCCTTTCACGATGCCGCCGCCCAGCACGCGGTCAAATTCCGGCATGCCGACGAGGGTTCTTTCATTTTCAAGAGACGAGACATCGCGGAGAAGGACCGGCTTTGAGGCCGTCCCTCTTCTCCTTATGCCGCTCCCCGCGGCAGCCTTCTCCTTCGGCTCCTCGACGAACGAATTCCATTCATGGCAGGCGGGGCACTGCCCCATCCATTTTGCGGATTCATACCCGCAGTTCTGGCAGAAAAATACCGTTTTCTTCTTGACAGCCATAGTGCCTCCCGGGTTCGGTCAGTAAGGGATCTCGACATCATCTCTGAAAAATGCAATTCTATCGCCCCGGAGCCTCACGGTCACCGTGTCGCCGCGCGCGATCGCGCCGCGGATCAGGAGATCGGACATCGGGTTTTCGAGTTTCTCCTGGACTTCGCGTCTCAGCGGTCTTGCGCCGTATTTCTCGGAGAATCCCTCCTTCGCGAGGAATTTTCTGACCGGCGGGGTCACCTTGAGCGTGAGATCCAGTTCTTTCTTCGCGCGGTCCTGAAGTTCCTTCAGCATCAGCACGGCGATCTGCTCCGCCTCCGCGATTCCCAGCGCGTGGAATACGATGATCTCGTCGATACGGTTCAGGAACTCAGGGCGGAAAATGCGCTGCACCTCATTCATGACGCCGCTCTTCATCCGCTCATAGTCCTTCTTCGCGTCATCCCGCGCGCCGAAGCCGAGACGCTTCGGATCCACGATGGCCTTTGCGCCCGCGTTTGACGTCATGATGATGCAGGTGTTCTTAAAGTCCACCTTTTTTCCGTGGGCCTCGGTGATACGGCCCTCGTCCAGCACCTGCAGCAGTATATTGAAGACATCCGGATGCGCCTTCTCGATCTCGTCGAATAGGATCACGCTGTAGGGGTGCCTTCTCACCTGCTCGGAGAGCTGGCCGCCCTCGTCGTATCCGACGTAGCCGGGCGGCGATCCGATCATCTTCGAGACGCTGTATTTCTCCATATACTCCGACATGTCGACACGGATCATGTTCTTCTCCGAGCCGAACACCGCCTCCGCGACTGCCTTGGAGAGCTCCGTCTTGCCGACACCGGTCGGTCCGAGGAATAAAAATGACCCGATCGGCCGCCTGGGATCCCGAAGACCTGCCCGGCCGCGCTTCACGGCGGCTGCGACGGCCTTCACCGCCTCATCCTGCCCGATCACGCGCTCATGGAGCTTGTCCTCCAGTTTTGCAAGGCGCCTTGATTCGGATTCCGTGAGCCGCGCGGCGGGAATTCCCGTCCAGTCCGCGACAACGGCGGCGACCGTCTGCTCGCCCACTTCCTTCTTCCTGTTCCCCGCGCCGAGCTTTTTCTTCTCTTTCTCGAGCTCGGCCTCGAGGGCTTCCTGCTCATTCTGGGATTCCCTTGCCCCCGCAAGGTCCCCGGCAAGCAGGCAGTCTTCTTTTTTCGCCTTGAGTTCCCGGATCTTCATTTCCAGGCGGGATGCGCCTGCATTTCTCCCGTAATCCCCCAGCTGTACCTTGGAGGATGCCTCGTCTATGAGGTCGAGGGCCTTGTCCGGGAGCCGCCTGTCATTTAAATAGCGCTCCGAGAGGTCCACCGCTGCGGAGATCGCCTCATCGAGGATCTTCACACCGTGATGACGCTCGTAGAGCGGCTTAAGACCCGTGAGGATCGCGATCGTCTCCTCCCGGGAGGGCTCCTCGACATTCACAGGCTGAAAACGCCGCTCGAGAGCCGCGTCCTTCTCGATATATTTCCGGTATTCGTCGGCAGTCGTCGCGCCGATCAGCTGGATCTCCCCTCTGGACAGGGAGGGCTTTAAAATATTGGAGGCGTCCAGCGCGCCCTCCGCGCCGCCGGCACCGATGATCGTGTGGAGCTCATCGATAAAAAGAAGAACGTTGCGGTTCTCCGATGCCTCGTGGACAATATTTTTGATGCGCTCCTCAAACTCGCCCCTGTACTTGGAGCCCGCGACCATGCCGGCAAGATCCAGCATAAGGACGCGTCTTCCCCTGACATTTTCCGGGACGAGGCCCATGGAAATGCGCTGCGCCAGCCCCTCCACGATGGCGGACTTGCCGACGCCCGGCTCACCGACCAGACAGGGGTTGTTCTTATTCCGGCGGCTCAGGATCTGTATGATTCTCGTGATCTCCTTCTCCCGCCCGATGACAGGGTCAAGCCTGCCCTCCGAGGCGAGGGCGGTGAGGTCCCGGCTGTAGGCATTCAGGGTCGGCGTCGCCCCTGCGGAGCTCCGCATGGCGCGTCCGCTGAAGAGGTCCTTCTCGTCGAACATGCCTTCCATGCCCATCGCGACGATCGTGTCCCCGTACATGCGGCGGATATCGATCCCCATCGTGTGCATAAGACGGGTCGCCACGCAGTCCGTGTCACGAAGCAGTGCGAGCAGGATGTGCTCCGTGCCGATCAGCTCCGCGCCGAAAGAGGCGGCCAGCGACTCGCTCTCGCTCATCACGCTCTCCGCCCGGGGTGTAAGACCGCTTTTTTCCTTGATCAGGACAGTGTCTCCCGAGGAGACCAGTTTTTCGATCAGGCCGGCCAGCTTCTCCGGCGTGATCCCCGCATCTGAAAGAAGCGACGAAGCTGTCCCCTTCGTCGCCTTTAATAATCCCATGAGAAGATGCTCTGTCCCTATGCCTGAGCTCTGCGAATAAGAGGCCTCCCTCTCCGCGATCTCCAGGGCTTTTGCTGCTTCCTTTGTTAATTTTAAGTTCATTTAGACTCCTTAATCCTTCATCCGAGTCCTACGGAGGATATCGTGTAGTAGTATTCGACCCCTAAAAGGCTGTTGACGGCAGTCTTGGGCACAAGGTGGAAGCTCTCCACGCACAGAGCCCGGCCGTTTGTGTCGCAGAGCCTTGCAACGATGTCGCAGGTTCCGTCGGCATTGACGATGCCGCTCACAAGCTCCGGAACAGACTGGGGTCTCGGGTCCATCTTGACATAATAGTAGGCGTCCTCATGCAGAGTGATCCTGTGGATCGTCTCCGGGATCTCCGGCATTGCCGCGGTCTCCCCGAAGATTGCTCTTCCGGTCTCACGGATCGCATCCGCGCCGAGCACCAGGTACTGTCCGTCCTCAAGATCCGTGTAGGAGGCACCCGAAACCAGCGGACCGTACACGGAGAGATAGTAGTACATGGTCGTCCAGTAGGTGATGGCATCCGTCGGATCGTAATACCTTCTCGTCAGATACTCGGTAAGGAGCACCGCGTCGATCGGCTTCAGCATCGAAGTCTGCGTCTCGTCAAATATGATCTGCGGCACCTCGGCCGTCGTGCCAAGAACAGTCTCACCCGCCGCGGTACTCTCCGCTGCGGTGCTCTCCGCCGCAGTGCTCTCTGCCGCGGTGCTCTCCGGTGCGGTGCTCTCTGCCTGAGTCGATCCGCAGGAGATAACAGAAGCCGCCATTAAAAATGAAAGAATAAGTACGCCTGCCTTTTTCATAAAATCATTCTCCTCAAAAATTTCTCTCACAATGGACTTATCACATGTCCGGCTTTAAATTCGGGCAGGCCGCTCGCGGCCTGCCCTTCTTTTTGATCACTCTTCAGCGGAAAATTCGTCTTTTCCGACGCCGCACAGCGGACATACCCAGTCTTCCGGGATATCTTCCCAGGCTGTGCCCGGCTCGATTCCGTTATCCGGATCGCCGATTTCGGGATCATACTCGTAGCCACAGACATCACATACGTACTTCATAGCTAACCTCCATTGTGAAATTATATCCGGCCTAAGCCTGCCGTAGGCTGCCGCAGGTCATTTTCGGATGACCTGTTAAGCGTTACGCACATTATACAATAGATAAAAGAAAATTAAAAGCATAAAAAACGCAATAATTAAGCATTGACATAGGTATTTATATTTGATACAATTTAATTGTATTAAATATTTAAGTTTTTTCAAAGGAGGTATCCCATGAGCATTTACGATTATTCCGTCCCGACCCCGAAGAACGGTGAGATTTCCCTTAAAGATTACGAAGGCAAGGTCATGCTGATCGTCAACACCGCGACCGGCTGCGGCTTCACCCCCCACTACAAGGACCTCGAGGCCATGTACGAAAAGTTCCACGATCAGGGCCTTGAGATCATCGACATCCCCTGCAACCAGTTCGCCGGCCAGACTCCCGGCACGGATGACGAGATCCACGAGTTCTGCCAGCTGAAGTACAACACAAAGTTCCCGCAGATGAAGAAGTCCGACGTCAACGGCGAAAATGCTCTTCCGCTCTACAAGTACCTGAAGAGCCAGAAGGGCTTTGAAGGTTTCGGGTTCGGCCCGACAGCCCTCATGATGGGCGCGATGCTGAAGAAGATCGACAAGAACTACAAGAACAACCCGGAGATCAAGTGGAACTTCACCAAGTTCGTCGTCGACCGCGCCGGCAATGTCGTCGCCCGCTTCGAGCCGACCGCCGACATGAAGGATGTCGCCGCCTGCGTGGAGAAGCTTCTGTAATGGCAAATCTCCCTTCTGAAAATGAATACAACCCTCTCCTCCTTAAGAACCAGCTCTGCTTCCCGCTCTACGCGGCGGCGCGGCAGGTCACGGGGCTCTATGCTCCGCTTTTAAAGCCCCTGGACCTCACCTACACCCAGTATCTGGTCTTTCTGGTCCTCTGGGAGGAGGACGGACTCAAAGTAGGCGATCTGGGCGGGCGGCTCTTTCTTGACAGCGGGACTCTGACACCGCTCTTAAAGAAGCTCGAGGAAAAGGGTCTGCTCACCCGCAAACGGAGCGAGGAGGACGAGCGGGTCGTCAGGGTCTTCCTGACCGACGAGGGCCGGGCCCTCCGCGCAAAGGCTCTCACGATCCCCGCCTCCGTCGGCTCCTGCGTCTTCCTCTCCGAGGCGGACGCGCGGGACCTTTATCGGATCCTCTACACGCTCCTGCAATAAAAAACGGTCAGATTTCCCGCTCTACGGGAATTCTGACCGTTTTTCTTAATGTTTACGCTTCGTCAATCGCTTTTCCGATATCATTTCTCATATACTTGTTGTCAAAGTCTATGAGCTTCGTCGCCTCATACGCATTCGCCCGCGCCTCTTTGAGCGTTGCCCCGAGCGCCGTCACGCCGAGAACTCTTCCGCCGTTGGTCACGATCTTCCCCTCCGCGTCGAACTTGGTCCCGGCGTGGAAGACGAACTTGTCCTCGCAGCCCTTGAAGTTCTCGAGCCCGCGGATCTCAAAGCCCTTCGCGTACTTCACCGGGTAGCCGCTTGACGCCAGCACGACGCAGACCGCCGCGTTGTCTTCAAACTGAAGGTCGATCGTATCAAGGCACCCGTCCACGCAGGCTTCCATCACGGTGAGCATGTCATTTTTCATGCGCGGGATGACGACCTGGGCTTCCGGATCGCCGAAACGGCAGTTGTACTCAAGAACCTTGGGTCCGTCCGGGGTCAGCATGAGTCCGAAGAAAATGATGCCCACAAACGGTCTTCCCTCGGCCGCCAGCGCATCCACCGTCTTCTGGTAGATATGCTCCTTACAGAACGCGTCCACCTCGGCCGTGTAGAACGGGCTCGGGGAGAAAGTCCCCATGCCGCCCGTGTTGAGGCCCGTGTCGCCGTCGCCGGCTCTCTTGTGGTCCTGGGCGGAGGTCATCGGCTTGATGGTCTTCCCGTCGCAGAAGGAAAGGACGGAGACCTCGCGGCCGGTCATGAACTCCTCGATGACCATCTTGCTGCCCGCATCGCCGAACTTCTTGTCCTCCATGATCTCGACAACGCCCGCTTCCGCCTCCTCCGGCGTGTTGCAGATGAGGACGCCCTTGCCGAGCGCAAGCCCGTCCGCCTTGAGGACGATCGGGAACTTCGCGGTCTTAAGGTACTCCCTGGCCTCCGCCGCGGAGTATACCGTCTCATAGCCGGCTGTCGGGATGCCGTATTTCTTCATGAGTTCCTTGGAAAATGCCTTGGAGCCCTCCAGGATCGCCGCATTCTTCCGCGGTCCGAAGGTCCTGATGCCGCGCGCCGTAAAGACATCGACGATGCCGCCGACCAGCGGATCGTCCATGCCGATGATCGCGAAATCGATTCCCTTCTCCTCCGCGAAATCCGCTAATTTATCGAACTCCATGGCTCCGATCGGGACACACTCCGCGAATTCCGCGATGCCTGCATTTCCCGGGGCACAGTAGATCTTCTCGGCCTTCGGACTCTTCGCGACGGCCCACGCGATCGCGTGCTCTCTTCCGCCGCTGCCTACGATCAGTATTTTCATAATTGCCTCCTCGTAAAACTATTCGCTGATGACTGCCTTGCCGTCCACAACGCTCACCTTGCCGTTCGCGATCAGGTTGATGGCTTCCGGCATGATCTTCCACTCCGCCTGCTCCATGATGCGCTGCTGGAGTACCTTCGGCGTATCGCCCGGCAGTACCTCCACCGCCTTCTGCAGGATGATCGGGCCCGCGTCGAGGTCCTTGTTCACAAAATGCACCGTCGCGCCGGACAGCTTAACGCCCCTTGCGAGCGCCGCCTCGTGCACCTTGAGCCCGTAATAGCCCTTCCCGCAAAATGAGGGGATGAGCGCGGGATGAATGTTGACGATTTTATTTTCATAGGCGTCGATGAGAGCCTCCGGGATGGTCACAAGACACCCGGCAAGGACCACAAGGTCCGTCCCCAGCTCATCGATCTTTGCCTTTAACGCGGCGTTGAACTCTTCCCTTGCGGAAAACGCCTTCGGGGAAATGACAAACGCCGGAATCCCCGCCTTCGCCGCCCTCTCGAGCGCAAAGACGCCCGGATTGTTGCTGATCACGCCGACGATTTCCGCATTCGTGATCGCCCCGTCCGCGATACTGTCAATGATGGCCTGCAGATTTGTTCCTCCGCCCGATACGAGGACGGTCATGCGCAGTGTCTTCATACAAGCTCCACGCCTTTCTCGCCCGCTTCGATACAGCCGATCACAAAGCCCTTCTCGCCGGCTGCCTCGATGGCGGCAAGCGCCGCGTCCTTATCCTCAGGACGGACCGCGATCACCATGCCGATGCCCATGTTATAGGTGTTGTACATCATGTGATCCTCGATATCACCGGTCTTCTGAAGAAGCCTGAAGATCGCCGGGACCTCATAGCTGTCCTTTTTGATGACCGCGCGGGTGCCTTCCTTCAGCATGCGGGGCACATTTTCATAGAAGCCGCCGCCCGTGATGTGGGAGCAGGCCAGCACGCGGACGCCCGCATTTTTAAGAGACTTGAGCGCTTTCACATAGATCTTCGTCGGGGCGATCAGGGCCTCGCCGAGGGTCGTTCCGAGCTCGTCGTAATAGGTGTCAAGCGCTTCCTTCGTCATCGGGAATACCTTCCGGACCAGGGAGAACCCGTTCGAGTGGACGCCCGAGGAGGCCATTCCGATGAGGACATCGCCTGCCGCGAGATCCTTCCCGGAAATAATATCCTTCTCATCCGCGACGCCGACCGCGAAACCGGCCAGATCGTACTCGTCCACCGGGTAGAAGCCCGGCATCTCGGCGGTCTCGCCGCCGATCAGGGCGCACTCCGCCTGGCGGCAGCCCTCCGCGACACCCTTCACGATGTCCGCGATCTTCTCCGGATAGTTCTTTCCGCAGGCGATGTAGTCGAGGAAGAAGAGGGGCTCGCCGCCCGCGCACGCGACGTCGTTCACGCACATCGCGACGCAGTCGATACCCACCGTGTCGTTTTTGTCCATGATAAACGCAAGCTTCAGCTTGGTGCCGACACCGTCCGTGCCGGACAGGAGCACCGGGTGCTCCATTCCCTTAAGCGCTGCTGCGGAAAATGCCCCCGAAAATCCTCCGAGGTTTGTCATCACCTCCGGGCGCATCGTTCCCTTGACGTGTTCCTTCATGAGCTCGACGGACTTGTAGCCCGCCTCGATATCTACTCCGGCACTCTTATAATCCATATAATTCCTTTCCGCTCTCCGGGAGCTTACGTGCTTAGTGCAGCTTCTTGTTACTTGCTGTAGTTTTTCCAGCCGGTCTCCTGCAGACGGGCGTCTTTGGCCTTCACCTGGTCCTTAAGCTTTCTCGAGTAGTCCTTGAGCTTAGAGAGAAGCTCCGTGTCCGAGACCGCCAGGATCTTCGCCGCGAGAAGAGCCGCGTTTGCGCCGCCGCCGATCGCGACCGTCGCGACCGGGATGCCGCTCGGCATCTGGACGATCGAGTAGAGACTGTCGCGGCCGCCTAAGGACGTCGTGTGCATCGGGATGCCGATGACCGGCAGCGGGAAGATCGCCGCGCACATGCCCGGCAGATGGGCCGCCATGCCCGCACCCGCGATGATCACCTTGAGGCCTCTTGCCTCCGCGGTCTTTGCGTACGTAAAGAACTCGTCCGGTTCGCGATGAGCCGAGATGATGTTCATTTCATAGGAAATGCCGAGCTCGTCCAGCACCGCCGCTGCCTTGCTCATCACCGGCATATCCGAATCGGACCCCATTACAATGCCAACTTTTGCCATAATATTCTCCTCCTTGCGTCATTAATCGGGACGCACCGCTTAAAAGCATTTTCAGCCCCGCAGGCCGATAAAAAAGATTCCGAGCCAGATCACCGTCACGACGCCCGCCGCGAGCGTTCCCATGATCGTGATCCGGGAGCTCGTCCCCGCCGATTTCTGCAGAGCGTTAAGACCCACGTGAAACCCGTAGCCGGAAAGTGCCAGAGCCATGAGGCCGAGCGCTCCGACGGGAGCTCCGGCATTTCCTCCCTGAAGGAAGGAAATGAAAGCCCCGAGGACCATGAGAAGCGCCGAGATCCCCGCGAGCGACACCGCGATCTTTCCCTCCCTCGGGACGGTCTTTTTTAAGAAGCGGTATCTTTTTTCATTTGCCATGCTGTCTTTACCTCACTTCACGCCCCACAAAGCGTAGTAGGCGTCGATTGCCGCCTTGATCGTGTCGTCGATCACAACGCGGCCGCCGATTTCACGGTTGTAGAGGTACTCGACAACCTCCGCCATCGTGACGATCGCGCAGGTCTTCATGCCGTAGGTCTCCGCGATCTCGGTGAGCGCGCTCTTTTCGCCCGTGCCCCGCTCCATGCGGTCGACCGAGACGACGAGGCCCTTAATGTCCACATCGCCCTGGGCTTTCAGGATCGGCACGGTCTCACGGATGGAGGTCCCGGCCGTCGTCACATCCTCGATGATGACGACTCTGTCCCCGTCGGCGATCTTGCTGCCGAGAAGGATGCCCTTGTCGCCGTGATCCTTCACTTCCTTGCGGTTCGAGGAGTAGCGGATCTCCTTTCCGTAGAGACGGGAGATCTCCATCGTCGCCGCGACCGAGAGCGGGATGCCCTTGTAGGCCGGTCCGAAGAGAACATCGAAGTCAAGTCCGAAATTCTGCTCGATCGCCTTCGCGTAGTAGCCGCCGAGGCGGGCCATCTGGCCGCCGTACTTGTAGAAGCCCGTGTTCACGAAAAACGGGGTCTTGCGTCCGCTCTTGGTCACGAAATCGCCGAAGGTCAGGACACCCGCTTCCACCATAAACTCAATAAATTCCTGCTTGTACTGTTCCATATTCTCTCCTTATGACACAATTCCGACAATATCATTCACGTCACCGATCTGCTTCCTGACAAGGAAATCGCGGATGCCCTCCGCCACCTTGAGCGAGGCCAGCGGATCCCTGAAATTTGCGGTCCCGACCGAGACCGCCCGGGCACCGGCCATGAGGAACTCGACCGCGTCCTCCCCGGTCGTGATGCCGCCCATCCCGATCACCGGGATCGACACCGCGTGGGAGGCCTCATAGACCATCCGGACCGCCACCGGCTTGATTGCCGGGCCCGAGAGCCCGCCGGTACGGTTCGCCAGCGCGAATTTCCCGCGCTCGATATCGATCTTCATGCCGGTCAGCGTGTTGATGAGCGAGATCGCATCGGCGCCCCCGGCTTCCGCGGCCCTCGCCATGACCTTGATATCCGTGACGTTCGGGGACAGCTTCATGATGACCGGCTGCTTCGCCTCGCGCTTCACCGCCTTCGTGATGGCTTCGACCGCCTTCGGGTCGGTGCCGAAGGCGATGCCGCCCTCCTTCACGTTCGGGCAGGAGATGTTGATCTCGAGCATGTCCGCATCCGTCTCCGCGAGCCGCCGCACGACATTTAGGTACTCCTCCTCGGAGTGGCCGCAGACGTTCACGATCACCTTTGTATCGTACTTTGCCAGATACGGGAGATCTCTTGAAATGAAAACATCGATCCCCGGATTCTGCAGTCCGATCGCATTCAGCATGCCGGAGGCGGTCTCCGCGATGCGGGGTGTCGGGTTGCCCGGCCACGGGACATCGGCGACGCCCTTGGTCACGACCGCCCCAAGCTTTGAAAGATCGAAGAATTCTCCGTACTCCATGCCGGACCCGAAGGTTCCGGAGGCCGTCATGACCGGGTTCTTGAGCACAACGCCCGCGATGTTTACCTCAGTTTTCGGTTCAAATCCGCTCATGTAAGATCCACCTCCTTTGCCGGGAAGACAGGACCGTCCTTGCAGATCCTTGCATTTTTCACATGGGAGTGGCCGTCCACATCCGTCGTCTTGCAGACGCAGGCGAGGCAGGCGCCGACCCCGCAGGCCATGCGCTCTTCCATGGAGATATAGAGCGGGATGTTTTCATTTTCCGCCCACACTTTAAGGGCTCTCAGCATCGGAAGGGGCCCGCAGGCGAAGGCTGCATCCGGATGAACATCATGTTCCCGAATTGCATCGAGGACATTTCCCTTCGTTCCGAGCGAGCCGTCCTCGGTCGAGACATACACATTCCCGACCGCCTGCATATCTTCATATAAGTATGTCTCCGACCGGTAGCCCACCGCAAACGAGGGGTGGTCCAGCTCATACGCCGCCTGAAGAAGAGGCGGAATGCCGATGCCGCCGCCGATGAGCAGCACATTTTTATCCTTATACTCTTCCACCGGGAAGCCGTTGCCCAGGGGGCCCAGCACTTCCACACTGTCTCCGGGGACAAGCTCCGCGAATTCCCGGGTGCCCGCGCCGGCCAGCCGGTACACCAGGCGGAGCGTCCCCGCCTCGCGGTTAACCTGGCAGATTGAGATCGGACGCGGAAGCATCCGGCTCTTATCGGCGCTGTAAAGGGAAATGAACTGCCCCGGCACGGCCTCGCCCGCAAAGCTCACGCGGAGCACCAGGCTTTTTATATTTTCCGCGATGGTCTCCTGATAGATCACCGCTGCCGTCTCTTTTTTCATAGACTCTCCTTATGCCAGAGCTTCCGCGATGTCCTTCTGCATGTCGATGACCGCAGCTCTCGCGGCCTCCTCGAAATGCTCCTCACCGTACGCGGCGTACTTCTCCTGCTTCCAGGCTGCAATGATGCCGCGGGAGGAATTGACGATCGCGCCGAGCCCGTCCTTGTTGAAGAAATTGACCAGATCCTTGCCCTTTCCGCCCTGGGCGCCGTAGCCCGGCACCAGGATGTAGGATTTCGGCATGATCTCGCGGAGCTTTTTGCCCATCTCCGGGTAGGTCGCGCCGACGACCGCGCCGACTTCCGAATAGCCCTCAGCTTCCGGAGACGGATCCATCGCGGTCCTGCCCCACTCATCGACCTTCTCGCCCACCAGCTCATAGAGCGGGCGGCCGTCGACAAGGCGGTCCTGGAACTCTCCGCTCGAGGGGTTCGAGGTCTTCACCAGCACAAAGATACCTCTGTTGTTTTCCCGGCATACCTTGAGGAACGGTTCGACGCCGTCGCTGCCGAGATAGGGGTTCACGGTTGCAAAATCCTCGCCGAACGCCTCGAAGGCGCTGCTTCCGATCGCGGTCGTGCCGAGGTGGGCTGCCGCGTAGGCCGCGGAGGTCGAGCCGATGTCGCCGCGCTTTACGTCGCCGATCACGACAAGGCCTTTCGCCTTGCAGAGGTCGACCGTCTTCTTAAAGGCCAGGACACCCGGGACGCCGAACTGCTCATACATGGCGATCTGGGGCTTGACGGCCGGGATAAGGTCCGCCGTCGCGTTCACGATCTTCTCATTGAAGCGGTAGATCGCCTCGGCGGCGCCTTCCAGCGTCTCTCCGTACTCGGCAAATGCCGCCTTTTTGATACTTTCCGGGACAAATCCCATCATCGGATCCAGTCCCACTACAATCGGCGCGTTTGTTCTTCTGATGTTGCTGATCAATTTTCCTATCACAGGTCTGCTCTCCTTTATGGTCTATGAGGCCTTTAACTTTACGCTCTTACTATACACGAATATTTCCTCTAAATAAAGTCCTTTTTTGCTTGACGTTTCGGGCCTCGGGGCATATAATCGGAAGTGCGGGTTTAAGGGAACATGTTTACTCATCAGTTATTAGGGGACTGACCAACGTTCATCTTCCGATAGCTGATGGTTTTTTTTCCCGAAAAATCAGGAACTTATTTATACAAATCTTATGGAGGAATCATCATGAACAAAGGAACGGTTAAGTGGTTTAACGCGGAGAAGGGCTACGGCTTCATCACCGGCGAGGACGGAAAGGACGTTTTCGTACATTTCTCTGCCATCAAGGCTGAAGGCTTCAAGTCCCTCGACGAGGGTCAGGCTGTCACCTTCGACCTTCAGGAAGGCCCCCGCGGAATGCAGGCCGCTAACGTCGTAAAGCTTTGATTATTGCATATAGAGCTTAAAAAGGACCGGCTGAAAGCCGGTCCTTTTCCTTTTTAATAATAGATGTTAAGCCCGTTTAAGTAATCGGTAAAGTCGGTGAGATTGAGCTCGGTCGTCGTGACCTCCGCAGACGCTTCCGCCTCGGACGCCTTCGCCGCCTTCTGGGCGGAATCATAGACGGAATAGCCGAACCAGCCGACGAAAGCCACGCCGACCAGCGCGATCACACCCAGCTCGAGATTTCTCATCCTCTTCTCTTTTTTCAGGATCTTGTCTTTATTTTTCTTATATTCCTTGTATGCTTCAACTTTCTTCTGGCTCATAGAGACCTCCCAAAATAAACACTGTCAGGCATTATACCACTTTCATTTTCAAATGACAACTATAATTCCACCATCATTTGCGTAAACTGTCGATAGCCCGCCGGTCTCCATGAGAAGGACCTCCCTCACACGCATGCGCTCAAGGAGTGCATCCCGCACCATGACCGCCCGCTCGCGGCAGTTGACGAAGGAGATCGCCAGGATCTTGTTCTCCGGATTTCTGGTCTTCTCCGCGACGTGCTGCACCATCTTGACAAGCGCCTTGTTGATCCCGCGGGCCTGGTCGATCTGCACGATCTCGCCCTCGAGCGTTCCGGCACAGATCGGCTTGATCTTGAGGATCTGGGCCGCCAGCGCCTTCATCCGGGAGAGCCGCCCGTTCTTTCTTAAGGTCTCCAGGTTGTCGAGGACAAATGTCGTGCTCTTCTCGTCCCGGAGCGCCTCCACCTCGCGGACGATCTCCTCAAACGGGACGCCCTTTGCCTCCAGCTCCTCGATCTTCATCACAAGGATCGTCTCACCGACCGAAGTCGAGCAGGAATCAAACACATGGATCTTCGCGTCCGGATGATCCTCGAGGTACATATCCCGGCCGATCACCGCGCTCTGGTAGGAGCCCGAGAGATTCCCGGAGATCGTGACCCCGTATATATGCTCCGCCCCGCAGTCAAACGCCTCCCGGTAGGCTTCCGGCGACGGACATGCCGTTTTCGGGCATGTCGGTGAGGCGGCTATCTTCTTCACAATTTCAAGCTGGTCCAGAGTTCCGTCATCGATGATAGTCTCTTCCCCGATCATCAGTGTCAGCGGCACAAGCACGAATTCCTCCCGCCCTTTCTGGCTTTCGGTAAATTCGCCCGCGCTGTCCATCACTACTCTGTATTTCATATTGTCTCTCCTCATTTGAAAAACAAAACGCTCTTTTCATTCTGACAGCCGGCCCGGGTCAGTCATTTCTTATCCAGAGCTCATAGGCCCAGTCCGTCTGCGGATCCTCCGACAGCTGTGTGTAATTCTTTCGGAGCTCTGTCAAAAACGCATTTGTGTAATATTTGAAATCTCCGAGCTGCTCATCCTGAAAATAAAGGACAAGCCTCGGCTTTTCGCGGTTTAAATCGTCAATATTGTCCTTCTCATACCAGTCCATATACCAGGGCAGCATGTACACGGCTCTGTTGACCGGATAGTGTCCCTTGTGCAGGAGGTAAAGCGTGTCGCAGCTGTAGGCGTCGAGCAGGATCTTTTCATTTTCCTCCGTCATGGAGACGACCCGGCTCTCAAGTTCGGAGACGGGCTTCTCCTCATAGAGGAGATTCGTGCCGACCGTCCTCACATACGGACTCAGCAGCATCAGCGCTGCCAGAACGGCGGCCGGGACGGAGAACTTCCTCACAAAGGCCTTTCCGAGATCCTCCCCGCCAAAGGCGATGATCAGAACCGCCATGCAGAAGGCGCCCATCCCGTGGAAGCTGTACCCTCTCGACGCGGACAGGATCATGGGCAGAAAGAGCCCCAGACTCTCGGCGTATCTCTTCTTCATGCACATCACGACAAGCGCTGCCGCTGCGGAGGCGAGCACGGCAAACTGCAGAACATCCTCAGCGGAGGCCTTCGCAGTGATCATGAGCATGAAGCGGTTTGCAAGTGCCGTCGGAAAATTCATGACCGAGGTGATATAAGGCTCCGCGATATTATCCCCGAACGCCGCATAGTCGGCGTACACCTGCCTGTTGAAGAGGTAGAACTGCTCGAAGGCATCCGAAAGTGCATGATTCATCAGGAAATAAAGAGCTCCCGCCGCCAAAGGCACCAGCATGCATATAAGGAGAACGGCATACCGTTTCACCAATGCCGGAAATGCCGGCTTTTCCGCGGCGATCCGCCGGATCTCAAGGACGAGGACGATCATCACCACCGCGGAGATTGCGTAGGCGCCGACAAAGGCGGAGCCGATATTCCCCCAGATTGCGAGGGAAATGATGATCGAGTTATCCCACCCTATCTTCTTAAGCTTTAAGTAGCGCAGAAGCTCAAGGACCAGTACGACCGTGCAGAGCCCCTGCATGTTGTCGGAGAGGATCATGCGTCCCTCTCCCGTACTGAACAGCACCGGCGTGATGATGCACTCGAGGGCGGCGAGGACCGCCATCTTCTTTTTGCCGAAAAGTCCCGAATGCCTCATGTAAAGAAGGCTCCAGACGACCGCCTCAAAGAGATAATACGACAGCCGGAACTGCGCCGGGGAGCCTGCCCCGAAAAGCGCAAATATTCCGCACAGGTAATACATGACCGGCGTGTGCTGGGCCACATAGTCCCGGTAGAGAACGCCTCCGTTCGCGATGACCATGCCGCCCCTCAGATTGTCGAGTTCGTCCATGAAGGTCGTTCCGGCCGCAAACGAGCCGAGGAGGAAAAATACCGTGAAGCCGACCGCCATGCCTGTAAAGAGACTGTCATCGGAAAGCTTCATGCCTCTTCCCAGGACCAGGCTTCCCCGCAGCACCGCCGCGGAGAGAACGAGACCTATGAGGATCGGAAAACCGTACCAGAAGAGGTCCCTCATTCCGCCGTAAGCTATGAGGCACAGGGATCCGTCCGCCGCCTCGCCGTTCACTCGCGCCGGACTCATCCCTTCGTTCGGTCCGATGTAAAATGCAATGCCCGTATTTTCATTCGCATCGGTCGAGCGGATGCGGAGCGTATACGTATTTCCCTGCCTTACCGCGATGTTCTTATCGAACTTGAAGAGATTGAACTCATCCGGACTCCGCCAGCTCGCGCGATAGGAGTCTTTGTATACCACCTTCCCCGAATCGGTTTCAATAAGCTCCATCACCAGGTTTGCATTGTTGTTCCGCTCAAATGTATCGGGCATGAGCGATATTCCGTGCAGGATACTGTACGGAGACGTAAAATCCTGCTCGATCACCACCTCCGTGTTGTCGACCGCCAAGGTATCTTCACTGTTCTCGTTGATATAGGTGTACTCGAGGTATGTAAGTTTTTCTCCCGCATTGATCAGGATGATGCCGACTGCGCACCAGATCAGCAAAAGAAGCAAAACAGACCGTCGATTTATCTTCATGTTGTAATGTACCTTCCTGCCCGCATTATGTGTTATCTATACTATTTTAGCACGGCAGACCGAATTATACAAGCATTCGGGAATTTTCCTCGCCGTTCCTTAAAAATTGTGCTACAATTACCCCATATCACATAAAGGAGTTTCCCATGATCGCCTTAAAAATCACCGATATCCGCCGCCTGATGGCCCATCTTCTGACCCGGCCGACCTTCGACCGCTATTCGCTCTCCGAGGGCCAGGTCACGACCTTCTGCACCTTCTTAATTGAAGGAAACTGGCAGCGGAGCTTCATGGACCCCGACGAGAGCGATCCGGCAGCGAACCTCATCTTCACGCCCTGGGAGCGCGTCCGCCCCTACTGCCTCTCGCTCATAAAGGGGAAGCGCACGCCCCTCTCCTTCAAGTTTGTCTTCATTTTCCCAAGGGAGGATCTCGCCGGTTTCCTTAAGAAAAATGATATCGCGATGTCCCCTGACAACATCTTCGGGCTCTACCTGAATCTCTCCTTCCGCGACGGGCTCCTCATCGCGACGACCGGGACTTCCCTCCGGGCCTTCAGCCTCGACAAGTCCCTCGATAAGGCCTGGGACGACTACATCCTCTCCTTCCTTGAAGCCCAGGGGATCGCGGCGGAAAAGGCATAATAAAACAGCGAAGGGATAACTCGATCCCTTCGCTGTCTTTTTTTACCTCACCAGGGCCTCCGCGCAGAAGCCCCTCTCTCGCCCCTCGATAAAGGCGTCCTTCATCACAAAGTACCGGTCCTTAAGCCGGATATCCGCGGACGAGGAGCCGACCTGCACCTCGAACTCGCCCTTCTCGATCTTCCACTTCATGTCCTCATCGAGGAATGCCATCTGGCTCGGGGCGACCGTAAAGACGACCTCCTTCTCCTCTCCCGGGAGAAGTTCGACCCTCGCAAATCCGGAAAGCTCCTTGTTCGGCCTCGTCATCGAGGCGTGCACATCCTTAAGGTAGAGCTGGACCACCTCGGTGCCGGCTGCCTTCCCTTCATTTTTCACCTTGAGGGAGATGATTACCTTCTCAAACGGGCTCACCTCCGCCTTCTCGACCGAAAGGTCCGAGTAGACAAACTCCGTGTAGGAAAGCCCGTGCCCGAAGCAGTAGCGCGGCCTGTGCGGGCAGTCCGCATAGTCGGCAAAGCCGATGCTCGGCGGCTGATGCCAGCCGGAGCCGTTCGGATGGTTGTAGATGACCGGGATCTGACCGGCGTTGTAAGCGGCCGAGAGCGGCAGCTTGCCCGACGGATTGTACCTGCCCAGCAGCACGTTTGCGACCGCCTCCGCCCCGAATTTCGCCGGCGTAAATGCCTCCACGATCGCATCCAGCTTCTCGTCGGCCGCATCCGAGGAGATCGGCCGCCCGTCAAAATGAACCCCGATCATCGGCTTGCCGTACTCCGCCGCCTTTCGGATAAACGCGTCCTGGCAGGCCGGCAGATTGATGTTCGTCCCGTCGATGCCCTCGCCCATGGTGGCGACGGAGCCCGTGCCGTTCTTGCCGCCGAGCGTCAGGATCACGACGTCGGCCTTCTTCACAATTTCAAGGGCTTTGCCGAAGAGACCCTCATCCGCGCCTGCCTTGTAGTAGCCCGGCGCATAGAGGATCTCCGCCTCCGGCATCTCCGCCTTCAGCACCTCAAGAAGGCTCCGGCAGTCCGGCTCGAGCTTTCTTAAGACCTCATCAAAATCTTCCCTCTCGTCCGACTGGATGTTGGTCCCCGGGATGCGCACCATCTCGGTTCCGGTCGTGCTTCCTCCTCCGCCGACGCCGGCCATGGAGTTTACCGCCGCGTGCATGGCCTCCACCATGCTGAGGTGCGTGTAGCCGCCGAAGTAGTAGCGGGCGTTCGCCGCGTGCGGCCCGATGACCGCGATCGTCTTCTCCCTGCCGGAAAGCGGGAGCGCTCCGTTATTTTTAAGAAGAATGATGCTCTCCTGAGCGGCCCTCATGGACACCGCATCGTCGCCCTCGCGGTTCACGGTCGCCTTGAGCTCCGCGCCATCAAGGGAGAACGGATGCTCGAAGAGTCCCATGCGGAACTTGGCCTCGAGGACTCTCTGGACCGCAGCGTTAAGATAGGCCTCGTCCGCCTCGCCGTTCTCGAAGAGGGTTTTCATTTCCCTGAAGGCTGCCGGCATCGGAAGCTCCACGTCAAGGCCGGCTTTAAGGCACCTGTAGCCTGCCTCGCCCTTGGTCTCACTCGTTTTCTGGTAGAGGAAGGTGTTCTCCGCTCCGCCGTAGTCGGACACGGTGACCCCGTCAAAGCCCATCTCCCCGCGGAGAAGCCCGGTCAGGTACTGTCGGCTCGCGTGCATCGGCAGGCCGTTGATCGAGCAGTAGCAGGGCATCACGCCGCGAAGATTCGCCTCCGTGATCGCCGCCTGGAAGGGCTTTGCGTAGACTTCCCGGAGCAGCCGCTCGCCGATCTCCACATCGGTGCCGTGGATACCGCCGGCTCCCCTGTGAAAGCCCGTAAAGTGCTTGGCTGCCGACTCCGCATGCCGCCCCGCCGTCTCGGTCTCCTGAATTCCCCGGGTGTAGGCGGTGCCCAGAGCGGACGCCAGCGTGGGGTCCTCCCCGTAGGGCTCGGACTGGCGGCCCATGCGGGAGTCGCGGGAGATGTCAAGGACCGGAGCCAGGATCTGGGTGAAACCGAAGGCTGCCTCCTGCCTCGAGACGATCTCGCCAATCTTCCGCTCGAGCTCCGGGTCAAAGGCCGCGCCGCGGTTCACGCCGGACGGGAAGGACGTGGTGTCCTGGATAAAGGCCCCGCAGAGGCCCTCCATGTGGAAGACGGCCGGAATGTGCAGACGGCTGTTCTCCATGACGGCGGTCTGGAGCTTCCGCTGCCACTCCGCCGCCTCGTCCATGCTCTCGCAGGTGCGGAAGCCCAGCGTGCTGATCTGGCCGATGCCGTTTTTGAAAAATGCAGCCATCTCCTTCTCCCTGCCTTTGATTGAAAATACACCCGTGAGCTGGGCGATCTTTTCATCGAGGGTCATTTCCTTAAGCAGGATCTCCGCCCTCTCCCGGGCCGTGAGACTTGTATCCATATAATTCTTCATGAGAGTGCCTCCTTCTTATGTAATACGATGATTCTCCTGTGCTTCCATTCTGCCTGAAAATTCGGAAAAATAAAATACCATTTTTCGTCATATGAGGAAAACTTTTGTCATAATAATGCGGCCGGGCATTCATACCCGGCCGCTGTACTATCAGATGCTTATGAAATTATGCCTCGTGGGTGATCTCCTCCGCAGCCTTCTCGTGGCTGAAATTCTTGACCTTCTCGTCCAGCTTCACCATTCTCATGAGGATGACGATGACAATGTAGAAGATAAGCGGGACAACGCTGGCCAGGAGAAGCCGGAGATCGATGACCGCAACGGAGTCGACACCGCATGGCAGAAGATGCTCGCCGACGGCAATGGAGCCTGGATCCAGCTCGAGGAAGTTCCGCAGGGCAAGGACCTCTATCTCTCCGGCGTCAACGTCACGCCTCTTACCGGCGAGGGTGCCGGCCAGACCTTCCTGCTCGACAAGATTGAGGGAGACTGCATCACCATCGGCATGTGCTTCGGCATGAGCGACTTAAACGCCGCCCTCTCCAAAGTAAAGCCGGGTGATGAGATCATTCTTGACAACTCCGATTACATTGCGATACAGTCTTATTACAGGCATCAGGTGCCCGAAGACTTAAGTTTCCACGCCTGGGACCAGTTCAGAGACGAAAACGGCAAACCCGCACTGCCGCAGCGCAAGAGCGTCCTCGGGTATTTCTTCACAGGCACCGGCACGGTGCAGGACGGCAATATCCAGGGCAAGACCATCGTTGTCCAGAGCCTCATGGACGAGAGCACCTGCCCCTGGTGCGCAGACTGGTACCGCAAAAAGGTGGCCGAGACAAAGGGCGGCGAGCAGGATTTCCGCGTCTACTACATGGACCGCTGCATGCACGGCGACGTGACCTTCATGGAAAATAACATGGTCACCAACTACCTGGGCGCCTACCGCCAGTCTCTCCTTGACCTCGCCGCCTGGGTGGAAAAAGGCATCGAGCCGCTTCCCTCCAGCGTCTACGAGTACAGGGACGGACAGATCATCCCGGCAGCAACGGCCAAAGAGCGCCGCGGCCTGCAGCCTGTGGCGGTACTCACCGCGAACGGCAGCGTCTGCACCCGCGTGAAGGCCGGCGAGAAGGTCTCCTTCACCGCTCACGCCCAGGTTCCGGTCGGAGCCGGCGAGATCACGGCGATGGACTTCGGCTTTGAGGATAACCGGGATCTCCCAGGCGGAATCGATGCGGACTACCCGGTAAAGGGTTCGGTCACCCGCTTCAGCGAGGACGGCGTGTCCGCCGGCAGCTCCACCGTCACATACACCTTCGATGAGCCCGGCGTCTACTATGCGGCTGTCCGCGTGAAGGCCAACCGGAACGGCGATGATAAGGACCTCTTCACTCAGGTGAAGAACATCGCCCGCGCGAAGGTTATCGTCGAATAACTATAAATCTTAAAATGCGCAGCGGGATTCTTCCGCTGCGCTTACGTTTTTTCTTCAAGGAGGTACCTATAAAAATGGATAAAACAATGAAGCAGGGACTGGAAATGCTCATGGGCTTTATGAAAAGGGAGCAGGCGGAAAAGATCGAGCGCTTCCGTCGCCTGAACCGCTACGTGAAAAAGGGACAGATCGTCTTCGCCGGCTCAAGCCTCATGGAACAGTTCCCCATCTACGAGTTCCTGCAGGATTTTGATCTGCCCTACACGATCTACAACCGCGGCGTCGGGGGCTACACCACGACTGACCTCATGAAGGTGCTTCCCGAGTGCATTTTCGACCTCGAGCCCTCCGTCATCTTCCTCAACATCGGGACAAATGACATCAGCGACCCGAACTACACCTGTGATGCGCTGATGGACCGCTACGCAAAGATCCTCGACGCAATCAGGGAGCGGCTCCCGAAGACCCGTCTCTTCCTGCTCGCCTACTATCCCTGCAACCCGGACGCTGTCGCGGACGGCACCGCGGAATTCTTCCGCTTCCGCACAAACGAGCGGATCGACGAGGCCAATCAAGGCGTTCAGGCGCTCGCGGAGCGCTACGGGGCCGAATATCTGGACCTCAATACGGGACTCAAGGACGAGGCCGGCCGCCTTAAGGCGGAGTTCACCATCGAAGGGGTCCACATGTTTGCCGACGGGTACAGGGAGGTGCTGGATGCACTGCTGCCGACTTTGAAGAGCCTGAACTGAAAAACAAACCGCTCAACCAAAAGGCTGCCGCACTTAACCGACCGGTGCAGCAGCCTTTTTCAGTTTGTTATCAGAGCGTTCTATTCATGCAGAACTATATTGCGTTGTACAGGCCTTGCCGTCAGGTAAAGCATGCGGGGCAGTTCGTTCAGATGCTCCCAGGAATACTTCGTGTAGTAGCGCTTATCAAGATTGAAGACAAGCTTCACATTACATGAATCCCCATCATGGAATCGAATTCCTGTAGTTCCGTCAGCCCAGGGATTTTCCACAAGAAAAAGTTCTCTGTTCTGCCCCGCATAATAATCCTGTCCATACATATAGAAGGCTCCCATATCTATGTCCATATGTGCTTTATCTAAATCCTGCTCCGTGTTCCCCTGCTCATCCGCTGCCTTATACGTTACCGTTAAATCTACAATGCAGATCTTTTCTGTAAGCGTTCCGAACTCTTCTTCAGCCAGCCCTTTTTCTTTTAAATAACTGTCTGTGTCCATAATGATATAGTCATTCGCGCATATGGATATCCCATCATAATAATTTCCGTAACAATAGTTTTTGCCGAGCTCCGCAAATTGTTTCATCTCATAATTTTCGATCGGTACAAGATCTCTTTCCTTGAGCTTATGATTATAGCTGATTACCCAAAAGGCCCATGCCCCGATCAGCAGTACTGCCAGGAGCGGCATGATGCGCCTGATGTGTTTTTTCTTACTTTCCATCTGCCTGAACTCTGCCTTCCCTCATCTCTATGATCTCATCCGCCACGGAATCAAGAAATTCTCTCTCATGTGATGCCACAACGATGATTCGATCCGGCATTCTCATTTTGCTGATCAGATTCATCAGCATATTGATTCCCTCTTCGTCCAGCGCGTTTGTGGGCTCATCCAGGATAAGAAGATCCGGATCATCCATGATTGCAGAGGCGATCCCAAGTCTTTGCTTCATTCCCAGTGAAAAGCGACTGTAGCGCATCTCACCGGCCTCCAAAAGGCCCACCCTCGAAAGCGCGCGATCAATTCTGCTTCTGTTGTCAGCATGGGGATGAAGCGACAAAATCAGTTCAAGATTCTGCGGCGCACTCAGATTTCCGATAAAAGCCGGCTTTTCAATCAGTACACCTGCCGACTCCGGAAAGTCCAGGTCTCTGCCGAGTTCTTTTCCGTTGTAGAAGACCTGACCTTTCGTTGGATAAATCAGTCCGCAAAGGAGCCTCAGCAGCATCGTCTTTCCGGAGCCGTTATATCCTCTGACGCCGTATATTCTGCCTTCTTCAAAAGTCAGATTAATATCATTAAGAACAATTTTTCCGTTCAGTTCTTTTGTCACAGCTTTAAGGATTATGCCCATATCAGTTATCCTCCTCGTGTCCCAAGATTGAACCGGCATGATTCAATCTGCAAAAATCCTTTCGGCGGATTTCAACAGCACCGAAGCATACGGCTGACACAATGATTCCCGCACAGGAAAAAACCTGTGTAAGAGGAGTCATTCCTTCCGCATCGATCAGGCTGCTTCGTATTGCCATGGTACAGTTTCCCGGAAGCAGCGGATGTATTGTAAATACTGATGCGACCAGCCATGCAGCACCTATCACGTAGGCTGTCGTTCTCCCGAAACTCACTGACATCACCAGAAGCACCATACTCATAGCCATGATTCCCAACGTCGGGGCTCCGATCAATAAAAAAATGTTCTGTCCCTTCGTCAGTATCTGTCCGCTTCCGTCTGCACCGCCAAAGATAATCTCTGCAATCCGCGTATGCCAACGCAGATCTGTGTCCAACCTGAAAATCAGACAGCATATGAAAAATGTTCCTGTTTCCAACAGCATACTGATAAGATTGATCCCCATCGTATACAGGCACTTAGAAAGCCACCATTGTCTCCTGCCTGTTCTCATGACAAAAGGATATCCCCAGTTCTCCATAGCGCTTACCGGATAGCTCAGGGGAAGCGCCATCTCATACATAATCAGTGCTAGCCACATAAAGGATATCTGAAAATCCCTTTGCTGTATCATTCGAATGCACGGTATTGTTCCGCAATGTACAAATGCGAGCAAGTCTCCCAGCCCGGCTCCTTCTATTCCGTATATGTTCTTCAGGTTATCTGTGAAGATATGGAAGAAGTATGCGTAGAATGCACAGAGCAAGACCAGTGCCGGATACCCCTTTTTCAGAATTCCTCCAAGCTTCATATCAACGAGAAGAAGTCTAAAGATTTTCATGCCGCATTCCTTTCCAATAATACACTGCAATTGCCGGCAAAATAAAACCGCACTGCCACATGAAGATATACCATGCGGGATTAAAATTTCCCGGCTCAGCTTTCATAAGGAAGAGAGGCCTGACCTCATAAAATGTTCTGAACACAGTCCCTTTTAAAAACTCCATGACCGTTGTAAGAATCAGTATCAAAAAACAGGGAAAAGATGTGATAAAAAAAGGATTTGTAAAATACATTCCCGAAGCAAGAGCCAGTACAGAACATACCGCCCCCCACGATGACGTCATAAGTATTACAGCGCCTATATAAAGCAACGGATGGTTATAAAAAAGCGACGATGCAAAACTTCCCTCCCAGACTCCGCTGACAAGGGACAGCACATTGATCCTTGTAAGCGGACAAACGATGGCACACATCATCATATCAAGCACTAACAGGATAAATATTGTCAAAAACCCGGATAATGCACACACGAGAATCTTTGCCGAAAGATACTGTTTTTTACTGATTCTGGTAAGAATATGTCTCTGATAGCCGCTTTTTCGTTCCTCATGGAATGATGCGCCAAAGGGAAATGCCGCAAGAATCGGCAGGAGCAGGTAAAACAAAAAGGCTGTCATGAACCAGTTGTCATTTGGAAGAATGAGGGCCAGTAAGGATATACTGTCAAGCCCCATCGGATGCTCGGATATTCCGACATACGAATAATAAACACGGTTTACATAGGCACATACCGAAGCAAAGTGCGCGAATACAATGCACGCTCCTATAATAAGAGAAATCCCGAATGTCTTGGAAAACCTTAATTTTTTCAGTTCATGCCTGATTGCGCCTCGCACTCTCTTCTGTCCTCCCATTCAATCTGATACTGTTTAGCCGGCTGTTCCAGACCGCCCTGCATTGAACTGACACAGGGAGTATACTGATTAAGACAGTAACTCACTCCATTTTCCCGATGAACTTTTCCCACAATAAAGCCGATGGCATATTCTTTTGTTTCTCCCGGTTTCAGTTCGAAGTATGACCAGTGCCTGCCTTCTCTGCGGCTGCCGCTGAAATAATCTGCAGATTTGCTCAGAACGGCTTTGCCTTTTTCATCTATAAAGTTCATAAAAATGTTATCCGCGCGAAAGATATACGGGGTGTCAAATCCATCCTCCTGATAATTTTTATATTCTGCATTTACATTGGTGACCTTTATATGAAGAACATACATCATCGCGCCGTATTTCATGGTACCGTTGTGATTTAAAAACTCGTCTCTGTACGCTTCCTCAACCTTGCCGCTTTGACTTTCATACATAACAAAAGAATGCTCATCAATGTCTTCAGGATCGATCTTTTCTTTTCCCGGATTATCTGTAATATATGCATCCGTAATCTCAAATGCGGCGTCCCCGTCATACGATAACAGATCCATCTCAATAGTTTCGTCCCGGCTGACGTCAAGACGCTGAATCTCGGATTTAGAGGAGCATCCGCTTATCACCACGCTGAGAATCAAAGTCAGGATCAATAGAGTTTTGTTCATTTTTGTCTCCCGCAATGGCAGATGGCCTTCCGAAAAGAAAGCCATCTGTCAAAAGTTTTTATTGCGTCGCGTCAGTATAAGGCCTTGTGCTGTCTGGGCTCCATAATCCTACTACGCGTTCAGGATATATAAGATTTACGCTTTTAAACGCAAGTTTAGCGCTTCTATATCCATCTTCATATATGCTGCTGTGTATTGAATACTCTTCGCCCATCTTTAAGGTAACATAGTCTACATGGTTTCCTGATATACCATTGTATGTTTTATTTATCTCCCCGTCTGCATTGCATCCAATCGCCCGAACTCTCACTCTGCTGTTATCTTCCAGATCAGTAATCTTACAATAAAGGGCAGACTCATTTTGCTTTTCTCTGGCACTCGTCTTCACATCAAAGTTCAAGGCGTTTACAACAAAGTTAATGGGCGTATCGGATGTATTAGCAGCCAGTACATTAACAGCTGTCGATATCGACAAAAAACACACAAGTAGTAACGATACTGATATCTTTCTCATTCTGTTCACCTCTTTCTTTTATCTTTTGCTCTTTGTACATAGATTCAGGTAACTCCGGCTCATAGATTTTTCCCAGACATGGCGATGCTGCAAATATAGCTGCAGCAAACAAAACCAGTCTGCCAACGAGTGTAATCAACTTTTTCATAGCGTTCCTCCTTTCTGTCAGAAAATTTACCTTGCTGCATTCCCTAAATATCATAAAATACAGTGAAAAATCAATACAGGTGGCACGAAATGCCTTTCATGTGGCACGAGTTAATTGTTGAACGCATTTTTAAGTGGTATACTATTCCTGTCATAAGATATTTGTCAGGAGCCTGTCATGCTTTTTCAGTTTATAGACTTTTTATCCAACATCATTGATTTCTGCCTGTTTCTGGTGATAATCCATAAAAAAATCACTGTAAAAACAGGCAGGTGCAGATGCCTTGCGTATACCCTGTGTTTTTTTTCCCTCTATATATTGATGAAATCACTGCATCTTCCGACGGCAGTCTTTCTTATCCTCTTCCTGTCATGCCAGATCATCTATATACACCTCATAAGCTCAGCCTCTTTTACTGAGTCGTTATTCTGGAGCACGGCATTCCTTTCACTGGTAATGGTTGCCGACGAAATGAGCTATTTCATTTTCAGTATTTTTAAGCTTGAACATCTGGCAGCCCTGGAGTCTCCGGGTGCGCTGAGGTTGTCTGCCATGCTTATATACTATCCGATCCTTCTTACAGGTTCTTACCTTCTGGTCCGCCTCAGGACCCCGCGATTCGACATGCCGGCCTGGCTGGCCTTGTTGTCGTGCCTTACGGTATTTCTGGGATTGTCATTTTTTTATATGCAGATTGATCTGACGGTAGAATTGAGCAGAAGCTCACTGGTGCCTCAGCATCAGATTACTTCATCCGTGGTTTCCTGTTTCCTGCTGATCGTATTCTTTCTGTTATTGCTCTTCCTGATATCTGTTTCCGGCAAACTGTATTTTAAGAACCGGCAGCTTCTGCTTCGTGAGTCTGAAATTGAGCACGAGACGAAGCAATACCAGGCCTATGCCGATTCTTTCCGCATTCTGCGAGGCTGGAGACATGATTTTCGCAATCAGCTGCTGACCATCTCCGAACTCGCGAAGAACCATCGATTGGAATCCCTCAGGGAATATCTGGATGAGCTTCTGGCCCCGTCTGAGAACGGACTTCTTTCGGCGGCAACCGGAAACGTCCTTCTTGATGCCATGCTGAACACAAAACAGTCTGTTGCAGAAGAGCATGGAATCACCATCACAAGTACGATCTATCTTCCGGAGATACTGTCTCTCTCCCAGGTGGAATTATCTTCCCTGATCGGCAATCTTCTTGATAATGCCATTGACGCCTGCATGCAGCTGGATGACTCTCTGTCGAAAACAATCACCCTTCAGATCAAACCGAACCGGGGAAACCTCCTTATAGCAATGAGCAATCCCTCCGCCGGCCGGTACTTAACCGGCCCGCAGGGGGTGCTCCTGTCAACCAAAAATGAGTCCGGACACGGGTTCGGCCTTGAAAGAGTCAGAACCATTGTAGAAGAGCACGACGGATATCTTCAGATTCTTCCGGAGCCGGAATCTTTCAGTGTCCGGATCATTCTTCCTCTTCCGCCTGTATCAGCATAAGGAAACAAAACGATATACATATATTTTCTAACGAGGGATTTGTCATGATTTTCAAAATTGCCCTGATAGAAGACAGCCTTCATGACCGGAACGCCGCAAAAGCATGCTTTGAGGAGTGGAGCCGCAGAGCATCCGTACCCGTGCAGCTTCTATGCTATACCGATGCTGCCGACTTCTTTGCCAGTGAAGATGACTGGAAAGACTGTGTCTGTATCTTTCTGGATATTGATCTCCCCACCACAAACGGTATCGACATCGCTAAAAAACTCCGCACCACCGGCATTATGACCGATTTTATATTTCTGACAGCCTTTCGGGAGTACGTATTCGAGGGCTACAGCGTGGAAGCGATCGATTATCTGTTGAAGCCGCTGGATCAGGCGGCACTGGACAAATGCATGACGCGTATCCTTGCTCGCTATCAGAGCGGTTTCTATATATTCCGCTCAGGGAATGACATTGTTCAGATACCTTACAGCGATATTCTCTACTTTTCCAGCGCCCGGCATTATACGGACATCGTAACCTCGGGAAGGTCCTTTCGTCAGCGGAAACCCCTTTCGGCGATTCTGTCCGCCCTGCCCGAACAGTTCGTTCAGATCCATCGCACGATCATTATTAATCTTCACAAGGTATACAGTTTATCCGGAACCACGGTGATCATGACGAACCGCCTGGAGCTTCCGGTCAGTAAAACTTTCGCAGAGCATCTGAACGCAGAATTTGCGAAGCACATGTTCTGAGGCAGTCTCCCGCGCATCACTCGCAGTTAAGAAAGGCATTAGATATGATTGTCAGGTTAGCGTCAAAAGGTGCTTCCTTCCTGTGCCGGAATTCAGAAACCCCGGCTCCCTTTGATCTATATCAATATGGTCTCGAGTGCATCCTCAACGAATGTATTTCCGACATATGTATACTTTCTATCGGTCTTCTGTTCCATATGCCGCTGCACATGTTGGTCTGGGCAGGTGTTTTCACGGTCTGCAGGATCAATATGGGCGGATGGCATGCACCCAATCACTTTTTATGTATCTCATGCAGTGTATTGGCAGGATTAATTCCGCTTATCATATATAAAGCAGCGGCGTCTCCACAGGACCCGCTTATCTATACGCTCACTCTGCCTCTTTACTTGCTTTTGGCTCTGGTCAGACTGCCGCTCCATTCATCTCGTCACATCGTATCTGCTCGAAGAAGATTGTCTGCCAAAGCAGCTGATATCAGCCTGATACTTTTTCTGTTGGTGCTGATAGTATCAGGATATAATTCTTCTTATTTTTTCTTTGCGTATATTGCTCTTACAGAGGCTGTTGCACTTACATTAAATGAATAATCCGGCCATCAGGCCGGATTATAGCTGCTTGCAATTTGCTTTACCTGTATACTCTTGACTCTCTCTTGTTTATCGTCCATTCAATACAAACTCCGTCTTATTCTCCGTCTCGGAATCCTCCCCGATCCAGATCGTAAACCTCCCCGGCTCAAGCACACGCTTTCCTTCCGCCCCGACAAAAGACAGCATCGAAGGCGTCACGTCAAAGGAAGCCGTCCTCTTCTCTCCCGGCTGCAGTTCTACACGATTGAAGCCCCTGAGCTCCCTCACCGGTCTTGCAAGCGACGCTGTATTGTCTCTTATGTAGAGCTGGACCGTGACGACGCCCGGCACGGCAGAGGTGTTCTCCACCTCCGCGGAGGCTGTGAGGAGAACGGTCTCCCGGTCGCACGGATCATACACTCCCGTAACTTCAGAAGTTGAAAGCGAAACCGGCGAGATTGCAAAGCTGCTGTAGCTCCTCCCGTAGCCGAACGGAAACAGCGGCCGGTTCGGCGTATCGATGTAAGCCGAGCGGTAGAGCGCCACATCCCTGACCGGATCCTTCGGGCGTCCCGTGGCAAGCTGATTGTAGGAGATTGGTGCCTGCCCGACCGAGACCGGGATGCTCATCGGAAGCTTTCCTGAGAAATTCTCTTTTCCCGTCAGGACATCCATAATTCCGTGGCCGCCCTCCGTGCCAGGAAGCCAGGCCATGACGACCGTGCGGCTCAACCGGCAGACCTCCCGGAGATCGAGCGGGCGCCCGCAAAAGACGACCGTGACAATATTCCGGTTGACCTTCGCGACTGCACGGAGAAGGTCGAGCTGGTTCTCCGGCAGGGAAATGTCCGCGCGGCTCGCCGCCTCGCCGCTCATCGTCCGGTGCTCACCGATGAAGAGCACGACGCGGTCGGCCTCCATGGCCTTCTGCATGGCCTGAACCTGCAGAGTATCCGGCATTTCCGGCTTATGCTCGCTGAAATCGCTTTTCCTTAAATCCTCGATCGAGTGCTCCTTTCCGTGAACAAGCAGGGCATCCCAGGTCTGCATCGGGCAGCCGGAGGCATAGGTGAAGCTGTACTCAGAGAGCTCCCCGGCGGCCTCCCGGACGCTCACCGCATCCTCCGCCTTGCCGTTCGGGGCCCAGGCGCTGTGGAGTTCACGGCTCTCCACGTAGGGGCCGATCAGGGCAATCTTATGATTCTTCTTAAGCGGCAGGAGGTTTCCTTCATTTTTAAGAAGCACGAGGCTCTCGCTCACGGCCTTTCTTGCGGCGGCGCGGTGCTCCGGGCACAGAGTGACAACGTTCACGCGCGTCTCGTCGGCGTCCTTGTACGGATTTTCGAAGAGCCCCAGCTTGTTCTTCAGCTTAAGGACCCGCATCACCGAAACGTCAAGCTCTTCCTCGCTGATCTTTCCTTCCTCTACCAGCTCCGGCAGATACCTGTAGTAAGCCATGGAGCACATGTCGATGTCGACGCCGGCTTTAAAGGCGAGGAGGCTCGCCTCCTTAAGGTCGGCCGCCACACCGTGGTTCACCAGCTCCTCGATGGCGGCCCAGTCGGTGATCACGACGCCCTCAAAGCCCCACTCATCGCGCAGGATATCCCTGAGGAGCCAGCGGTTGGCGGCGGAGGGAATCCCGTTGATCGTCTGGAAGGAGCTCATCACCATGTCGGCGCCCTCCTCGATGGCTGCGCGGTAGGCCGGAAGGTAATACTCCCTCAGCGTGTGCTCGGAGAGCTCGACATTCTGGTACTCTCTTCCTCCCTCCGGGGCTCCGTAGGCTGCAAAATGCTTGATGCAGGAGCTGACGCGGCCGGTGGGGATTTCATTTTTATCATTTCCCTGAAAACCTCTCACCATCGCTCTCCCCATCACGCTGTTAAGGTACGGGTCCTCGCCGGTCGATTCCATGACGCGGCCCCATCTCGCATCCCGCACCAGGTCCAGCATGGGCGAAAATGCCACGTCCACGCCGGCCGCGGAAGACTCGGCCGCTGCCGTTCTCATCATCTCCTCCGCCCTCTCGGGATCAAAGGTCGCTCCCATCGCGAGCGGTGTCGGAAATACGGTCCTGTACCCGTGGATCACGTCCATCATAAAGAGCATCGGAATGTGGTGGGGATGCATGTCCATGCAGCGCTTCTGGATGTCCCTGGACTCCTTCGGGCCGTAGACATAGAGGTTGCTGCCCATGAGGGCGAGCTCCCGTTCCGATATCTCGGTGTTTACTTCCGTGCCTGCAATCTGGGCATCCTTCATATAATAAGGTGCTGGCGCCTGGGTGAGCTGGAAGGCTTTTTCCGTGAGGGAAAGGCTCCCAAGAAGTTCCTTAAGCTGTTTTTCGGTCATGGTGTTTACCTCCGTTTTTATTTTCTGTCTTCATTATAAATTGGTCTGCGGCCGGGTACAGATACCCATTTGTCACGGCGGGCAATTATTTGTCCACTTAAGATCCCCTGGCGAATATGTACCCCTCAAAGCGACTGGAATTCTTTTATTTCCCGGCAGGGGGCATAAAATGGTCTCAACAGAACAGATTCGCCACATTAAAAATGAAAGGAAGGCAAAATCATGGCAAAAGAAAAGAAAGCTAAAAACCCCAAAGCAGTAGGCGTCGGCCGCATGTTGGCCTGGCAGCTTCGTGAAGTGTCCTCTGGCATCGCCCGCATGGCAAAGGAAGAAGATTAAGATGAACATCCGTAAAAATGAGCTCTACATCGGCGCCAACTACCACCCCCACGACTGGCCGGCTGACCGCTGGCCCGTGGACCTTTCCATGATGCGCGAAGCGGGCTTCAACGTGGTCCGCCTCGGCCACCTCTGCTGGGACAGCTTCGAGCCGGCCGACGGCGAATACGATTTCGCTTGGTTCGACAGAGTCATGGACCTCTGTGAGGAAAATGGCCTCGGCGTCTTCCTCGACGTCTCCATGCGTCCGGCACCCGTCTGGGTGCACCGCCTGTGCCCCGGCTGCAATATCGGCGCGAGGAGCGGCCGTCCGGACGCGGCTCTCCGCCGCTACATGGAGGACGTGGCTGACCCGGACTATCAGCGCTATGCGCTCCGCTTTGCCCGGGTGCTCGTAAACCGCTACAAGGACCACCCGGCGCTTCTGGCCTTCGGGCTCTGCAACGAGCTCGGGGCGGGCTATCCCTCCTACTCCGAGGCCTCTCTTGAACGCTTCAAAGTCTGGCTTGAAAAGAAATACGGCACCGTGGAAGCCCTCAACCGCGCCTGGGCCGCCCGGCGCTGGTCGAGACGCCTTCAGAGCTTTGAGGATGTTTCATTTCCCGAAAATGAAGTGGAACTCGGCTCCCCGGAAGCCCGGCTCGATACGCGCCGCTTCTTCTCGGACGGGATCGCGGACTTTATGATCAAATTAAAGAAGACCGTCGAGGAGTGCGCTCCCGGGGTTCCCCACTCTTCCAACCACTACTCCGGCAAAAATGACCTCGGCTTCGATCTTCTCCGCTACTCCGACGACTTCGTGGATTACCCCGGCATCGGCCACTATCCGGGCCACATGATGAACGACAAGGCCCACTACTGCTATATGATCCTCTCGGAGCGGCTCTATGAACAGCCGAATCCCCTCTGGTGCCTGGAGTTCCAGGCCGGCTGGTTCGGGATTGCGGCCGGTCCGAAGGGCTGGCTCTACTCCCAGGCCATGCTCTGCCTGCTCTACCGGACCCAGATGATTCTGGGCTGGACCTGGAGGAGCATGCTAAACGGCGAGGAGGAGTTCATCACGGGGCTTCTCGGCCACGACGGGTATCCCACGCCCAACTTCGATGAGTACAGACACATGGCGGAGGATTTCAGGAAGCTTGAGAGCACCGGTCTCTTCCCTTATCTCCCGGAGCCGAAGATTGCGATTGCTTTCAGCCAGGAGAGCCAGTGGGAGACTCAGGTGCAGCCGTCGCACTTCCATCAGCCCTACACGGAGTCCGTCGTGCAGGCGCACCGCGCCCTCTTCGACCTCGATCTCGACTACAACATGGTCAATCTGCGGGATCTCAAGAAAAATTACGAGATTCTCATCGTCCTGGCCCACGTCATCATGGAGAAGAAGGCGGCCGACACGATCCGCGCATTTGCGGAAAACGGCGGCACCGTTATCATGACCGGCTACACGGCGGTCACCGATGAGACCGGCAGAGCCTTCGACGTGCCCTGCCCGGGCGGACTCTCCGATGTGTTCGGGATCCGCGTGGCAGGCTACTTAAGGGCCGGCCAGCCCGGATTTGACGGCGAGCCGGTTCCCGCGGAGCGTCGCATCTCCTTCGAGGACGGCGAGGTCGTGACAGACCTTGAGTACTCGGAGGTTCTGGAGCTGCACGGCGCCGAAACCATCGCCTCCTTTGAGAACGGGAGCCCTGCGGTCACGGTGGCCCCCTGCGGAAAAGGCCAGGCCTACTATCTCGCCGCCGAGTCAAACCACACCTTCATCGAGCATCTACTCCGCGAGCTCACCGGGGCAGTCCCTCTTCCGGGGGATGTCCACGCCCGCGAGATCGCGCCGGGTGTCCGGTTCTACGTGAACACCGGCAGCAAGTCAGTTGACATACCGCTTGAAGCTCCGGGCTCAGGCCTTCTTGCCGGGAGGAACTATACAGATGTCATGACGCTTCCTCCCTACGGGGCGGAGCTGATGAGGTTCTCCTGAAAATAAAGGGCAGCCGCACGTTGGGACTCGTGTGGCTGCCTTTTTTGCCGCTGAAAGCAATCGTTTTGCCATGCCGTAAGCTTCTGCCTCCACCTGCAATGATTTTCCCCCACCTGAACGTCTCTTTGGGCAGGATTTTTGCATTGCCGGGGGCTTATGCCCTGCCCTGCATTGCGTTTCCCCCGTCTGAATGTCTCTTTGGGCAGGATTTCTGCATTGCCGGGGGCTTATGCCCCTCCCTGCATGGCGTTTCTCCCGTCTGAACGTCTCTTTTGGCAGGATTTCTGCATTGCTGCGGGCTTCTTACACTCCCTGCAATGCGTTTTCCCCGTCTGAACGTCTCTTTTGGCAGGATTTTTGCATTGCAGGAGGCTTCAGCCCCGCCCTGCATTGAAATTCACGCACTAAAGTTCGCCGAAAACAAGTCACATTATTTTTTGTATTATTCTACGATAAAAATGAAAACCGGAAAATAAAACTCACATAAGGTTTCATTTTCCGGTTTATATATCATTTCCCTTAACGGTTGGGCTTCCCCGTCTTTATGCGAGGATAAGATTCCCTTCCGCCGACTCCCTGCCGGCAAACGGTCCCGGCAGCACCGCATTTTCCCGCTTTGCGCCGCGGTAGTCGCCATCAAGACAGATCGGGCTCCCGTCCGGATTCTCGAAGCGCTGCTCCGGCTCGAAGGCCATCCCCAGCTTCTCCGTGTCGATGAGCGCTAAGGCTCTCTTCGGCAGAAGCTCAAAGAGATTGGTGTTAAGGTACCAGCCGCCGTCTCTCTCCTCGAGTTCAAGCGTTACGGCGTGCTCCGCATCCACGTAAGCCGCCTCCTTCTCCCACGGCCGAGCCCCGCCGAAGAAGCAGTTGCCTTCCGCCCATACCGGGAGGTGCATGTAGTACCGGTCGCTGGCCGGCGAGCCCATGCCGCAGTACCCGTCAAACTCGCGGTCCCACTCCTCGAAGGTCGGGTAGCCGTCATAGCGGAAAGTGCCTATCTCGATGTTGAAGTCGTCCCAGCCGTCATTTTTCATGTACTGCATCAGACCTGCCAGGATCGGCTTCATGGGCTGCTGCACAAAGATGTTGTTGTAGAACCGGGCGTCGCCGTGCAGGAAGGTCATGAAGCCGGCAATCTCCGTGCGGTGCGGAACATGGTAAGGTGTGTAGCGCTGGGATGGCAGCGTTTTGGCCCCGTTGTCCGTACCGATCCCGATGGAGACGAGCCCACCGGCGATCAGGTTGTGAACCACCGCAAGCCCCTGGCTCGGGAGCTTCAGCGCCCTCGCCGAGAGTAAAATGTTGTTGTCGATCAGCGTCGGGCCGTGGGATACCTCCACGAAGATGTCCTCCCCGATGCCGGCGATGAACGCGGGGTCAAACTTTGCCGGATCTGTCGGGAGGAACGGCACCGTGTTGTCGTGGAACAGATTCTGCGATACACGGGTGCCCTGAGCCTGCCAGTCCAGCCAGAGCCCGCGGGTGCAGTTGTGGATATGGTTGCGGCGAATAATGCAGTCGATCGCGGCGTGCATCTTGATGCCGCCAATCTCCGCCCCGGCCAGGTTCTGCTTGTTGTTGATGTGGTGGATATGGCAGTCCTCGATGACGGAAAATGCCCCGCCGAGGTGCCCCACGATGCCGGTCTGGCCGCAGTCGTGGATATTGCAGCGCCGCACGATGTGGGAGCCGATCCGCTCCTTCGTCCAGCCCTCAATCTGCGCCTGGCAGATGCACTCCCGCTCGGTCTGGGTGCCGTCCTTGTATTTTTTGTGCAGCCACTTGTTGTCATTTTCCTTCTGCAGGTATTTTCCAAGAGAAATGCCGCTGCACTTGGACTCATACACCTCGCAGTCCTCGATGATCCAGCCTTTGGACCAGTGGGGCGCGATCATGCCCTCCTGGAACGCGGTCGGCGGAGCCCACTGGGTCGCCGCCATGCATACGGTGAAGCCCGAAAGGGTTATATAGCCGATCCCCTCCGCTGCCGGCGCAAAGCAGGCCGGCCGGACAGAGAACTCCACGTTCTCCTCGTTCGGATTCTTATCCTGAAAATTTGCAAGAAATACCGTCTCGTCCCCGTCCTGCTCCGCATACCAGGTATAGACGGAAAATGCCGCATCCCAGGAGGCCGCGGACGGCTTCGGATGACGGACATTTTCCGGCTCCGTCACCTCGTAGAGGGACTTCCCGTTCAGGAAAATGTCCCCGGTATGGGCCGTCATGTACGCGTTGAACCAATCGCCGGAAACCGGCGTGGTGTAGGGGTTCCGCTCCGTGAAAATCTGATTGGATACCCGGGCGGACCACACGCCGTCGCCTTCATCCTTCCAGTCAGTCAGAGGCTCCGCCCCGGTGATGACCGCCGCAAGGGGCTTGACGGAACGGTAGACGATCCGGTTTTCGGCCGTTCCTCCGAACTTCGGATCGACGTGTTCCCGGTAGATGCCGGGTGCCACGAGTACCTCGTCGCCGGGACGGGCGATGTCGGCCGCCTCCTGAATCGTCTTAAAGGGTCTCTCCTTGCTTCCGTCGCCGGAAACGGTGACCTGTCCGTCTGCATAGATCAGCATGGCCTGTCCTCCTTCAATGTGAGCTTTCCGTCATTGTAGCACATTTCGAAGTATTTTTACAGTCCCGCAAACACCCTCATGGCCTTCTCCGCATCCGCACTCATGGCCTTCTCCGCCGCCAGAGCAAGGTCGTGGAAGAAGGTTACGTCCTCCTTCGCAAGAAGGTCCTTCACCGCCTGCGTGCCCGCCTTGGACATGTAGCTGTAGTAGTTGATCTTCCGGAGACCGTTTTTGATGCCCGTGCGATAGTCTTCCGGGCTCACGCCGCTGCCGCCGTGCATGACCAGCGGAAGGCCGGTCTTCTCCGCGATGACCCTGACCCGCTCAAGGTCCAGCACCGGCTTCGCCTTGTAGATGCCGTGGGCGGTGCCGAAGCTCGGCGCCAGCGCATCGATGCCGGTCTCGCGGCAGAAAACCACGGCCTCCTCCGGGTCGGTGTAGACCGGGCCGGATGCGTTCGCCGCGCCGCCCTCTCGGGAGGCCAGAGCCCCGAGCTCCGCCTCAACGCCGCAGTTGTAGTTCTTCGCCATGGCGACGGCCTTCTTTGTATTTTCGAGATTCTCCTCGTAGGGAAGCGTGCTGCCGTCGTACATCACGCCGGTAAAGCCGATGTCGAGGGCCTCCTGCATGTAGGAGAGGGTCTCGCAGTGGTCGAGGTGCACGCAGACCGGCACTCTGGCGGCCTTCGCGGCTTCCACCATCACGGGTCCGATCTTTTTGAGGGGCGAAACCTCCTCGTGGAGCTCCGCATGGGAGATGATCACCGGGACATTCAGCCTCTCCGCGGCGCCCAGCACCGCGTTCACGCACTCAAGGTTCGGGGTGTTGAAGGCCCCGACGGCACATTTTTTCTCTTCCGCAAGTTTCAGTATTTCGACAAGATTGACAAGCATGGTTTTCTCCTCACATGAGCGGCCGCACGGCCTCATAGACCGCCTTGTAGCGCTCAAAAATCTTCATATATTGTTCGTGCATCTCTTCTCTCGGGACGTAGGTCTCCGTCTCCTCGACCATGCGGGAGGCCGCGTCGCCAAGGTCCTTAAAGATCCCCGCGGCGATCCCGGTCAGCATGGCGGAACCCACGGTGCCGGCGTCCGACGTCCTGAGGGCCGTGATCGGCAGGTCGAGCACATCGGCCTTCATCTGCATCCAGACCTTGCTCCGCGCGCCTCCGCCTGTCGCGTTCAGCTTTGTAAAATGAATACCCGACCCCGCCAGCGCCTCATTATTTACCCGCATCTCGTAGGCAACGCCCTCCATGCAGGCACGGTAGAGGTCCGCATCGGTCGTGGCCGTGGTGAGCCCCAGGATCGCGCCTTTGGAGCCCGTGTCCATGTAGGGCGTGGCCGCGCCCGCAAAATGCGGCAGTACGAGGAGCCCGGTCGGCTCGTCCTTCCCGTAGGCCTCCTCCATCTCCTGATTCGTTCTTCCCCTGCCGAAGGTCTCCATGGCCCACTGGATCAGGGCTCCGCCCGTGTAGGAGAAGGCGTAGGCCACATATTTGCCCGGCACCGCGTGCGGCACGACGGAGAAATACCCCTTCGCCATCACCGGAATCTTCGGGAGGCCGTCGTAGACCGGGGTCAGGCACTCCACCGTGCCCGCGCCGTCCACGGCCACGGACCCGTCGAAGGCTCCCGCACCGACCGCAGCCGCGACCTGGTCGTGGGCGACCGAGACGATGATGCAGTCCTTTTTAAGCCCGGTCCGCCCGGCGGCGGCCGCCGTGACCGGTCCGGCACTCGTCCCCGTGGGGACCGTCTCACTCATGAGCGAGACATCGATGCCCGCCGCGTCAAAGACTTCCTGACTCCAGGTGAGGCTGTGAATGTCAAAGGCCATGGTTCGGGTCGCGAGCGAGTAGTCGATCTGGGCCCTGCCGGTCAGGTGCCGGACCACGTAGTCCTCGATCAGGTGGATGCGCCTTGCGGCGGCATAGACCTCCGGCTTATGGCGCTTTATCCACATCATCTTGGAAATGGAATACATCTCATGCGGCGCCAGCCCGGTGACCTCCGCGATATGGTCCGCACCGAGCTTTTCGATGAGCTCCGCGCACTCCTCCGCGCCTCTCTTATCCGTGTAGAGCATCGCGTTGTGGAGCGGATTGCCGGCCTCATCGGTCATGACAAAGGTCTCGCCGAAGCTGGTGACGCCGATGCCCGCGATGTCCGGGTACTGCGCCGCCATCTCCCCGATCACGCCGTAGACGCTCTCCATCATGGTGGAAATGTCGATCTCGTGCCCGCTCACGGCCCGGCGAACCGGGTAATCCCGGTAAGCCTTGCCGAGCTTTGTGCCGTTTTCATCGAATACCGTCAGCTTGCAGCCGGTGGTGCCGATATCAAGTCCTCCGATTTTCATTTTTCTCAGTCCTTATCGATATCTACCCAGTCGTAGTGGAGGTAGGTGGTGAATGCTTCCTTCAGGATGTCCTTCATGTGGCCGACGCCGACGCTCGTGTGGTGCTTGAAGCCGCCGCGGGCCAGGCGGATCATCTTATTTTCCATATCCGGGATCTCACAGACGCCGGCGCAGCCGAAGAATGCCTGCTCGATCGGATCATTGGTGAACTCCGCCTCGGAGGCGTAGACGATGATCCTGCCGTCCTTGGTCTGGCAGTTGGAGATCGTGGTCGGGAAGGCCTTGATACGGCCCTCGTTGCTGCCCCAGCCCGAACCCGGATCGGTCTTGTCGAACATCTTGTGGTTGGTGACGGTGCCCTTGCCGGTCATGAGACTCTGGGCGACCGGACCGCAGTGGAACAGGATGACCTTGTTCTCCTCCTCGCCGTAGTTGTTGTTCCAGTCGAGGACGGCGGTGGGCTGCTCGGAGGCCAGGGACATGGCGCGCATCGTGATCGCGGAGCACATGTCGATCTCGCAGGAGGCCGCAATGCCGCGGTCGTTCAGCTCGGAGAGCAGCACGCAGGGACAGATGCGGAGGATCTGCTCCATCTCGTTCCAGCAGCGAAGAGCGAGCTCATCCAGATGGTACTCCTCGATGTAGCCGTCGATGGCGACGGAGACCTTGGCCAGCGTGTTCTTGTTGCGCTCCGGAACCCTGCTGAAATCCGTATAGTTCATCAGGTATTCTTTCTTCGCGACGACCTTCGGGTCATCCTCGCTCATGTTCTGAACCTTGAAGAAGAGCTCGGAGAGGTCGAAGGACTCCACGTTGATGCCGTGCTTCTGCATCGCGATCTCGTCGAAGCGGGTAGTCTTGAAGGCGGTCGTGCGGGCGCCGATGCAGCCCAGATTGAACCGCTTCATGCCGTTCACGACGCGGCAGATGGCTGCGAAGTCCCTGAGGTTCTCCTGAAACTTCGGGCTTAACGGATGCACGACATGGGGCTTTAAGACCGTGAAGGGCACGCCGTACTGGGTGAAGACGTCCGTGACGGAGAACTTGCCGCAGAAGGCATCGCGCCTGTGCTGGAAATCCATCTTGCCGATCTCATCCGGGTAGGCCTGCATGAGGATCGGGACGCCCGCATCCTGCAGAGCGGTGATCGCGCCGTTCTCGTCCGCGAAGATCGGCATCGAGAAGATCACGCCGTCGTACTCTCCGTCATGCTCCTTGAGCCACTTTGCGTAGAGGAGACCCTCGTCGCGGGTCTCGATGCCGCCGTAGCGGGTGAGGGACGCGTCCATCGCGATGTAATCGTAACCCGCGTCGGTGACCGCCTTGATCATATCCTCGCGGGCGCCGTAGATCAGTTCGCCGGGCATGAAGCCGCGGTTGCAGAAAGCCAGTGCAAATGTCATTTTTTTTGCCATTTCTCTTCTCCTTATGAAAATTCAATCTTTACTGTATTTTTTACGGATTCCCAGGCTTTGAGCACCGGAAGAGTTCCGTTTTCTCTCTCATCGTGACGGCCGTTTATGTAGCTGTTGGTCGGCTCGAGGCCAAGGACGTAGTCTCCCGAGGCCATGCTGCGCCACTGGGACAGGATCGGGAGCGTATCGCCCGACCAGGAGATCGTCATACTGACGTTAAGATCCGGGTTTTCAAGCCGGGCCCAGTATTCGCTCTGCATTTTCTGGAAGAAGACCCTTTCCTCCTCGCCGTCGACCGGCTCATCAAACCCGCACTCCCGGCCGAGCCCGGTCCTGGCGAACTCCGTACGCGGGACTGTCTCACGCGCTTCCGGAAGGACCAGACGCGCCTTCTCGGAGAGCAGCGGATACCCGAAATTGCAGTGGTAGATCTGCATGATCTCCTCGTCCCTCGGCGACTCGTTGCTGACCGTATCCTCGATCGTGACGCTCGCCCCGAAGGCCGGGATGCGGATCGTGCGCCTGACCGTTAAGCAGTGCCCGAAGAGCTGCGTCTCCCGCATCGTCCCCCGAATGATGATCTCATCCTCCAGGGTCTCCGCGCACACATGCTCTGCCTGCAGGCTGTGATAGCGCCCGTGCAGCGGGTGCCACTCGCCGTTGTCCCGGTTGGCCGGGCCCGCCGAGCGCAGGCCGCAGGTGTAGAGGAGGCCGCCCGGGAAGGTGTTCACAAACTCCGTCTCATAAGGGCTTATGGCCGCAGGGCTGTCATAGCCGTTCTTCGACATCCAGCTCATGTTGATACCCCGATAGCGGCACTGGCCGATGTCAAGCCCCGCATCCGGGAGAATGTCGAGCTCGAGTCCGCCGGCGGTTCTGACCTCGATGATCTCGGTTCCTCTCGCCCGGCCTTCATTGACCGTCACACGCCGCAGCGTGACAAGCTGGGCCGGGTTTCCGATGTAACCTTTTCTGATGATCTCCTTCATGGTTTTGCCTCCTTTGTCTTACCTGACTGTATTGTAGAAAAATGCTTCACTAAAAGATATAGAAAACTGTTCGTTTTACTTTGATTTTGTTCGGAGAGATGATAAAATTAACAGGAAATGCATTTGCGCCCCACGAAAGGTTACGCCCATGATCTCCATATTTGATCTTGAAAAGCTGCGCGGACTCCTGAAGGATTTCTACGCCATGAGCTCCATCCGCATCACCGTGTTCGACGAGAATCTGACCGAGCTTGTCTCCTACCCGAAAAATGTCTCGCCCTACTGCGCCCTCATCCGGGGCACCGCGAAGGGCCGTGAGGCCTGCCGGACCTGCGACCGGAACGCATGCCTTACAGCCGCGAAAAAGCACGGTCCCCACATTTACCGCTGCCACGCCGGGCTGACCGAGGCCGTGACGCCCCTCTACGTCGGCGATGTTCTGGTGGGCTACCTGCTCTTCGGGCATGTATTTTCCTATTCTTCCCACGAGGCCGGCTGGCCGGTGATCAGGGATCGCTGCCAATCCTACGGGGTGGATGAGGAGCGGCTCAAAGAGGCGGTCTTCGCCGCAGATATCATTGAAAAGTCCTACATCCGGTCCGCGACAAGGATCCTGCACGCCGTGGCCTCCTATCTCATCATGGAGCACATGGCGACCCTTAAGGAGGATCTTGTGGCGGTCCGCCTCGATTCGTATCTCAATGCGCATTACACAGAGAAGCAAAGCGCCGCCATGATCGCGGACTATCTTATGATCGGCAAGACCAGGCTCTACGAGCTCTCCCGGCAGCTCTACGGCTGCGGGGTCGCGGATAAGATCCGGGCTCTCCGGATGGAGAAAGCCAAAAAGCTCCTTTCGGAAAATAAAGACCTCCCGCTCGCCGAGGTCGCCGACCGCTGCGGCTTTTCGGACTACAACTACTTCATCACCGTGTTCAGCCGGGAGGTCGGCATCTCGCCCGCCGCCTTCCGAAAGCGCTGATTCCCTTCAAAAAGACACAAAAAACTGCCGCATTAAAGCGGCAGTCCTTTTATGAGATAGACAAGAGGCGAGTTCCAGTAGATCGTCACCTCATTTGTGGAATAAGACTGGTCATTGTCGATAAAGCAGGCAGCGGGCGCCGCGCCGCCAAGGTACCCCTGAGCGGTCGGATCCTCGAGCGCGCTGTCCGGGCCGCCGACCAGCATGCCGGGCTGGGCAATCCCCTTCGCGACAGACGGACGATGGTGCGGATGCAGCGGGGAGGTCTCCCCGAAGCCGGTCACGAAGCAGTAGCCCGTCGCGTTCGTGCCGAGCAGATAGCTGAGCTGCTGCTCTGCGCCCCGGATGTATCTTTGATCCTCCGAGAACTGCGCGGCCATGAGCATCGCCATTCCGCGGTTTGCGGCGACCATGTTGCTGCCCCAGATGTAGTCTCCCCCGAGGGCGGAGCCGTAGGCATCGCCGCTCATTTTCCCGATGAAATCATCGGCCTTTCCGCGTATGAATCCCTTAGCCGCCTCAGCCAGGTTATTGCTGTCATAGCCGGCCTTCGCGATTGCATAGTACCCGTAGAGGCTCGTGTCCGTCCAGCCGAGGTCCCCTGCGAGTCCGGCCTCCATGTATTTCGCCGCCTTGTCAAGATACGAGGCCTCCCCCGTCGCGCGGTAGAGCTGGGCAAGGGCCCAGAAGCGCTCGTCGGTGTCATCCGTGTCCCCGTACTCGCCGGTCACAACGTCGGACGGATTCCTGAAGCCGGCCGTGTCGGACGGCACGGAGTCGAGATAGGCCTGTGCCTTTTTGGCCGCGGCAAGGCAGGTGTCCGCAAATGCCGGATCCGCCTCGGCGTAATCCTCCGCCGCCATGGCCATCACCGCCGCAAAGGTTCCCGTCGCCGTCGTCGATACCGGCAGGACAATCAGTTCCTCGGTCTCCTCCTCGGGCATCACAAAGCCCGGGAAATTTGCGCAGGTCACCTTGTGGTAGACGCCGCCGGTTTCCGGGTCCTGCATTTTCAGCATCCAGTCAAGCTCATACCGCACGATATCAAGTATCCGCTCGTCCCCGTAGTCCTCCCGGGCAAGAAGGAGGTCAGCCGCGGCCTTCGCCCCGGCCACGATGTAGCGTCCGTAGTCCCCGGCATCGTGCCACCCGCCGGTGACATCGATAAATAAGTCCGTCCCGTAGATCCGCGCCTTACCGGTGTGGCAGGGTCCGTGGCCGAAGGTATCATCTTCCACCGCGGTGCCGCACTCCGCAAGTTCAAAATAATGAAGCGCCGCATCCGTGAGACTGTCGTAGGCGGTATCCGTGATGTTGAACGCCGGGGAGACAGTACCGTCGTCGAGCCGGATATAGTATCTGCCTTCCTCCTTAAACTCCGAGAAATCAAGCAGCTGCACATCCTCGTCCGACGATGTATTGTGCTGAGGGGCGGATGCCGTGCCGGTAAAGACCGCCTTGATGCCGTTTGCGGGGATGACGGAGAAGCTGCCCGCCTCCTTTACGCCCGCTGCGACGGCGATCTTCGTCATGTTCTTCCTGTAGCCCACCTGATTCAAGCGGATCGACGGGCCTTCGCTCAGTTCTTCCGCCGCGATCCCGGAGCCGTCCGTGAGGCACAGGGAGACATTGTCAAAACGGATGGTGTGGGCTGCATTTTCCGCATTATACCCTTCCGAGACGCCGCAGTTCATGCACAGTCTCGGCGCAAGGTCGGTCGGCTCCGCCATGGTAAAGGTCCTGGAGATGTGCTGGGTCGCCGGGCCGATCGTGATTTTCTCGGAAGCGTAGGCGTGATAATCGCCTCCGTTCAGCTGGATGCGCCACTCGATCGTCCGCGGGATGGTGCTTGAAACGTCGAAGGACATCTCGTAGACGCCGTTCTCATAGACCGAAAAGCCGTCGTAGTAGAGCTGCACGCCGTAGTCGACGCGGCCGACGTCCGTGATGTCGAGGTTCATCTCTCCGTCCTTTGCGCCGAATTCCGCGGCGCCTCCCTCGAGATAGATATTCCAGCCGTCCGTGCTCCCCTCAAACGAGCCGGTCAGGATCAGGTTCTGTCCGCCCGCCGCGGCAGATGCGGTGCTCTCCTCCTTCTCTGCCGGCTCCGCCTCCGCTGCCTCCGAGGCCGGCTCCTTCACGCTTTCGGGCTCGGAGCTCTCGGCCTTCCGAGGTGCCTTAGACCCGCAGGATGTAAAAAATGCAAGAAACACGGCTGCCATAAGAAATGAAAACATTTTTCCGGTCATACACGTTCTCCTCTCTGATATTTGTGTGAAAATTCACGTAACTATTCAGCACCCCATTCGCAGCCGCTTAAAGCGGCTTGCTCATGTCGGCGGTCAGAGGTGCTTCGCGCCTTGGCCGCCTCATAAAAAGGTATGGTTCTTGTTCGAAACGCAAGCGTTTCGCCCCTCAAACCACACCTTTTTATGAGTTGCTGAATAATTACAAATTTGCATCTTTTTTCATACTTATTATGCTATTCTGCACAAAAAATGTCAATCTCAACATGCCGATTACACAAAACAAAGGCCGGTCCCGCAGACGGAACCGGCCTTTCATTTTCCTTATCTTATTTTGTCAGCATCAGCATGATCTCGTTCGAGCGCTTCACAAACGCGGTCATCTCCTCCTGGGTCAGCGGCTTGTGGGAGAGCACTGCCAGGTCGTAGAGCTGCTTCTCGATCGTCGGGACGATCTCCTCGTCGCCGTGAGTGAGAACATACTTGACCAGCGGGTGGTTTGCGTTCAGGACCAGCGTCTCGGCGCCGCCGAACATGCCCGTGTCATTGCCCATGCCGTACATCTTCATCATGTCCTGCATGCGGCGGTTCTCCTCGGAGAGGGTGATGATGGCGGCGACGTCCTCGTCCTTCATGGACTTGACTTCGACGGTCAGCTTGTCGTTGCCGAGGTTCTTCTTAAAGCTCTCGCTGAGCGCATCCGCGTCTTCCTTCTTGACCTCATCCGCCGCGACGAAGTCCTCGGCGAGTTCGGCATCGATGCGGGCGAAGCGGATCTTGTCATTTCTCTGCTCCAGCTGGGAAATGAACGGATTGTCGATGTGCTCCTTCAGAATCACGGCGTCCTTGCCTTCCTTGCGGAACATCGCGATGTACTGGGCCTGCTGGACCTCGTCGGTGACATAGAAGACCGGGGTCTTCTTCGGCTCCTCGTTCTCCTTGCCGGCCTCCTCGACGACTTCGGTATCGGCCTCTTCGCCTTCCTTCTTCTCCTCCTTGAGAACGATCTCGTTCTTCTCAGCGTACTCCTTGAGGGTCAGGTACTTGCCTTCCAGATCCTTGAAGAGCATGTAGTCCATCATCTTGTCGGCGAACTTAATATCCTTGATGCAGCCGTACTTGATGAACGGGGATATATCGTCCCAGTATTTCTCATAGTTCTCGCGGTCGGTCTTGCACATGCCGGAGAGCTTGTCCGCGACCTTCTTGGAAATGTACTCGCAGATCTTCTTCACCGTGCCGTCGTTCTGCAGCGCGGATCTGGAGACGTTCAGCGGAAGGTCCGGGCAGTCGATCACGCCCTTCATGGTCATGAGGAACTCCGGGATGACCTCCTTGATATTGTCCGCGATGAAGACCTGGTTGTTGTAGAGCTTGATCTGGGACTCCAGCGCATCGTACTCGGTGTTGATCTTCGGGAAATAAAGGATGCCGCGCAGATTGAACGGGTACTCGGTGTTCAGGTGAATGTAGAAGAGCGGCTCCTTATAGTCGTTGAATACCTTGCGGTAGAAGCCCTTGTACTCCTCCTCGGTGCACTCGGAGGCTCTCTTCGTCCACAGCGGATGGATATCGTTGATCGGCTGCGGAACCGGCTTCACCTCCGGCTTGAACTCGGCTTCCGCCTTCGCGGCGGCCTCGTCGGCAAGGCGCTTCTTCTCTTCCTCGGCGCAGCCTTCCGGAGCGTCCTTCTCGGCGTCCTCGCGGGCCCTCTTCACCGCATCCTCCTTGTTCTTCGCGTTGCGGGTGGCACGTCTCTCATCCTCCTCTGCCTCGCGCTTCTTGGCACCCTCGCTTGCGTCCGTGAGGAAGATCGGGGTCGGCATGAAGGAGCAGTATTTCTCAAGGATCGAGCGAATGCGGTACTCGTTGCAGAACTCGTAGCACTCATCGTTCAGGAACAGGGTGATCTCCGTGCCGGTGCCCTGCTTTGTGCCCTCGCCGATCGCATACTCGGACTCGCCGTCGCTCTCCCAGTGGACCGGCTTTGCGCCTTCCTGGTAGGACAGGGTGTCGATGTGGACCTCGTCCGCAACCATGAACGCGGAGTAGAAGCCGAGGCCGAAGTGGCCGATGATCTGGTCCTGGTCTGTCTTTCCTTCATATTTCTTGAGGAACTCGGTCGCGCCGGAGAAGGCGATCTGGGTGATGTACTTTTCGACCTCCTCCTCGGTCATGCCGATACCGTTATCGATGAACTTCAGAGTGTGCTCGTCGGGGTTCACGATGACGTCCACGCGATACTCCGGGGAGACCTCCGGCTTGTACTCGCCGACACCCTCCAGCTTTTTCAGCTTGGTGATCGCGTCGCAGGCGTTGGCGATCTGCTCGCGCACGAAGATGTCGTGGTCCGAATAGAGCCACTTTTTGATGATCGGAAGCATATTTTCACTGTTGATGGATAATTTTCCTGTCTTAGCCATAATTGTACTCCTTTGCTTTTTTAAGCTAAAAGACATGATAAACCCTCAAAAGTGAAATGTCAAGAGAAAATCAGCACTCTTTCTTGTCGAGTGCTAACAAAACTGTAAAAAAGAACGGTTCCCGGATTCTCCGGAAACCGTCCCGCTTACGTTCATTACATATACTATTATCCCTGCACCACCAGATACTTCCCGTCCGGCATCAGGAACACCTCCGCGGCATCCGCGAGCTCCTCATCGGTGAGGTCCGACATATCCATCCCGAACCCGTCGAGGCACTCACGGACCTCCTCGATGCTGTCCACCACCTCGGCCATGCAGTCCACAAGGAAATCGTCCGCCTCCTCCGGAGTGTTCGCCACCGGCTCATCAAACAGTCTGCCCTGATTCTCAAGAAATGCGCTTAAATACTCTTTCTTAAATAGAGACATGGTTTTTCCTCCGTGCTTTATTATATTTTTTTAAGCAGCTCCGGAATTTCCTCCGGGCTCCTCACAATATGATCTGCTCCGCAGGCGATAAGATCCTCCTCATCCTGATAGCCCCAGGTGACCGCGATCGTCTTCATGCCGGCACTCTTGCCGGTCCTGATATCAATCGTCATGTCCCCGATGTAGCAGCACTCTTCCGGCAGAACGCCGAGTTCCCTTGCCGTCATGACAGCTCCGGTCGGGTCCGGCTTCACCGGAACGCCCTTTCTCTGCCCGTGTACCGCGTCAAACGTGCCCTCCGGATAGCCCCCGGCGACCGCCTTGACCGTCGAGTCATCCGGCTTGTTCGAGTTGACCGCCAGAAAGTACCCGGCATCCTTAAGGCTCTTTAACACCTCCGGCATCCCCTCATAGGGCACCGTGCGGTAGAGCGGATCCTCCGCCAGGAATTTCCGGTAGAGAATGATCGCGGCATCAAAGTTTTCCCGGTTATAGCCCCCGGCCCGCATCAGCGCTTTGCTCACCAGCGTGTCCGCGCCGTCCCCGCAGTAGGAGCGGAAATCCTCCTTCGGCTGTTCCTCAAACCCCAGTTCCCGCAGCATCCTGTTGCCGGCCTTTGTAATGGATTCGAGCGTATAGAGAATCGTCCCGTCAAGGTCAAACATGCATGCTTTAATCATCATTCCGCCCTCATGCCTTCGGCATTTTAAAGGAGCTCTTAAGCGTCACGATGCGGTTGAAGACCGGTGCGCCCGGCTTTGAGTCATGGCAGTCGACATTGTAGAAGCCGCTGCGCACGAACTGGAAGCTGTCGTAGGGCTTGACGTCCCGGAGTGCCGGCTCGAGCTTTGCATGCTCGATCACGGTCAGGGAGTTCGGATTGAGGTTCAGCTCACCCGTCTCCTTGTCGTAGACGCCCTTCTCCTCGTCCACCAGGTTCTCGTAGAGACGAACCGTCGCGTCGAAGGACTCCTTCGCCGGTACCCAGTGGATCGTTCCCTTGACCTTGCGGCCGGTAAAGCCGGAGCCGACCTTGGTCTCCGGGTCATAGGTGCAGTGGACGACCGTCACGTTGCCGTTCTCGTCCTTCTCGCAGCTGACGGCCTTGACGAAGTAGGCGTGCATGAGACGCACTTCATTTCCCGGATAGAGCCTCTTGTACTTCGGAACCGGCTCCTCCATGAAATCGTCCCGCTCGATGTAGAGCTCCCGGCCGAACGGCACCTCGCGGGTCCCGAGCTCCGGATTCTCCAGATTGTTCTCCGCGGTCAGCATCTCGGTCTGGCCTTCCGGATAGTTGTCGATCACGAGCTTGATCGGGTCAAGGACCGCCATCATGCGCGGTGCCTTCATCTTAAGATCGTCGCGGACGCAGAACTCGAGCATCGCGTAGTCGATCGAGGAGTCCGCCTTGGAGACGCCGGCCAGCTCGACGAATTTCCGGATCGCATCCGGCGTGAAGCCGCGGCGGCGAAGAGCCGCGATCGTGACCAGGCGCGGATCGTCCCAGCCGTCCACGATGCCGTTCTCAACCAGCTTCTTGATGTAGCGCTTGCCGGTGACGACGTTGGTCAGGTACATTTTCGCAAACTCGATCTGCTTGGGCGGATGCTCCCACTCGGTGTTGTCGACGACCCACTCGTAGAGCGGCCTGTGATCCTCAAACTCGAGTGTGCAGATGGAGTGCGTGACGCCCTCGATCGCGTCCTCGATCGGATGGGCGAAATCATACATCGGGTAAATGCACCACTTATCCCCTGTATTGTGATGAGACAGGCGGGCGATACGGTAGATGACCGGGTCGCGCATGTTGATATTCGGTGCGGCCATGTCGATCTTTGCGCGGAGAACCTTGGAGCCGTCCGGATAGACACCGTCCTTCATTTCCGTGAAGAGTTTTAAATTCTCCTCGATCGAGCGGTCGCGGTACGGGCTGTTCTTTCCCGGCTCGGTCAGGGTCCCGCGGTACTCACGAATCTCCTCGGCCGAGAGATCGCAGACAAATGCAAGCCCCTTCTTGATGAGCAGCACGGCCTTCTCATACATCACATCGAAATAGTCGGATGCAAAATAGAGATGGCTCCCGAACTCGGCCCCGAGCCAGCGGACATCCGCCTCAATCGACTCGACGAACTCGGTCTTCTCCTTCGTGGGGTTGGTGTCGTCAAAGCGAAGATTGAACTGGCCGTTGTACTCCTGCGCCAGACCGTAGTTTAAAAGGATCGATTTTGCGTGTCCGATGTGCAGGTAGCCGTTCGGCTCCGGCGGGAAGCGCGTCACGATCTTCTCGTATTTTCCTTCAGCGAGATCTTTGTCGATGATATTTTCAATAAAATTTCTGGAAACAACTTCTTTTTTTGCGATTTCTTCCACTGTCTCTCCCTCCGAAACGGGTTTTCCCCTTGTATTCGGTAATCATACCATAGCTTTTTAAAAGATGCAAAGGTTTATCGGTACGAATGGACTGGTAAAACCGTGTTTTATGTGTTATCATAAGTTTCTGATAGAATCGGAAAGGAGCACTCTATGGAAAAAATCATAAAATACGTGACCGGCGTCCCGGCCTACCTCAAATATATGTGGAATGATCACTTCGTTCTCACGATCATCCTGCTAAGTTTATTTTTGCTGGTGGCCTTCTTCAATTTCAAATTCGTCCCCTTCATCCGCAAGGTTGTGGTGGCGGGCCTGATCCTTCTGGGACTTGTCGGCGCAATCAACGGAAGACGCCAGCACGGCTACCAGATGCTCTGCACGGCGGTCATCTTCCTCGTCGTTCTTCTGCTCGTCCGCATCCTCATGAATGAGATCACGGAGATCCGCAGGAGCCGCCTGAACGCCCGGATCGAGAAGAGACAGCTCGAGCGGGCCCGCACAAGAAGAGGCGATTTCTCCAAGAGACGCGGCTACAGCGGAAAGACAAGACCCACTGAAACCCCGACAGCCGTGGAGACCACGGTCCGCGCGGACATCGAGGAGATCATCGGCAGCAAGCTCCCGGAAAAGGAAACCTGGCACTCCTCGGAAGAGCCGAAGGTTCCGATCCTTCCCGGCGATGAGACCGCCGTTCTTCCCGAAGGCATCTTCTACGCAAGACCGAACACGGAGGAAAAGCACTTCGACGGCAACTCCGTTCTGGCTGCCGACATCTACGAGGCCCTCTTAAAGCTCGGAAAGCTCAAGGACCAGGGCATCATCACGGAGCTCGAGTTCCAGAAGAAAAAGACCGAGCTGCTCGAAAAGATCAAATAATCTCAGGGAAATGCAAAATGACCGCTGCCTTACGGCAGCGGTCATTTTAATTTGCCTTATTACTCTTTGTAGATGATGATCGCGGTGCCCACCTCGATGTTCTCGTAGATGGTCCTCGCAACGGAGGGCGGCAGGTTGACGCATCCGTGGGACCCGTTCTCCACATAGATGTTTCCGCCGAACTCCCCTCTCCAGGACGCGTCGTGCAGGCCCTGGCCGTCGAAGAAGGGCATCCAGTACTCGACATAGGTGGAATAGCTGCCGCTGCCGCCGGCCTCATCGCCGGTCAGGACACGCGGGCTCTGCTTGAATGCCAGAGGCAGGACGCCGGTCTTGGTCTCCTTGCCGTCCGAGACGCGGCCCGAAACGATATCCGACTGAACGATCAGCTGTCCGTTCTTATAGAACCAGAGGTGCTGGCGGGTCAGGTTGACTTCCACATAGGTCCCGCAGAGGTCATCCACACCGTTTCTCGCAAGATAGTAGGGGTTTCCGTACTCGTTGGTCGAGACGTAGACAGGCTCGCGCTCGACCGCCTTGAAGCTCCTGAGATCCGCAAAGAGCTGCTTCAGCTCCTCCGGCTGGTTGATGCGGTAGCCGTACTCGTTCTCCCCCTCGGAGAAGACATGTGTGATCCCGGTGGAGGTGTTGAAAGCTCTCTCGTGGTACTGTGTATCGTACTTCTGCTTGAGAGAGACTACATATTCTTCTGCCGCTTTATCGTCGATGTAGACTTCATACTGATCGTTCACGGTGAGCCAGGAGCCGAATGTGTTGAAATCGAGCACCTGCTTCTCCTCGCCGAACACGTAGGTGATGGACGAGGCCTTGAAGGCGTCGATCGCCCGCTGCTTTCTGAGCTCGTGGTTCTTCTCGTCCCGCTCCTTCTCAAGGGCCGGCACATCTCCGACGGGATCCACCGAGGTGTACACATCCGCCGGCACATCAATGCTGATCTCCTTCGGAAGCGCCCCGGCTTCGAGCGTCTCCGTGATCTGTCCCTTCACGAAAGTCCTCAGGGCCTCATCGTCGATGATATTGCCCTTGGTCCCCCCGACGACCTCGTATTCGCCGGTTTCGGGCGGTACCATCTCGATGTGCCAGTCCACGGTCTCCTCGCGGGGCACCTTGAAGTTTCCGCTCGCGGCGAAGTCCGTAAACGTCTTCTCATCGAACGTGTACACTTCCTTGAAATTCAGCTCGGTGCCCGCGACAAGCGACTTGATCAGCCTGAAAATGTTGCTCTTCTGGCTGTGATAAGCCCGCACAAAGAAGGCCTTCACTTCCGTCTCGTCGCAGCTCCAGCCGGCTTTATCCAGCGTGGCGGCAAGAGCGGTCTCGCCGTTCTCCGAAAGCTCAACCTTTGTCTTCGTGGTGTCGAGCCTCGATGCGAACTCCTTCGCGAGTTCCTCCGGAGTTTTTCCGCCGATCTCCTCCCCGTCAACCGTGGTCTTGTCAAGGAATGTCGTCTGTGCATCGTAATGCTTAAAGAGGAAATATCCCCCGACACCCAGGCCGGCCAGAATCAGTACTAAAATCAGAGTGATAAGAATTTTCTTCTTCAAAATGCTCCCCTTTTGGAACGCTTTCCTGTTTTTATGCGTCCGCAATACCTTAGTATAACAGAATCTCCGCAATTTGCAAGCCGCTCGGAAAATGTAAGAAAAAAGTAAGGTTTCCGTAACAAACAAAAAGGTTCGAAGAAATATATCTTTCTTCGAACCTTCTTCGAGCTGCTGACCGGAATCGAACCGGTGACCTCATCACTACCAATGATGTGCGCTACCAACTGTGCCACAGCAGCCTGTGCCTCTTTCGGCGACAAACGGTATTATATCTCAAACTTTACGCTTTTGCAAGCACAATTTTAAATAAGTTTGCAATTTCTTTCTGAGATGCCTTTACCGACCCCTGGACCATCTCCGGGCGGCCGCCTCCGCGGGCCCCGAACCCGTCCCTCAGGGCGGCGCACATGACCCTCGCATCCCCGTTCTGTGTCCCGATCACGAAGTTCCAGCCCGCGTCATCGCTCCCCGAGAAGACACCTGAGAAACCGCCGCGCTTTGCAGCGAGCGCATTGACCGCCTCCCGCATCGCCGCACCGTCCAGGTTCTCCTCAAAGAGGCAGACATTTCCGTCTCCCTCCGCGACCGCCTCGACCTTGAGGCGCATGACCTCAGAAACCGCTTTTTTGAGGGCTGCCCGCAGGGTTTCATTTTCCTTTCGGGCCTTCACCGTCATGTTGTAGACCTCATCCGCCGAGGTCGTGAGGAACCTGGCCGTCTTTGTAAGGCTCTCGTGCTCCCTGTCAAAGAGCGCGAGGGCCCTTGATCCGCAGAGGATCGACACGCGGACGCCCGTCCGCCATTTCATGACCGAGACGACCTTTAAGAGCCCGATCTCGCCCGTGCGCTTCACGTGAGGCGCGCAGCAGGCGCAGGCATCGATTCCGGGAAATGAAACCACCCGAACCGGCCCGGCCAGCGCCAGCTTGCTCCGGTAGGTGGCCTTCTCGATGTCCGCCCCGACAAGAAAATCGATCTTGGAGGGAATGTTCGCCGCGATGGCTTCATTTACCCGCTTCTCCGCCATGAGGGCCTCCTCCATCGTGAGGGAGCCGCTGAAATCCAGCGTGACCTCCGAATCCGAGAGGTGGAACCCGACGTTGTCGTACCCGAAGGTGCTGTGAATGATCCCCGAGAAAAGATGCTCTCCGGAGTGCTGCTGCATATTGGAGAAGCGGTGCTCCCAGTCGATCTCGCCAAAGACCGTGTCTCCCTCGGCGAATGTCGGCTCCTTAGCCAGGATATGGTGAATATACCCGTCCTTTATCTGCACATCGGCGACGGGAGTGCCGCTTAAGGATCCTCTGTCCGGGCTCTGGCCTCCCTCCTCCGGGAAGAACACGGTCTCATCGAGCACCACATCCTTCCCCTCCACCGAGAGGACCTTTGCGGAAAATGAAACCCGATACGCATCCTCATAATAAATTTTTCCAGTCTTAACCGTACTCGAATCCAGCATGATTCGTTCAGTCTCTCCTCATTTTCTCTGCGATGTCGCCGCTTCGGTAAGCTTCCAGCAGATACTCCAGCTCCGCGATGCTCTCTCTGAGGTCTCTGCCCGAGTCCGTATCGCCCACCGAGAGGCGTTTCGGGTAGCTCTCCACCATGACGTTGTCGGAATGGATGTCCGTTCCGCTCGCCACCGCGTCCTCCATGGACGTGAAGGGCTTGTGGGCGACCAGGCGCATGCCCCAGGAGTTGAAGATCAGGGTGTAACCCGCGATACCTGTCGTCCCCTGGTAGGCCTTGGAGAAGCCGCCGTCGATGACCAGGACCCTGCCGTCGCAGTGAGTCGGGGTCTGGCCGCGCTTGACGGGCACATGCCCGTTGATGATATGGGTGTGTTCGCCGTGCAGGCCGAACTCCGAGAGGATCCGCTCCACGACCTCCTTGTTGTCCACAAGGCTGTAGTAGGGCGTCTTCTTCTCCTCGTGAGTCTCCTTCGCGTCGATAAAATACCGCTCGAACGTCGCCATCTTATCCTTCCCGAAAAGGGGCGAATCCTTGTTGCACCAGATCCACCAGAGGATATCCTTGCCCTCCTCGACGTGTCTGGGGTTCATGGAGAAAAATGCCCGCCGGACCAGCGTATCCAGATAGTCGTAGAGCTCTCTGCCCTTTAAGACTTTCCGGTAGACCCTGACCTCCTTGAACTGCCCTTCCTCCGTGAGCGGCATGCAGCCGTGGAAAAGCAGGTTTCCGTTGTAGACCGTGTAGAGCGCTCCCTTTCTTAAGAGAAACTGCATATGCTCCTGGAGGCGCTTGCAGCCCGTGAAGGCCGCGATCAGGCGCTCCATGACATACTCCTCCTCCGGAGAGAGCTTATTCGGATCCTTCGGATCGATCGTCGGGAAATTCGTATCCTTCATCGGATAGCGCTTCCCGTCAATGACGATCTCGCCGCTCTCAAAATCCACCTTGGAGAAGCAGTCGCGGTCCTCCATGGAAAACTCCGGCCGCCTGTGGACCAGCTGCCCCTCCAGCTTGAACTGGATGACGGAGATGGCCTTGTGGATCCGCATGTTCAGTTCATTTTCCTCACCCCGCAGCACTTCTCCCTTGGTTTTAAAGCAGAGGCAGGGATCGTCCCCGTAGGTCTTCGTCGCGAACTGGGCCAGCGGCAGGATATTGATGCCGTAGCCGTCCTCGAGGATGCCGAGATTCCCGTAGCGCACGCAGAAGCGCACCACGCAGGCGACGAGCGCCGGCTGGCCCGCAGCCGCTCCCATCCACTCGATGTCGTGGTTGCCCCACTGCACGTCCACGCTGTGGTAATCCATGAGCGTATCCATGATATCGTCCGGCCCGTAGCCGCGGTCATAGATATCCCCCAGGATATGCAGGTGGTCGACGACCAGCCTGCGGATCAGCTCCGCGATCGCCTTGATAAAGGGTGCGGCCCGCCCGATCCGGATGATCGTGCTCACGATCTCATCGTAGTAGGCTTCCTTGTCCTCGATGTCCGCCTTCTCCGTGATCAGCTCCTCGATCACATAGGCGAAATCCTTCGGCATCGCCTTGCGGATCTTGGACCGCGAATATTTGGAGGCCGTGTATTTGCAGACCTCCACCAGCCGGTAGAGCATGACCTTGTACCAGTCATCCATCTCCTCCGGATCCGTGATCTCCTTCTTAACGAGCGCGATCTTCTCCGTGGGGTAGTAGATCAGCGTCGCGAGCTCCCGGATGTCCTTCTCCGGCAGCGTCCGGCCGAAGACCTCGTTGATCTTCTTTCTGACGGCGCCCGACCCGTTGCGGAGCACATGGGAAAACGACTCATATTCCCCGTGGACATCCGTTATGAAGTGCTCCGTGCCCTTCGGCAGGTTCATGATCGAGCTTAAGTTGATGATCTCCGTCGAAGCCGCCGCGATCGTGGGATAGAGCTCCGAGAGTCGTAAGAGGTAGCGCTTGTCCAAATGCTCCATGGTTTTCCTCCTTCACCTAAGATACAACATACCCCTCCGGCAGTGCCGAAGGGGACACGTTATCGTCTTCTGAAAAATGAACTGATCGCCGTAAATACAGCCACGACCACGATGAGCGGCCAGAAGAATCTGATGACGCCCACGATAACCGAGATAACCACCGCAACGATAAGAAGCGTGATCAGAATGCCCGTGATAAGGCCCCAGTTGAAATTTCCGCCGTTCCCTTTCTGTGTGCTCTGCGTCCACTCCGCCCGCTGTTCGGGCTGCCTCTCAAAAAACCCGTTGTCAAAGGTCTTCTGCGGCTCCGGCTCCTTGTAGGGCGGAACCTCCCGATAATCGGCTTCTTCCGCCGCCGGGGCACTCTCCCGCTTCCTTGCCTGGTACTGGGCTTCGGAATAGCCCTGCTCATAGGAATCGCCGGCGTAAACCGCCGAAAGATCCCTGGGCGACTCGACGATGTTCCTCGCGATGAGGATCGGGTCGCCGAGTTCGGCCGTCACTTCCTCCTCCGTGCGCCCCTTCGCGGTCTCTGCGTCGATGTAGCCGATGTAGTAGCTCGTCTCGCTGTACACGCCGCTCTCATCGAGATCCTCGCTGAGCTTCTGCGAGAGCGCATCGATAAACTCCTGTTTTGTCATCGGAGATAATCCTTTCTCTTGCAAATCATACGCCTTTCGGCAAAATCAAAAAGCGCATCGGAAACCCGATGCGCTCTTTTCCGTTCGGGACAAGATTCGAACTCGCGACCTTCTGGTCCGTAGCCAGACGCTCTATCCAGCTGAGCTACCCGAACATTTGCTGTCGTCATCAACAACAGCAACTATATTAACGCTGAAAACGGGTTCTGTCAAGGGGAATTTGAAGAAATTTTAAAATTTTTCTTCGCGTCCGCCTCCTCTTCCATCATACCAGAAGATCGTCCCTTTCGCAAGAAGCCCTTTTAAGCTTTACAAAATGAACTGCAGGATGATCCCCGACACGAACGCGATCGTCACCAGAAGTCCCAGAACCGTCAGGTTCTCCTTCATATCCTTGTTGACACGGAAGAGAACCAGGAGACCCAGACCCGCCGAGGACGCAAGACCCGCGATCGCCGAACCGAAGCTCAGCACCCCGTCGAGGTAGAGTCTCGTCAGCATGACCGAGGCCGCGCAGTTGGGTATGAGGCCGATGATGCTCGCGAGGAGCGGCTGGAAGATGCTCCCGTCAAGGAAGATCCGGCTGATGGCCTCCTCACCGAAGGCCTCCATGACGAATCCTATCACGAAGCTGAAAATGAAAAGATAGAAGAACACCTCTTTCGTGTGGTTGAAGGCCGGCCAGACGATGTATTTCCAGGCGGGTTCATCCGGGTGGCTGTGAATGTCCGCGTCGGTCTCCCCCTTCGTCTCCTCGCCGCACAGGTCGGCGGGCGTCTTGCTCTTCATTTTCCTCCCGAGAATTCCTCTCCTCTCCAGCATGTAGACGAGATAGCCGCCGATCGTTCCGATCAGGATCTTCGCGATGAGCAGGACTCCGATATCCGAAAAATGCTCCGGCTCCGTCATCAGGATCACCAGGGCCTCATCCGACGTGGAGAGATAAACGGCGAGCAGCGTCCCCATGGAGATCACGCCGGCCGCATAGAAGTCCGAGGCCATGATGGAGAAGCCGCACTGGGGGACAAACCCGAGCACACTGCCCACGAACGGGCCCAGGCCTCCCGAGCGGGCCAGGAAATCGTTCATCTTGCCGCTGACCCTGTGCTCCAGCGCTTCCAGAAGGAAGAAGGCCAGGAAGAGGAACGGCAGCATTTTGATACAGTCGATGGCTGCATCGAGAAAGACATCAGTAAAAAGCTCCATGGTACTCCTTTACAAATGAATAATCCAAAATATGAACAACCTTAAAATTGTTCCGAAAATGAAAACGGCTCCGCCGGAGTCTTCCGGCGAAGCCATTTCATAATACTTATCTCACATTATTTTGTCAAGCGGATTCTTCAGAATCTCCGCATCAATCCATATCGCGGATCGCTTTTCTGGTGCGAAGGATCGAGGACGGGCTCATGGACAGCTCGTCGATGCCCATCTTGACGAAGGTCTCCGTGAGTTCCGGATCCGCGCCGAGCTCGCCGCAGATGCCGGCCCAGATGCCGTGTCTGTGAGCAGCGTCGATCGTCATCTGGATCGCCTTTAAGACGGCCGGATGATGCGCATCGAAGAATCTCTCGAGCTTCTGGTTCTGACGGTCGATCGCCAGTGTGTACTGCGTCAGGTCGTTCGTTCCGATGGAGAAGAAGTCGACCAGCTCGGCCAGCTCGTCCGCGATGAGGACGGAAGCCGGTGTCTCGACCATGATACCGACGGAGATGTCCTTCTTGAACGGGACATCCTTGGCCATGAGTTCATGCTTCACGGACTCGAGAGTCTTAAGGCAGGTCTCAACCTCCCACTTGGAGGCAATCATCGGGAACATGATGGCGATGTTGCCGAATGCGGATGCGCGGAGAAGCGCGCGGAGCTGTGTGCGGAAGATCTCGTCTCTCTCAAGGCAGATACGGACGGCGCGGAAGCCCAGTGCCGGGTTCTCTTCCTTGTCGAGCTTGAAGTAATCGATCTGCTTGTCGGCGCCGATATCCAGCGTGCGGATGATGACCTGCTTGCCGGCCATGAGCTCAGCGACCTTCTTGTAGGCCTGGAACTGCTGCTCTTCCGTCGGATAGTCCTCGTTCTGGAGATACAGGAACTCGGAACGGAAGAGGCCGATGCCTGCGGCATCATTTTCAAGCACGTAAGCGACGTCGCCGACACCGCCGATGTTGCCGTACAGTTTGATGTGGCGGCCGGACTTCGTGACGGTATCCTTGCCCTTCATCTCGTTGAGGAGCTTCTTCTTCTCGATTTCCTTCTCCTGAAGAGCCTTGTACTCAGCCAGGGTCTTCTCATCCGGATCGACGATGACCGTGCTCTTCATGCCGTCGACGATTGCCATCTTGCCGTTCACGTCCTTCGGAATCGGGACCTGAACAAGGGCCGGAATGTTCATTGTGCGGGCAAGAATAGCGGTATGGGAGTTGGTGGAGCCTGCTCTCGTGACGAACGAGAGAACCATGGCCTTGTCGAGCTGAACCGTCTCCGACGGAGCAAGGTCGTCCGCTACGAGGATAACCGGCTCTGTGAAAGCGTTGGCGCTTCCGCCGCCGCCCTGAAGATCGGTGACGAGACGAGTGGAAATATCCTTGATGTCAGCCGCACGGCCTCTCATGTACTCGTCGTCCATGCTCGCGAACATCTCCGCGAAGTTGTCGCCGGTTGTCGCAACCGCGAACTCAGCGTTAACCTTCTGCTCCTTGATCATCTCCTCGATGGATTCGTTGTAATCATCGTCATCGAGCATCATCTGATGTACCTGGAAGATCTCGGCATGCGCTTCGCCGACATCCTTCAGCGCCTTGTCATAAAGTGCCTGCAGCTCATCGATTGCCTGCTCCTTGGCAGCCGCAAGACGGGCAAGCTCGGCGTCCACATCATCGATATGCTCTCTGCGGACCGTGCCGTCGCTCTTGACCATCTCGGCGATCTTGCCGATGGCGATTCCCTGATAAGCAGCTTTACCGGTATACTTTTCCATTGTTTACGCTCCTTTGTGAATATTTTTCTCCGTATGCCCAAAAATGCCTGGGAGCATACATGTATCTTTATCTATTATATTCGATAAAAGCCCTCTTTTCAACGATGAAATTGTGAATTTCCTATACTTTTAAGCATAGAAAAACCCGGCGTTAGACAAAATGTCCAATCGCCGGGTTCTGATAGCCCTGTTATTCTTTTGAAGCGAGCACAGCCGCACAGGCGGCGAGCACCATGAAGAATGCGCCGGCTGCCATGCAGGCAACGATCGCTCCCATCATGTACTTGTCCGAGAGCACCGTAATGTAAGCATAGGCCGCATTGTAGCGCCTGAAAACGCCGGTCACCATCACGAGGACGCTTAAGAGCTCTATAAGGAGCGCCGCTCCGGCAAATGAAAACCTCGCAAGACTCCCCGCATTGCCGCGCTTACCGAGAAGGACAAGCAGAACGATGGAGGCAAGCACTCCTCCTGCTGCGATCAGAAGAAGGATGATTCGCAGAGACCCGGTCTGTCCGACCCAGGAGGAATCCGGCGTTTCCGCGAGGATACTGCTGTAGAGCTCGCCGGCCTTGCCGGTGAATCCGTCCGCGATACGAACGCCCGCCTCTTCGGCATAAGCCGAGATCTTTCCGCCGATACGCTCCGTATCGGGCTGATAGGACGAGCCGCTGTAAACGGCCTTCAGGGAATCTTTGATGTCCCTGACCGCCTGCCCGCCTACGAGAACTTCCCGGGTGAACGCGATGTTAAGGTTCTCTTCCTCCGCCAGCGTGTTAAGCCCGGCTATGTAATCCCCTTCAAACACTTCCGCACAGGAAGAATTGTTCACGGCATTCGCCATCGGAAGATAGGTATACAATGTATAGAAAAGGCTGCCGCCGATACCTGCCGCCGTAAGAAACAGTGTAAGGAGAACCGCAAGCACCACTGCCCCCGGATCCCTCCGGCTTTCCGTCCCTTCTTCATCGTCGCTCCGATGAAAACGCATCGGCTTCTTCGGTTCCTCTTCATTCAGGATCGAGTCCGGTATCTCCACGGGTATCTCCCGCTTCAGAGCGGATGCAATCCCCATCTTCTCGGCTGTCTGTCCGAGAGCTTCCGATAAAGGCTCGTCGTTTTTCTCTGTCTCCGTCTTTACGGGACGGCTTGCCGCCATCTCCCGCTTCAGCGAATCATTCACCGCCTCGGCAAACGCACGGCTGCTGTCCGTCTCCCGGGAAGAGCGCTTCTTTGTGCTTTCGGCAAGCAGACTCTCGAGATTTTCCGTGCTTAAGCTCTTCCTGTCCGGCTCAGACGCAGTGCCGGTCTCCGAGAACGCATCCTTCAGCGAATTCATCAGTCCGGCTTCCGACTGCACTTTTTTACGATTCCGCTCCGATTCCCGGGCTTTCCGTGCCAGAGCTTCCTCGATCTGTCGTTCATAGTCTGACATACGTCACCTCCGCACCCGGATCGTCATTTTGCCTTCTTGCGCTTCTCTGGCTTCTCATTACTGTAGTATTTTCCGTAATATTTTCCGTAGTATTTCTTATAATAGTAATTGTAATAGCCGCCGTGCTTCATCTTGACCTTGTTGATGACCGCACCGAGGATCCTGATTCCGGATGCCTCCAGCTGCTTTTTGCTCTCGATGACCATACGGCTGCCGACTCCGGCCTGCTCCACGACGATAACCGCACCGTCGCAGTTTCTCGCCACGACAGCGGCATCGATCGCCGCGCCTAAAGGTGCGCAGTCAACCAGGACATAATCGAAATAGCTGCGGCCGAGGTCGAGCAGCTCCTTCAAATAATTCTTTTCCAGGATCTCCGTCGGGTTCGGGACGGAGGGGCCTGCAAAGACGAGGAACAGTCCGGGCACGTTTGTCGAGTAGAAAACCTCCTCGATCGTCTTCTGGCCGGAAAGGAAATGGGACAGCCCGTAGATCTCCTTGTTGTTCTCCCCCTTGGCGTGAAGACGTCTTAAGAGAACGGATTTGCGCATGTCCGTATCGATCAGAAGAACATTTTTCCCTGATTCGCTGATTGATCTTGCAAGGTCAAGAACAACCGTACTTTTACCTTCATCCGGGACGCAGCTCGTGAACATGATCGTGCGCACGTCATCACCGCAGAACTGAATGTTCGTGCGGAGAGAGCGCAGCGACTCCTTCATGGCGTAACCCGGTTCCTTATCAAAGCTTATAAAAACCTTTTCCATTTAGGGCACATTCCTTCCATAAAAGATCAGTCATCGTAGGGAAGCGTAGCAAGTACATTGAGACCGGTTCTCTTCTCCAGATCTTCCGGTGTCATAATCTTATCATTGAGGAGATACATGAGAACAACGATGACCACCATCGCCGCGCCGCCCGCAAGTCCGCCGATAGCGGCATAATAGCGTGCGCTGTGGGTGACCGGATGTCCGTCACTGTACCCGTAGGAGATGATCGTCGGAGCTTCCTGATCCATTTTCTCGGAAATGAAAGCCGCCGACACATCCGCCAGCTCATCGGCAACCGTCTTCGCAAAAGCCGGATCCGGATCGGTCACCGTAATCCGAAGGAATCTGGTGTTGGACGGATTGGATACGCTGATCTTTCCGACGAAGTTGTTATAGGTATTGGCAACGCCGAGCGATTCCATGACCTGCTCGACGACAGGCCGTGCCTTGACGACCTGCATATAGTCGGACGTCAGATTCGTACCGACCTGGATATCCGCCATGGACGTGATGGATGTGCTCTTGGAAAGCACGAAAAGCGTCGCGGACGACGAATACTGCGGCGTCACAAAAAAGCGCCCGTAGGCAAACCCTGCCGCTCCCATCACAATGATGGCAGCGAGTATCGGAAGCCAGTGTGAAATGACAACCGAAAACAGCTCCTGCAGGTCAATCTCAATCTCATCGTTGTTTTGCTGCCCCATCAAAAAACCTCCTTGTTGCCGCAGGATAAGTCAACGATACGCTGCGGATTCTTTTCGAAGAGCCGGCGCGCATAGGACTCCCCGGCTTTTCTCTCAATATAAGCTCTCGCCTCTCCGATGTGGGTGGCCCGGTCCCTCGTATTGTGGGCGTCACTTCCCACATAGGAGAGCAGACCCTCCTTCATCAGCTTTGAAGCAAACCGCTTCATGCTGAAGCCGTCGCGGCCGGTCACCGTGTCGGCATTCACCTGAAGCTCCGCTCCCATGTCAACCAGCTCCCCGGCGAACCTGATGCTGGTAAATACCGGCCTGTAACGCTCACAGTGAGCGATGATCGGCCGATAGCCCCTTGCTATCAGCGAATATGTCCGCTCCTTTATGTACTCTCCCGAATGGGCGCCGGAGAATTCAAGAAGTACGAAGTCCGTCCCGATCATGCGGTAGCGCGGATCCGACCTCAGCATCTCCGTCATGTCCATATTGGAGTGGAATTCACAGCCGAGATACAGGTTCATCTCCGGAAAATGCTCCCGCGCAGCGTGCCTCAGGTAGTTAAAGTGCTTCTCCACGCGGTCCCGCGGTGTCTCAAACATGCCGATCCGGAGGTGCGGCGTCAGAATGATATCCGTCACGCCCTGCCGCCTCTCTTCCGCGAGCATTGCGAGCGACTCATCCAGACTTTTCGACCCGTCGTCCACATCCGGAATTATATGGCAGTGCATATCAAACATTTTATTCATCATTATCCCTGACAGCCATAGTTAGTCATTATCGAATGGATTATACTATAGAAGCAACTTCCGCACAAGTCAAAGATTTACAAAAAATGTATTCATGAAAGCGCCGACTCATTGAGCAGCACCGCCTGCACAAGATAGCGGAGTTCGTGATGCTGGTCCACGCAGGTGGACAGCGTCAGGATGTGGTTGTCATAGGTGAGCTCGATATCGTACCTGAAATGATCCGTCTCACCCGTTCCCGATCTGGTGTAGTCCAGATATGCCTGGAAATTCGCCGGGCTCGAGTAGTCGAACGAAGTCAGCTGGTTCATGTTGTTCGTCGTATAGGCGGCATAAATCTCATACACAAGCACCTTGTCCGGCGTATAAATATAGACATAGGGCGTCGACTCGAAGAATTCCAGCCCCTCAAACCAGTGCAGGGTCGTGAACATCAGATTGTCGTACATGTTGTGGCCGTAGAGCACCGTGTTCGGGTCCGTAAAGTCCTTGCTGTTGCCGCACTGTGAGTAAATGCAGCCCGGATACCCTTCCGAGAGGTCGATATTTCTGTCAAGGTAGAAGTCCGGATCCGTCGGATGCTGGAGCACCGGGTAATCGATCGGTGTCGGCGGCAGGTAGATCCAGGCGTAGATGTCTTCATTTTCCGCATGAAGAGCGTCCCAGTCGATCTCCTTGACCGGAACCTCGATGCCGAGCTCCTCAAGGGACATGTGGGATATTTTCTCCTCCTCGCTCTCCGCGGATTCCGCCGCGCTGCTCTCGGCCGGCGTGGGCGCCTCCGTGGGAGCCGGAGCGGAGCTCTCCTCCGGACGGGTCGACTCGGCAAGCTCGGCCAGCTTGTCCGAGGCTGCCTTTCTGTCCAGATAACGTTTTACCGTGACAGCTCCGATACACAGGAAGGCGGCAAGAAACACAAAAAAACCGATCTTCCAAAAGGTCGCCTTGTTTCTGTTTCCCCCGTTTTTCTTCTCTTTGTTGTTTTCCATATTACTCCCCATTTATGTATCCTCCAACAAACCGACAGCCGGACGAAAAGTCCGGCTGTCAGCTCAACCACATGTGTAATTATTATTTTGCAAATCTCATTTTGGCTCCGCAAACGGCGACGCCTGCCAGGCAAAGAATGCCGACAATCGTCAGAAGCGGAAGGGTCTCACCCGTCTTGCTGCTCGTCGGTGCGATGATCGCGACCGGAGAGAGAGATGTGAAGGTAGCAGTGACATAACCAGCACCAACTTCGTCCGGATCGATGACTTCCCAGTTTGCAATGACCGCTCCATCCTTTCCGTCCGGAAGATGAAGTACCTTGACTTTCATACCTGCAAGAACAACATCAACCATCATCTTGACTGTGGTATTGTACTTGTAAACAGAAAGCTCAGTCTCCTCAAGATCGAAGAACTTGATGACCGTGTAGCCAATCTTGTTGGCCGCTGCCTCTGCCTGGGCCTGGGTTGCCGTCGTAACCGGTGTGACAATTGTCGGAAGGCTGCAGTCCACTCCGTCGTTCTTAATATTAAGACCGCTCACACCTGCGACTGTCGATGTGCTCTCCTTGCTCGGGCTTGTAGCCGCGAACACGCCTGTTGCCATAGTGACAACCATCAGAGCACCGACAGCCAGTCCTGTGATAAATTTTCTCAGTTTCATGTGCGTTTTACCTCCTTTCCCGAAGTATTCATGTGGTTATATATTAACTCCGAAGTTTCCTTCGAAAATTAATACCGTTTATTCTGCCTCCACGTAGAAGACATCGAAGATCAGCGCTTTCATTGCCTCCGGATCCGGATGGAACTCCTCGAAGACTCCCTCCGCATCCATGACCGTCTCGCCTTCCGGCGTCAGCATGTCCTCGTCGGTGTATGCATAATCGTAGATCTTCTCCGCCAGGGAGACCGCGTCGATGCTTGCCACCGTGTAGGACTCCACTGCCTTGAAGAGCGAGGCTGCCTTGCCGACACTCTTCCGCATGGCGTCGCGGAACTGGGTGAGAAATGCATTCATGTAAAGCGTTTCTCTCTTAAGACGCGCATCCGCACTTGCAAAGGATCCGGTATCGCGGGACCTGATAAAGACGTAGGCTTCATCGTCCGTGAGTTTCCTCTCCTCTCCCGCTCTGAACGTATACGCTCCGTCCCCGGTCGTATAGTCCTCCTCGATGGTGACCGTAACGCCTCCGACGCTGTGGTTCATCGGCCTTATGCCGTCCAGGTTCATGGCGATGTAGCCGCTGATCGGGATTCCCTCAAAGAGACGGCTGACCGCCGTCACGGTTCTCCGGCAGCTCTGGCCCATGCCGTCGCCGTAGGCATGCTGGAGACAGATCTGACCCATCCCGGTGCCTAAGTGCTTGCCCTCATCGTCGTAGAGATCGATCTGCGCCATCGTATTGCGGTTGATCGCGATGACCTTCATGGACTCCGATTTGCCGTCCACGACCAGAAGAAAGAGGACATCCGCCTGGCCGCCGTTCTCGTCCGGCCCCACCTTTGTGACGGGACCTTCCCGGTCAATGCCCATGAACAGATAAGTCTTGACGGAGGTGTTGTACTTATAGTTCTTACCGTTATAGGTGACAACACCCTCGGCCCACTTGTCCTTGTTCCCGCCGGTACTCTCCGTCTCCGTGCTGACGGATTCCTCCGCCGGTCGAACCGGTTCCGTATCCCCGGGCATAAACAGCATCACTGCCATAACAATGATTGCCGCCGCAAGAACAATGATCCCCACCTTAAAAAATCCGCTTTTGTCCCTGACCGGTGCGTTTCTGTCTTTCAATTGGTGTCTACTCCTTTCACCGGACGCAACATCTAGCGGATCTTCTTAAATCATATGTACTATCAATCACTCATTATAGCACACATGAATCCATTTGCAAATAATTTTTTTCCGCAGCATGTAAAATGAATATTACTTTCAGCGCAGACCTTCCATGTATTTTCCGTCAAGAACGTCCTTTAAATACTGGCCGTACTGGTTTTTCTTCATGACCTCGTAGACCTTCATGACATCCTCGCGGCTGATCCAGCCGTGCAGGTAGGCGATCTCCTCAAGGCAGGCGATCTTGCGGTGCTGGTGCTGCTCCACCGTCTTGACGAAATTCGTCGCATCCACAAGGCTCTCGTGCGTCCCCGTATCGAGCCATGTGAAGCCCTGGCCCAGAAGCTCGACGTTGAGCTTGCCGGCCTCAAGGTAGATGCGGTTGAGGTCCGTGATCTCCAGCTCGCCGCGGGCCGACGGCTTGAGGTCCTTCGCATACTGAACGACATCGTTGTCATAGAAATAAAGACCGGTCACGCAGTAATTGCTCTTCGGCTTTGCCGGTTTCTCCTCGATGGAGACCGCATGCCCGTCCTTGTCAAACTCCACGATGCCGAAGCGTTCGGGATCGTCGACATAGTAGCCGAAGACGGTCGCTCCCTTGCCGTTCTCTGCGTTTTCGACCGCCGCGGCAAGACGTTTCTTCAGACCGTGACCCGAGAAAATGTTGTCGCCCAGGATCATCGCGACCGAGTCGCCGCCGATGAAGTCGGCGCCGATGATGAACGCCTGCGCCAGTCCGTCCGGAGACGGCTGAACCGCATACTGCAGATTGACGCCGAACTGGGAGCCGTCCTTTAAGAGCTCCTTAAAACGGGGCGTATCCTGCGGTGTGGAAATAATAAGGATATCCCGGATCCCCGCATTCATGAGCACGGAGAGCGGATAGTAAATCATCGGTTTATCATAGATCGGCAGAAGCTGCTTGGATGTCACCATAGTCAGCGGGTAAAGCCTTGTGCCGGAACCGCCGGCAAGAATAATTCCTTTCATGCGTCTCTTCCTCCTTCATTGATTACATAAAGAATAGCATTGCTTATCTTATTTTGCAAGACCTACAAGGCCTCGTAAACCCTGCCGTAAATGTCCATTTTTCCGTACAATGCCTGATTCGGGTCACAGCCGACGATCTGGACGCCTGTTCCATCCTTAAAGCGCAGGGAAACCCACTCATATCTGCCTTTATAGATATAGGCGAGATTGTTGTCAAAAAGGATCCGGTCATCCTCCGAAAGTCCTTTCAGAACGTTCCGGTCCGTGCGGAAGAGCAGCGCCATCCGGCCGCTGCCGGAGGCACCCGGAACCGTGTCCGGACAGGGATCATAGACGTCGTCCGCCTCGTCCTTCCGCGAAATTTCGGGATAGAAAGTGAGTTCATCGAGCAAAGCCCCCGCTTCAACAGCCACAAAGACATCGACCTCACACGGTTCCGCGAGAGAAAAGGTGTCATTATCCGGAAGGCTTGCAAGCCCCCGGTTATCCCTTGTAACCGCAAGAAACCAGTCTCCGTTCGCGGAAGATACGCCGCCGTCGGAAAGCACATACTCTCCCGCTTCAAGGAACACGCTGCCCGCAATCTTGAGATATACCCTTTTTTCATTGTTGACGCCGCTCACCGTCACGGATCCGTCCTCGTTCACGACCGCGGAGAACCCGTCATGATTCATGTAGCGGGAGCCGGACAGGATGAGATTTTTGGTTCTCCCTTCCGCTTCAAGGCCTTCCGGTATATGAAATGAAAGACCCTTCTGCGGCGAGAGCTCCTCATAGTAAGCCGGATTCCGTCCTTCGAGCAGGAGGAAGGCTCCCAGCCCGTCCCCCGCAGTCCGGACCGGTCCGCAGCCCGCCATGAGAAGCGCAAGGAGAATCGGCAGGATCCGGTTACGCTTTTTCTTCATTTCCGCCTCCTGCGCCTTTCCGTTTGCGGTC
>ONHA01000044.1 GCA_900317515.1 uncultured Eubacteriales bacterium
GGGCCGGGCCTACCGATTCGGGAAAATGAAGATCTTCCGCTTCATCTACCTCCCGTCGGTCCTGCCGTCCCTCGAAGCCGGGTGTCTGACCGCCATGGGGCTTGCGTGGAAGAGCGGGATCGCGGCAGAGGTGCTCGCCCAGCCCAAAAACGCGATCGGAACCAATGTCTACAATTCCAAGGTATATCTCGAGACGCCGGAGCTCTTTGCCTGGACGCTGACCGTGATCGGACTGAGCCTCCTGATCGAGCATGTGATCCGCCGGGCGGTGGAGGCATTTAAAAGCAGGGAGGGAGCAACATGAGGGTGCGGGACTTGACATTTTCATACGGGAGAAAGATAATATTTGACAGGTACACGCAGGATTTCGGTGCGCCCGTGACCTGCATCATGGGACCTTCCGGGACCGGCAAGACGACGCTTCTTTACCTCCTTGCAGGGCTTTATACACCCTCTTCGGGGGAGATCCTGGATGTGCCGGCTGACCCGGTGATCCTCTTTCAGGAGGACCGGCTGCTGCCATGGTTCAATGTCCGGCGGAACCTCCTGCTTGTCTGCGAGGATCAGCGGAAGGTCGAGGAAATGCTTCGCGCGGTAGATATCGACGGGGATCTTAAGATCCGCGAGCTCTCCGGCGGCATGGCGCGGCGGACCGCACTTGCCCGCGCCCTTCTGGCACCGGGCGGATGCCTGCTTCTCGACGAGCCGTTTACCGGGATGGACCGCGAGCGAATGCTCTCGTGCGCAGCCCTCATCCGGGAGAAACATGTCCCGACAATCGTCTCGACTCACTCGACGGAGGAGGCGGAGGCGCTCGGGGCGGAGATCGTGGAGATAAGGGGTTATTTAAATGGCTGAAAATGAAAAACTGGTCCACCCGATCCCGCCGACCTTCGATAAAACGTCAAGGATCCTTGTGCTCGGCAGCTTCCCCTCGCCGAAATCGAGGGAGAGCGGCTACTTCTACGGGCACCCGCAGAACCGTTTCTGGCGCATCATCGCGGATCTTTTTGACGAGGAGGTTCCGAAGACGGTGGAAGAGAAGTATGCGCTTCTTCAAAAGCACCATATCGCGGCCTGGGACGTGATACAGTCCTGCACGATAAAGGGTGCGTCCGACAGCAGCATCTCGGATGTGATCGTGAATGACTTAAGGCCTATCCTTGAGGGCTCGGAGATCAGGCAGATTTTCGTGAACGGGAAGACGGCCTACAAGTATTTCCGGAAGTACACCGAGCCCCTGATCGGCTGCACGGCCGTCTGCCTGCCCTCGACCAGCCCCGCCAATGCGGCCTGGTCGCTCAGCCGCCTCATTGAAGCATGGGGCGTTATAAAAGAATACACGGAGTGAAGCATGAACTATCTGGGAATGATTCTGAAAATCGCGGCTCTTCTGAGCCTCATAGCCGGCATCGCGGCCCCGGAACCGAGGCTCCCTCTTATCGTTTTGTCGGCCGGTCTCATGACGGCCGGCATTTTTGCGGGAGGACGGACCGCAGGTTCCTCCGGCGGAGAGGGAGAGAAGGTCTCCCTTAAGGACCCGGTTACGATCGCCCGCGTGATTATCGGGGCGATTGCGGCGGGTTTCATTTTCTACGGGGTTTTAAGCGGCGGTTTGCTGCAGGTGATGAACAAAGCGATCAGAATATGTATGGAGTGTATCGGTCTTGGCTGAGATGACGTTAAAAGATAAATGGCAGAGAGTAAGGCCTTCCAGAAGGCGCCTCATGCAGCTTTACAGCGCGGTTCTCTACAATGCGAACGTGAAAGGCTTCGTCAGAGGGAATATCTACACAGGGAGCGGCAAGAAGGTCTGCGTGCCGGGACTTAACTGCTATTCCTGCCCGGGCGCGATCGGCGCCTGCCCGCTCGGATCCCTTCAGAATTCGCTCGCGACCATGTCGCGGGGGTCTCTTTTCTATGTTGTCGGCACGCTGATGCTGTTTGGTCTCATCCTGGGGCGGACGATCTGCGGCTGGCTCTGCCCGTTCGGGCTCATCCAGGAGCTTCTGAACAAGCTTCCGACCCGGAAAATCGTAAAAAACAGGGTGACAAGGTGCCTTTCCTACCTCAAATACGTTCTCCTTGTCGTACTTGTCATAGCCGTTCCGGTCCTCATGGGGCTCATTACGGGGCTCCCGGTGCCGGCCTTCTGCAAGTACATCTGCCCGGCGGGGACTCTCGAGGGGGCGGGCGCGCTGCTCGCTCATCCGGCAAATAAAAACCTTTTTAAAATGCTCGGGGCTGTCTTTGCAAACAAGGTCACGATCCTTGTGCTCTTTGTCATCGCCGCCGTCTTCTGCCGGAGAGCCTTCTGCCGGTTTATCTGCCCGCTGGGAGCCATCTACGGCCTCTTTTCCCGGGTGGCAATCATCGGCGTGAAGGTGGATGAGGGAAAATGCACACACTGCGGCGCCTGCGTGCGCGCCTGCCCCATGGACATCCATACAGTCGGGGACCGCGAGTGTGTCCACTGCACCGCCTGCATGAAGGTGTGTCACGAGAAGGCAATCGCCTTAAAAGCGGGTAAAATTACTCTCATGGGGCCGGAAATTGTGCAAAAAGACGTATCCATGACGAAAAATGTGGTATAATAGCAGCATCTTTAGTGAATATCGCAAGGGGGGATTTGGCATGAACATGAAACTTAGAAGAATCATTCCTGTCGTTATTGCGTCGACGCTCATGATCGGAGGCTGCGGAGGCGGCTCCGCAAAGGAGAGCACGGCCGCGCCTGCGGAGACCCCGGCCGTGACGGAGACTCCGGCGGCCACCGAAACACCGGCTGTCACCGAGACCCCTGCCGTGACGGAGACACCCGCCGTGACCGAGGCTCCGGCTGTCCCGGAGACGATCCCGGCTTCCTTCGATCCGCGTCCGGACGGCGTTTCCGGGATTCGTGAGCAGCAGTGGGGAACCTGCTGGGACTTCAGCGGCATTTCCACGCTGGAGAGCGGTCTCATAAAAGCCGGATTTGAAGATGCGTCTGTGGACCTCTCCGAGGAGGATGTCCTCTGGTGGGCAAATACACAGCCAGACGGCGGATGGGCCCAGATGATGCGGAATGATACAGGCTTCTCGGCCATGCTGACCGGCTATGTCGAGATGGTCGGCGCGAGGGCGGAAGCAGATATACCTTATCTGCCGATGCCGGAGGATGAGACGCAGAAATATGAAGATATGGTCTACGGGGAGGGCAATAACCAGCGGCCGGTCAACTACGACACGGCTCCGGTCCTCTACGAAGTGACGGACTCGATCTATTTCAGGGATGCGTCCCCGGAGGAGATCAAGAAGATGATCCTCACATACGGGGCGGTCGTTGCCATGTATGATGATAACCCGGAGAAGCTCAATGAGGAGACGGGAGCCTACTGGTACCCGAGCGTGGGAGATCTCTCGGCGACGAATCACGCCGTCTCCGTTGTCGGCTGGGATGACAACTACCCGAAGGAGAACTTCCTTGAGATTGACGGGAAGAAGCCGGAAAATAACGGAGCCTGGCTCATCAAGAACAGCTACGGAACGGACTACGGGCCTCTCGGCGGGTACATTTACATCTCCTATGAGGACGGTTATCTTTTTAAACTCCTGGATGAGCAGTATATGTATGCATTTTCCGGCATAAGAAAGCCGGTTGATCAGAAGCGCTACACCCGGAGCGAGTTCAGCGCGGTATCTTCCTGGACGCCGGAAAATGACGGCAGAGCCGTCTTTGCCAACGTCTACGAGTTCGGCGCAGGCGAGAAGTTCAGCGAGATCAGCTTCGTGACATGGGCAAAAGGCGGTCAGTATGAGGTTTATTATGCGCCGATGGACGGTGAGAAAGGGCGCGCTCATCCTTGTTCTTACGGGTGATAACCCCTGCATCGGGACGGATGAGAACCTTCTTCTTCTGGGCCGTCCGATTTTCAACGGGATCATTACAAGGGACGTTTCTTTCAGCCTCACGGACGGTGCGTTTGCCCCGGCGGTGAAGACGAAAAAAATGACAAACAGCGAAGACACCTACGAGGAGTTCCTCAATCTGTGCATCGATGCGTACACGGTGCCGGAGAGCTGAATAAAAGCCGGGAGGATAGTATGATTCAAAAGCTGATTAACCGCGATTTTTATGATGCCATTGTTCGGTTTGATCTGGATGAGGCGGCACAGGACTATTATTACAAGATCATGAGCACGGAGACCGAGCGGAACGGAAAGATGGAGAGTATCCGCACGCAGATCCTCCGGACTTACTGCATGCTCTTCTGCGAGGACATGGGCGCCAAACTGGGCCAGATTGCAGGACCTGACGAGGTGGAGGCGACGGCCGACCGGCTTTATATCGGGCGTCCGTCCTTCGACCCTTCCCACTGGTACCGGATGAAGTACCATTTCCCGGTGATTGACGATGACAACTACGACCGCTTCGCGGCCCTGGTCATCGCCGACTTAAACGCCGGCCCCTTAAGGGAGGCTGTCCTGCATAACGGCGACATGCTGCTTGTGGGAGCGGCCGATCCTCTGTATATGACGAGCGATGAGAGAAAGAACCAGGAGATCAGAACGATCTCTATCGGGGTGAATGAAAAATGAGAATACTGGCAGCCGACAGCAGTGAAGATAATCTGAGTAAGATCCGGGAGATACTGACCAGGCTTTTTCCTGACGCGGAGCTCCTCTGCTTCCGGAATGCGCCTCTCGCTCTGGCAGCCGCCAGAGAGAAGGAAATCGACGTGGCATTCCTCGAGGCTGATATGCCGGAGCTTTCAGGCCATCAGCCTGCGCGCGAGCGGCTACATGCTGAAGCCGGTCGGGCAGGACCAGGTGGCACTGGAGATGAGCGAGCTCCGGCATCCGGAAGAGCAGAAAAAGCACAAGCGTGTGTTCGCGCAGACTTTCGGAAATTTCGAACTTTTCGTCGACGGCAAGACGGTGCAGTTCAAATACAACCGCACCAAGGAGATCGTTGCGATCCTGATCAACAACCGCGGGGCCCAGACGACCAACGGAGAGATCATCGCCAATCTGTGGGAGGACGACGGCGACCCCGAAAAGAAGGCATCCTACCTCGGAAACCTCCGCCAGGACCTCCAGAATACCCTTAAAAAGCTCAGGGTGAACGACATCATCGTGAAGCAGCGGGGCAGCATGGCGATCGCGGTCGACAAGATCGAGTGCGACCTCTTCGACTGGCTTGAGAAGAAGAAGGAGTCAAAATACAATTATACGGGCGACTATATGAACCAGTACAGCTGGCCGGAGTTCTTCCACGCCGAGCTGGATGAGATCAGCTACGCCCTCTATGACGATTAAAATGCATGAAAAAAGACCGGTTCTTTTAAAGAGGACCGGTCTTTTTTTATTTTCGGATCAGAGCGTGACTGCGCCTTCGGGAGTCAGTTCATTTTCCTCATCCAGCCAGACACTGACGGAGGCGGCCTCGACGAAGAAGTTGCCGTAGCCCATCCGGTTGATGCGGACGCGCTTGTCGCTGTGGCCCAGGGCATCGTAGAAGGTCTTGCCGGCGTGCTCGCGGCCGACGTACATGCGGCGGTGGAACTTGCCGCCCGTGGAGATGAGGACCGCAAGTCCGTACTTCTCGCGGGTCCAGCCGATGCAGTGCGGGTCGTCGAAATAGTCGTTCTGCTTCCCGTAAGCGTAGAGCCGGCGGAGGAGCAGCATGGTTTCGAGGTCGGAGCCGACTGGCGGGATGTTGTTGTGGGGGATCCCGTAGAGGTCCCCGTAGAAGACGCAGGGATAGCCGTTTTCCCGAAGCAGGATCAGGGCGTAGGCGAGCGGCCGGAACCAGGGCTTGATCGGGGAGGCCAGGGACTGGCCTGGCTGCGTGTCATGGTTGTCCACAAACGTGACCGAATGGATCGGATTCCGCTCGGTCAGGGTATCTTTGAAAATGAACCGCAGATCGTACCGGTCCGGATTGTAGGACGCGTCGCAGAAATGAAAATGCAGCGGCACGTCGAAAAGGCTCATCTGGTAGTCGGTGCGGTCGAGGTAGGAGGTCAGTTTGTTGACATCCCCGCTCCAGTACTCACCGACCGCGAAGAGGTTGCGGCCGGTCTTTTCACGGAGGAAGGAGAGCCATTCCCGGTAGAAGCCCGCATCGATATGCTTGACGGCGTCGAGACGGACGCCGTCCATCTCGGTCATGTCCTCGTACCAGGCGCCCCAGCGGTTGAGTTCCTCGGTGACTTCGGGGATCTTCTGGTCGATATCGGCGCCCATGAGATAGTCGAAGTTGCCGAATTCGTTGTCCACCTCCTTGCTCCATTCGTGGCCTTTGAGCTTTAGGATGGGGCTTCCGGGCGGGTTTTCATTTCTCACACCCGAGAAATAGCGGTGGTCCCAGGTGAAATCGGAGTACTGGCCGCCGCGGCCCTCGAAGTTGTAGACCGTCTCAGCCTTCGCGACGTGGTATTCGGGATCGAGCTCGTAGTTCCGGTTGTCGGGGCTCACCCGGACGGCCTCGACGTCCTCCGTGGCATCCGCGCCGAGCTTGTGGTTTAAGACGATATCCGGGTAGACGTGCAGTCCGGCTTCGTGGCAGGCGTGGATCGCGGCCTGATACTCGTCCTTTGTTCCGTATTTGGTCCGGACCGTGCCTTTCTGGTCAAACTCCCCGAGGTCGTAGACGTCATAGACGCCGTAGCCGACATCCTCGGTTCCGTTCATGGCCTTGTAGGCGGGAGGCGTCCAGACGGCGGTGAAGCCCATCGATTCGAGGCGGGCTGCATTTTCCGCAAGCTGCTTCCAGAGCGTCCCGTCGGAGGGAAGATACCACTCGAAATACTGGAGGATCGTCCCGTTGCGCGTAAAGGAATTGTAGTAGGCAACCAGGAAATTCGTGCCGGCGTGGCCGTAGCCCTCGCGGTTCATGTCGCTGTAGACGTTCGTGACGGTGTTGAGAACGGAGAGGTTCAGGTGGCGGGCAGCGGCGTCCTCGCGGGCGGTCTGGAAATCCGCCAGCATGTGGCGGACTGTGAGCTCGCTGCCGGGGGCAACGTCCGGTTTGTTCTCCAGGGAGAGAACGGTGTCCCTCGTGGTCCCGAGCTCGTCGGCCATGAGCGAAAAGAGGGTGTTTCTGTCGAGCTGAACATTTCCGCTGTAGGCCATGGACTCGGAAAGACCGGAAAGGATGCCGGCGGTTGCGATCTGCAGGGCCATCTTCATCTGCTGGGCTGCAGCGGAGTCGCCGACGTAGGTGATCCTGGAGCCCAGATGCTCAAGTACCGGGGTGATGCTGCGGCAGGTCTCCTCGTCGCCGCCCAGCATGAATGTGAGGGTACCGTTCGCCGCGTCCGTGGTTCCGCCCATGAGAGGCGCCTCGACAGCCCGGATGTTGCGGCCCTCGGCCGCTTCGGAGATGCGGGAGGCGAGCTCGGGGCTCTTGGTGGTCATGTCGATGATCGTGCAGCCCTCGGGGGCGGTCTCGAGGATCCCGCCCTCGCCGAAATAGAGCTCTTCGGCCTCATCGGCGTAAGTCACCGCCGAGAGGATGAGGGCGGCGTCCTTTACGCCTTCCTCGATCGTGTCGGCCCACACAGCGCCCTTTTCGAGGGCTTCCTCGGCCTGATATTTTGTCTTGTTGTGTACGGTTATCTGAAAGCCTGCGTCAAGGAGCCGGAGCAGCATCGGAGATGCGAGGGCGTTGACGCCGATAAATGAAATTCGATCCATCAGAAGGGTCCTCCTTCTTTCAATTATTTAATGATACCCTCTTATTTTACCACAGGCGGGCGTAATTTACAAATAAGGCGGGGGAAGAGAAGTTCATTTTATTGATACTTGCCAAAAGCGGCATTTGATTCTATACTGAAATTATCAATAAGAAGGAGGTACTTATATGTCTTACGATCTTGGTGATGACAATCTGAACAAAGCGAAGGAGATAATCGACAGCGGAATTGACAAGGCTCAGGGCGTTCTCCGGGACTCCTCGAAGGTTGACGAGGTGCTTTTTGCGGTGGCAGAGAAGCTTGAAACCATTCCGACCGCCGGGCCGATCCTCGCGGATGCGCCGAAAATGATCTCGATGGTGAAGGCCTACATCAGCAAGGAGTATACGGAGATATCGCCGAAGGTTATCATCTCTCTGGTGGCGGCCTTTATCTATTTCGTGAAGGGAATTGACCTGATTCCTGATTTCATTCCGATCATCGGCAGAGTCGACGATCTCGCGATCCTCGGGGCGGCCCTTAAGATCTGCGAGCCGGAACTTGCGGCCTTTGAGCAGTGGAGAGAGAACGGAAAAGAGACAGTATAAACGGAGACGGAGAGTATGAGAAGAAAAACAGTACATCTCATGAGCATTGCGATGGTGATTGCCCTTCTTGCCGGCTGCGGAGGTTCGGCCGCAGGGACGACAGGCAAGGCTGAGAGTATAGCCGCGGAGAAGAAATCCATTGACGGATGGACCGAGGGCTCGGCTGTCATGGAGTCCGTCATGAACTATGTGCAGGCGGCTTCGGATGAGTCTTCGGATGCCTACGTCGCGCCGGAGGACAGGATCGCCGTGTTTGATTTCGACGGGACCCTGTTCGGGGAGCTGTTCCCGACCTATTTTGACGAATGGCTGCTGATCCACAGGTGCCTGCACGATGAGACTTACGAGGCACCGGCGGAAATAAAAGAATACGCCGCCGCCCTGGAGGAGGCCTACATCAATGACCTTCCCGAGCCGGAGTCGGATCTCTCGGCGGGCCAGTGCAGCGCGGAGGTCTTCGCGGACCTGACCGTGGAAGAGTACAGGGACTATGTTCGGGCCTTCATGGAGACGGAGGCCTTCGGGTTTGACGGAATGACCTACGCCGAGGGGTTCTACCGGCCGATGAAGGCGCTCGTTGAGTATCTTACCGAAAATGGATTTACGGTGTTTATCAGCAGCGGATCCGAGAGAGCTCTCGTTCGGGAGCTGATCGAGGGGAATCTCGATCAGTGGATTCCGTCCTATCAGGTGATCGGGAGCACATTTTCCTATGCGGCGACCGGCCAGGGCGACAAGGACGGCCGCAAATACGACCTTGCGAAGGACGATGAGGTCTTCTTTGCCGGGAAGCTGGTGACGAAGAACCAGAAGACCAACAAGGTGTTCGCGATCATCAATGAGATCGGGAAAGCCCCGGCGCTCGTCTTCGGAAACAGCTCGGGGGACCTTGCGATGGCGCAGTACGCCATGCAGAACGGCGGAAAGGCCTACATGCTCCTCTGCGATGACACGGAGCGCGATTACGGGAGCCTTGAGACGGCCGAAAAGTTCAAGGACCAGTGCGATGAGATGGGGATCGAGACGGTCTCGATGAAGAATGATTTTGCGACGATCTACGGAGATAAGGTCGTGAAGACAGGCAAGGCGGAGGCGCTTGCGCCGGCGGCGTGAGATTAACGGAAATGGGGTCGATCTTTGACTGATGGAAGAGGGAGCGAAAGCTCCCTTTTTTCATTTCCATACCTGCCTCTTTTTGCTATAATAGAGGCAGATTCCCATGAGAGCGAGGTGCTTACGGTATGGATTTTCGGGAACTCACCTACATAACAGCCGTCGCGGACGAGCGCAGCGTGACGGAGGCGGCGAAGCGGCTTTACATTTCCCAGCCCTCCCTTAGCTATATTCTGACGAAAACCGAGCAGGAGCTCGGCGTGAAGCTCTTTGACCGCAAGAAAACACCCCTGACGTTGACCTATGCGGGGGAGGTCTATGTGGAGCACGCAAAGGAGATCCTCCGCATCCGCGACAATATGAAGCGGGAGCTCTCCGACATCGGGCACGGTCAGAAGGGCAGGATCAACCTCGGCATCCCGAACGAGCGGGCCGGTTACATGCTCGCGAAAGTGATGCCGCTCTTCAAGGAGCAGTACCCGAATATCGAGATCCACCTTGTGGAGTCGCGCTCGGCGGAGCTGGTGAGAAACCTCCTGAACGACAAGATCGGGTTCTGCGTGATCCCCGGAGACCGGAGCGACCTGCCGGTCGGGCTGACCGCGGAGAAGATTTATGAGGAGAACTTCTTTATCGTGGCCGGTGAGGGCGTGATCCCGGAGGAGGCGCTTAAGCGGGAGGAGACACCGGAAGGCTCAAAGCCGGTTAAACACATGTCCCGGGTGGGGATCCCCATGTACCGCACGCAGCTGGAAAATCTTAAAAATAAACCCTTCATCATCGTGAACGAGGGGACGTTCCTCAGAAAGAGGATCGACAAGACGTTCAGGCTGGCGGGGTTCTACCCGAAGGAGATCATGGAGGTGACCAACGCCCTCTCTGCGGTGCAGCTCGCGGCGGCAGGGATCGGCTACACGATCGCCCCGGAGAGAGCGATGCTCGCGCTGGGAGGGTTCGAGAAGTTCAACTGCTATCTCTACGGGGAGCGGCAGGATTTCTGGGACGTGAGCGCGGTCTACCGCGAGGATGTGTACCTCGATAAGGCGGAGCGGACGCTGATCGATATCATGAAGAAGGTCTTTGCAAAGAACAACCAATAAATTGAAGAAAATGAAAGCCGGAGAACGGTGCGTAGGGGCACGTTCTCCGGCTTTTATTTTTTGCCTCACACGATTTTAAAAATCTCCCTTGCGATGTCGATGAAATCACCCGCGCAGGAGGGCAGATAGCTTCCTTTCCGGTAGGCGCAGACAAACCTGCGGACCGTTTTCGGCTCCCCGAAGCTGTAGCAGTCGATCGGTGTCTTCTCCGGGCGGTAGTGCAGGTGGGTCTCGAAAATGAAAGAGACCCCGTATCCGGACGCCACGAGGCCCATAATGGCCTGCAGATTGCTTGTATACATGATTTTGTCGAAGTGCAGATTGTTCTTCGCGAAATAGTCATCCATGATACCGCGGGTGCGCTGCTCCTGCATCATCATGATGATCATTTCATTTTGCAGAATGGCCGGGTCGAGCTTCGGATAGCGGCTCGCGGGATTCGGCCTCGAAAAGTGGCTTATCGGATGCCCTCCCTGGGCACAGATCAGCAGCTCCTCCTCACCGATCGTCTCGTACTCGATGAGAGGATTTGTGTCGGACGGCATGCTGAAAAATGCGATGTCAGCCTGACCGTTTATGAGGCGCTGGTCATTTTCGGCGGATGTGCCCTCGAGGATATTCACCTGCACGTTGGGATGGAGCTTCTTGAAGGCTGGCAGAGACTTCGGAAGCATATAGGTGCAGCGCATGCGGGGAAATGCAACGTTCAGCACGCCGACGTCGCGCTTCATGATGTCCGCCATCTCCGTGTCGAGGTCGTTCTTGAGGTTCAGGATCCGCTTGGCGTAATCGAGATAGCGCTCCCCGGCGTAGGTCGGGACGTATTTGTGGCCGAGCTTTCGGAAGAGCTTCTGCCCGAGGGCGTCCTCGGTCGCCATCAGGAATTTGCTGAGCGTCGGCTGGGTCACATAGAGTGACTCGGCGGCTTTTGTGATGTTCTGGTATTTGGCGATTGCGGCGATGTAGGTTAAGTCTCTGAAATCCATGCAGGCCTCCTTACAGTGAATGCGAAAGAATATAAACTATTCCCTAAATGAATGATAAGCCGAAATGCAAGATTTTTCAACAGAAAGATCAGAATATCCGAAAATAAAAGAATCTTAAAAGCGATAAGGTGTCTTCGTACTTTTTAACTATGCGCTGTGTGAATGAAAAATATGAAATACCACAATTTTACTTCATAGATAACCGATGGTACACTGGGCACATAAGAAAGCAGTGCTGCAGGGCAAAATGATCGGCCGGTCTTTTGCGGATAATGAGGACGGAGCGCAGGTACGCTCTCAAAAAAAAGGAAAATGAGGTAATGCGTATGAAGAAGATGCGATTTGAACTTCCGGTGAAGATCATCCGCGGAGGCACCAGCAAAGGCGTGTATATCAGGGAAGAAGATCTCCCGAAGAACAGAGAAGAGTGGGATGCGATACTCTTAAGGCTCATGGGCAGCCCGGACAAAAAGCAGATCGACGGTCTCGGCGGCGCTCAGTCCGTCACCAGCAAGGTCGCGATCGTCAAAAAGTCCGACCATCCCGGAGCGGATGTCGATTACACGTTTGCCCAGGTGTCGGTCGATAAGGATCTGGTAAGCTACAAGGGAAATTGCGGCAATATTTCCTCCGGTGTCGGCCCGTTCGCCATTGAGACGGGCATGATCAAGCCGGAGAACGGAATGACGCCGGTTCGCATTTACAACACCAATACCGACAAGATCATCATTGCGGACGTGACCACGGATGAAGACGGTGTCGTGTACGAGGGCGATTTCGCGATAGCCGGTGTGCCGGGCAAGGCGGCCCCGATCAAGCTGAAATTTGTGGACCCCGCCGGAACCCTCGGAAAAGGCCTCATGCCCACCGGCAATGCGGTCGATGTCCTTAAGCTCCCGGACAGCAGAGAGATTGAAGTCTCCATCATCGATGCGGCGAACCCGCTGGTCTTTGTCAGGGCCTCCGATGTCGGACTCAGGGGCACGGAGCTCCCCGAGGAGATCGGCCCGGAGGAAGAGAAGCTGCTCGAGACGGTGCGCGGGCTTGCCGCCGTAAAGCTGGGGCTCATTGAAGATTACACACGGTCGGCCTGGGAGACTCCCGGCATCCCGAAGATGACATTCGTCTCGGAGAGTCAGGATTACACGGCGATAAACGGCAAAGAGATTAAGGCGGACGAGATCAGTCTCTGCTCCCGCATGATGTCCATGCAGAAGCCCCACCCGTCCTACGCGATGACCGGCGCCATGTGCACCGCGGCAGCCGCAGTCGTAAAAGGCAGCATCGTGGAGCAGGTCCTTCGGGAGGGCACAGACACCCAGATGATCAGGATCGGACATCCGGGCGGCATACTGGAGTGCGGCGTTGATTACAGGGAGACGGAAGGCGCTCCGGAGATCATCGATACATTCGGTTTCAGAACGGCAAATCTGCTCATGTCCGGAAATGCGGTTGTCAGGCTTTCCTGAGCAGCTTCTCAATAGTACAAAAAGGAGACATTAAAAATGTTCAGATTAGATATTATCTCACTCATTATCCTGGCAGTCGTCGTCGCGATCGGGTTCATCAAGAAGATCAATATCGGGTTCCTCTCCATCGGCGTCGCATTTTTCCTGGGACTCGCCGGTGATATGACCGCCAAGGAGATCGCAAAGGGCTTCTCCAGCTCCATGTTCGTCACGCTGGTCGGCGTCACATTCCTCTTCGGCATGGCTTCCCAGAACGGAACGCTTGACCTCTTCTCCAAGAAGGTCGTAGCTCTGGTCGGCAAGAGAACCTACCTGATCCCGATTCTGATGTTCGTCTTATCGGCTTTCATTTCCGCAATCGGACCGGGCCACATCGCGGCCGGCATCCTGATGACGACATTCGCCGTCTATCTGGCCTTCGAGCTGGACATCAACCCGATGGCGACAGCCCTCTACGCAAAGCTCGGCGCAAATGCGGGCTGCGCCTCACCGCTGTCCCTGACCGGTATCCTGGCAAAAAGCCTCTCGGAGCCGCTCGGCTACTCCGGCTTTGATACGCATCTGTTCCTCTCGACGCTGCTTTCCGGCCTTGTGTTCACGATCATCGTCTACATCATGTACAAAGGCTATGCGGTGAAGGCGGATAATCCGCTCAAGCTGTCCGATATTCCAAAGTTCAACAGAGAGCAGAAGATCACCATGGGCGTCATCATGATAACCGTCATCTGCTGCATCGGTTTCAAGCTCGATACAGGTCTGTTCGCCTTCGGCGGCGCGTCAGTCCTCCTTCTCCTTAACTGCGCCGATGAGAAGAAAGCCATCAAAGGTATTCCGTGGGGCACGCTCATGATGATCTGCGGCGTCGGCACACTGGTCAACGTCATCGACACGCTCGGCGGCATCCAGCTCGTATCCGACTTCCTCGGCTCCCTCATGAACAAGGCGACAGCCGTTCCGATCATGGCAGCCACCTCCGGCATTCTCTCCTGGGTCAGCTCCACGACCGGCGTTGTCATGCCGACACTGTATCCGATCGCGGCAGAGATCGTCGACAAGTTTGCAGGTTCCGTGAATTACGTGGAAATGATCTCCGCGATCACCGCAACATCCTTCGCGGCAGCTGTCAGCCCGCTTTCCACCGGCGGCGCGATCATCATGTCCTCCTACTCGGCAGCGAAGGAGACCACGACGGAAGAGATGAACAATATGTTCAAGACGCTGTTCCTTCTCTCTGTCCTGAACGTTGTCGTGAACGTTGTGCTCTCGGCGCTGCATGTCTTCAGCCTGGGCGGCCTGTTCTACTGATATCGTTTTAAAAATGACTCCATTATGACAAAACTGTCATAATGGAGTCATTTCAGATTCACCTTCCTCTACTATTATTGAACCATAAAGTTGCACCTGAAAACAATAACAGTATTGGGAGGTAGAAAAATGGTTGCTGCTGTCGGTTTTATCATGATCATCGTGATCGTAGCGCTTCTTTTAAAGGGCAAGATGTCTCCGATCGTCGTGCTTGTCGTCGTTCCCGCCATCGCGGCGCTGATCCTCGGACACAATCCGGTTGCGGTTGCGGACATGATCAAGGAGGGCGTCAAGACCACCACAAACAACGGAATTCTGTTCATTTTCTCAGTCATCTACTTCGGTGTCCTCTCTGACACTGGCCTCTTCGACATCATCGTTGACTGGCTGGTGAAGAAGGCCGGAAGCAACGTCATCGCCGTGACGGTGGCCACCGCCATCATCGCGACGATCGCCCACCTGGACGGCACGACCGCAACGACCGTTCTCATCACGATCCCGGCTCTGTACCCGGTTTACAAGAGAATGAAGATCGACCCGAAGATCCTTCTCTGCATCACAGGCGCCTGCATGGGCATCATGAACCTCCTTCCCTGGGGCGGCCCGACCGCGAGAGCCGCGACGGTCCTTGAGATGGATGCGAACGATCTCTGGCACATCCTGATCCCGGTTCAGATCATCGGCATGATCATCAACATCATCCTTGCGATCCTTCTCGGCATGCTGGCCATCAAGCAGGGTGCAGGCAAGGGAGCCGGCGTGGAAGTCGATGTCGACCAGAAGGCTGCCGCCGAGGCAGATGCGCTCAGAAAGAAAACCCCGTTCCTCGTATTCAACCTGATTCTCACAATCGTAGTCATCGCCATTCTCTCCATGGGTCTTGCCACCAGCTATGTCGTCTTCATGGTCGCCCTCTGCATCCTGCTGGCCGTCAACTATCCGGACCAGAAGCTGCAGGATAAGCTGATCAAGAAGCATGCTCCGGCTGCCCTGATCATCTCCGCAACGCTGTTCGCAGCAGGCGCGATGGTCGGTGTCTTCGACGGAACGGGCATGCTGACGGAGATGGCCAATGCGATCATGGGCATCATCCCGGCAGCGCTCGGCAAATACATCCACGTCATCTTCGGTCTTCTCGCTCTGCCGCTCGGCCTCTGCATCGGAACGGACGCTTACTTCTACGGCATCATGCCGCTGGTCATGCAGGTCGGTGAGACCTACGGCGTCGCATCCTTAAGCACCGCGGTTGCCATGATCATCGGCAAGAACATCGCCCTCATGGTCAGCCCGCTTGTCCCGGCAACCTTCCTGGCCATCGGCCTCACGGGCACGGAGCTCAAGGATCACATGAAGTTCAGCATCCCGCCTTACTACCTTATCAGTGTGATCACGGTTATCATCAGCGTGATTCTGGGAATCATTCCCGTATAAATAAGCCACTCATAATAAACTCTTTTATTTCCGCAAAATTATGGCCTGCCTCACCGCAGACCATAATTTTGTGGTATTATAGATTTAACATTTTAAGAGTCTTTTTCGGAGGACCGATCCTATGTCGATGGAAGAGATACTGATCGTGGATGACGAGGCACCGATCCGGCTGGCGCTTCGGACTGCATTTCGCAGGGAGAATATCAGAACCGCGGAAGCGGCCGACGGTGAGGAGGCCCTGAAAATGCTGAAGCGCGAGCGCTACCAGCTGATCATACTGGATGTCATGATGCCCAAAAAGGGTGGCTACGAGGTGCTGCAGGAGCTGAGGGCTTCCGGCAACAACACCCCGGTGCTGATGCTGAGCGGCAAGGACGACGAAATGAACCAGGTGCTGGGGCTCGGGTTCGGGGCGGACAGCTATCTCACGAAGCCCTTCCACACGTCGGTGCTCATCCAGACCGCGAAAGCCCTCATCCGCCGCAGCCAGATCTACAATCAGGGCGCGGACACCGAACTCCGCGTCGGCCCGTTCCGTCTGGATCTCCGCAAGATGGAGTGCAGTAAGGACGGAGAGCCTCTCATTTTCACGGGCAGGGAGCTGAACCTTTTTCGGTTCCTGCTCGAGAATCCGGGTCAGGTCTTCTCCAAGGAGCAGCTCTACCGGCAGATCTGGAATGACGCTGTCGTGGACGACAACACCATCACCGTCTACATCAAGCGGATCCGGGCCAAGATCGAGGACGATCCGAAGAACCCGGTTTATCTGAAAACGATCCGCGGGATCGGCTACCGGATGGATGACGGAAAATAAAACCCGCAGCCGCTTTCATGAAAGGCAGGGCGTATGACTATGTTCGGCAAAGGAATACAACACATCGGTGCGAGAGGGCAGAGGATCATCACCATTCTATCGGCGGTGATCCTTTCCGCTGCGATGATCCTCGCAAACATCGGCATCTACAACCGCTACCGGGACAATCTCATCGAGACGGAGAAAGGGCAGCTGCTTACGATCGCGCGGACGATCGGGACAAGCCTTGAACAGTACGTCACGCTGGAGATCGAGAAGGCCGATCTTATGCTTGACAGTCTGGGGATCATCGAGGGGGAGCAGTCCGGGGATGCCGTGTCTCCCGGGAAAATAAGAGATATTGCCTCCTTGATGATCAGAAGGTCGGAGGGACTCTATAAAGCATGCATACTCATCAGGGGAGGAGAAACTTTATTTACACTGGGAGAGTGGACGGAGCCGATACCGGAGCTTGAGAAGCTTGACCCGGGACCTGCGTCGATCCTGGGAAAATACCAGGCGTCCTCCGGCTGGTATGAGATGCTCATCGGCAAAAAGTGGCATGCAGAGGGCGGAGACCTCGCGATACTGTTATCCATGGATCTGAGTATCGTCTATGAGAAGATCGTTCGGCCCGTGAAAATCGGAAACGGCGGCTACTCGGTCGTGAAGGACCGCTCGCTCGCCATCATTATGCACCACGCGAAGAACCAGATCGGAATGGATGCCCTGTACGACCGGCAGGAGATGTACCCGGATCTGGACCTTACGAGCCTCAGTGACTGGCTGGACCTCCAGCGAAGGGCAGATGAAGGCACCGGGATATTGGATTCCTACGTCTGGGATTCTCCTGATCTTACGCCGGTTAGGCGAATCGTGGCCTTTACGACCATCGACATACTTGACGAGCAATGGATCGTCAACTCGACGCTGCCGATCTCCGAGCTGTCCGAGCCGCTTCGGAGAATGCTCACGCTCATGGCTGCGCTGAGCATCCTGTATCTCACCGCCATCGTCCTCATCATGGTCGGCATCACATCGGCCATCCGGCGCGGGGAGGCTCAGAAAAAGGAGATCGAATACCTCACGGAGATCAACCGCGGCATGGAGGCGATCGCCCGCAAAAACGACGAGATCCGCCACTACCAGCGTGTCCAGTCCATGGGAATGATGAGCAGCCATATCGCCCATGAGTTCAATAATTACCTGACGCCCGTCATGGTCTACGGGGAGCTTCTGGAGAGTGATCCCTCCGTTTCGGAGGACAACAGAACCATCGTGCAGGAGATGCTGAAGTCGGTCGGGCAGGCCGCAAAGCTCTCCCGGGAGCTGCTCGATTTCAGCCGGATGGATGCGGGGGGCAGGATGACCGCGATCGACCTGACACGGGAGACCGCGGAGGCGGTTTCTGTTGTCCGCCAGCTGGTGCCGGCGAGGATCACCTTCAGCGCAGAGCTTTCCGATCATCCGGCATGGGTCCGCGGCCGCGAGGGCATGATGCAGCACATTCTGATGAATCTGTGCAAGAATGCATTTTCTGCGATGGAGGAGACGGAGAGGAAGGAATTACAGGTCTCCTACACGGTATCGGAAGCATCCGGCAGCGTATCCGCGGTTCTCACCGTAAGTGACACCGGCTGCGGAATCAAGACTGAGCGGCTGCAGGACATCTTCGAGCCGTTTTACACGACGAAGGGCAGCAGCCAGGGAACGGGACTCGGCCTTTCGGTGGTGAGGTCGATGGTGGAAAATGCCGGCGGCAGCATCGAGGTCAGGAGCGAGGAAGGCCTGGGGACTTCATTTATCATGCGCTTTGCAGCCGCAGAGTCGAAGGAGAAGCTTGTCGGCGTAAGCGGCGGAAGTGAAGAGGGCGGCAGGCTTAAGACGATCTGTGTCTGCAGGAGCAAAAAAGAGCTCGCCCCCTGGCAGAAGTGGCTGGATTCCCTTGACGGGGACATCCAGTACACGAACCACGAGGCGGCCGTCGTGGCGCGGCTGCAGGAGGACAGTCATTTCTGCGGACGGCTGATCGTGGAAAATGAATTGCTGACCATGCGCGGCATCGATCTCGCCCAGATCGTAAAGAGAGGGAATTCGGACATCCACGTAATCCTCCTTGCTCACGAGGATTCGGCGGGGCAGCAGTGGTATCTCGACAACGGGATACTGGATGAGATAAAGACGGCGGAAGCGTAAAAAGGAAGGGGGGTCCGGGAGGGCTCCCTATATTTATGCAATTTAACTACGAAAACTAAAAAATTCGAGAAATATGTAGAAAAAATATATAAATATATGGTATACTTCAGATATCAGTTTTTGTTCGGCTGCTCGGCAAAAGAATTTCCAGAAGGAGGGATAGACAATGCAGCAAAAGAAAAAATTAGCCTTATCCACACAGATTTTCATCGCGCTCGTGCTGGCAATCATCGCCGGCATCGCGCTGACCGGCAACCCGGGCATCGCAAACAGCTACATTAAACCGTTCGGTACGATCTTCCTGAACCTGATCAAATGGATCGTCACCCCGCTGGTATTCTTCTCCATCATGGCCGGCGTGGTCTCCATGCGGGATATCAAGAAGGTCGGCGCGATCGGCGGCACGACAGTCATCTACTACATGTGCACGACAGCCTTTGCGGTATCCATAGGCCTCGTGTTCGCAAACCTCTTCAAGGGGATCTTCCCGGTACTGTCCACGACGGATCTTGCCTATGAGCCGTCCGCAACCTCGGTAAACTTCATGGACACGCTGGTCGGCATCTTCCCGTCCAACTTCTTCGCCCCGTTTGTGAACGCAAACATGCTGCAGATCATCGTGGCGTCACTGATTATCGGCTTTGCGCTGATCCTTATTTCCGATGGGGATGACAACCAGGAATTCAAGGCAGTCGAGATCTTAAACGAGACCTGCATGAAGGCCATGGAAATGATCATCAAGCTCTCCCCGATCGGTGTCTTCTGCCTGCTCTGCCCGGTCGTCGCCGAGAACGGCCCTGCGGTCTTAGGCTCTCTCGCCAAGGTTCTTCTCGTCGCCTATCTCTGCTATATTCTGCATGCGGTGGTCGTCTACTCGCTCTCCGTCAGGGTGCTCGGCAACTTAAGCCCGATCGAATTCTTCAAGGGCATGATGCCGGCGATCATCATGGCGTTCTCCTC
>ONHA01000075.1 GCA_900317515.1 uncultured Eubacteriales bacterium
CAGGCGATCGCCCCGGAGGCGGAATTTCATTTTGCGGAGCCCGGAGAATTCACGGCGGAGGAGGTCCAGGCGGCCGACATCATCATCGGAAACGTCCCGCCCGCAATGATTAAAGCCTCCAAAAACCTCAGATTCTTCCAGACCAACTCGGCGGGCTCCAACATCTACACGGTCCCGGGGATCCTCGCGGATGCGACGATCCTCTGCAACGCGACCGGCAGCTACGGGCTCGCGCTCGCAGAGCACATGCTGGCCCAGCTCCTCATGGTCATCAAGAAGCTTGATCTCTATCTCGCGGACCAGAAGAACCACGAGTGGACCGACCAGGGTCCTGTCAGGGGTATCTACGGGTCAAAAACGCTCATTGTGGGCGCGGGCGACATCGGCACCGAGCTTGGAATACGCATGGCGGCCCTCGGATCCACCGTGACCGGCATCCGCCGCCACAAGGTGGAGCCGCCCGTCTGGATGGAGAAGTCCGGGACCATGGATGACCTCGATGAGTTCCTCAAAGAGGCAGACTACGTTGCCTGCGCGCTGCCGGAGACCTCGGAGACATATCATCTCTTCACGAAGGAGCGCCTTGCCCTTATGAAGAAGGACGCGATCCTTCTTAACATAGGCCGCGGAACGCTGGTGGAGGAGGCCGTCATCGTCGAAGCGCTCAAAAACGGCGAAATCGGGGCCTACATCACGGATGTCACCGATCCGGAGCCGCTGCCGAAGGAGAGCCCGCTGTGGGACTGCCCGAATGCGTACATCACGCCCCACATTTCCGGGAATTATCACCTGCACGAGACCTATGTCCGGGTGATCGACACCGCCGCGAAGAACCTCGAAGCGTACCTCAGCGGCGGTAAGCTCAAAAATGTGGTCGACCGGGAGACCGGTTACCGGAGATTTGAAGGTTGACAGGGGTTCATTTTGCGATTAAACTTTGAAAAAGGACGCCCGGCTGCAGAGACAAGCGCTCCGCGGCCGGGCTATTTTTGAGCAAAAGGAGAGTTATCCCCATGATCAACGATTATCTCGAACCGGAAGACTACGTCGAACCGCGCTGCGTGCTCTGCGGGGACGCCTACGGGGCCATGCCCGAGGTGAAGAGCGTGCCCCAGCAGCGGATCGTCGCGAAGATGGACGAATATATGGCCCACAGGGACTACGCGGGGGCCGAGAGGCACCTCCTCTACTGGCTTGAGGAAGCGGAGCTCGGGCATGACCTTCGGGGGCAGCTCCTGCTCCGAAACGAGCTTGCCGGCCACTACCGCAAGGTGCAGGATAAGGAAAATGCAACCCTGAACGCAGAAAAAGCGCTGGAACTCTTAAAAGCCCTTGACTTTGAGGGCACGATCAGCGCCGGCACGACCTACGTGAACGCGGCGACCGTGATGAACGCCTTCGGGGAAGACGAGCGGTCCCTTGAGCTCTTCGGGAAGGCCCGGACCGTCTATGAGAACGCTCCCCGTACCGACAAGGCGCTCCTCGGCGGCCTCTACAACAACATGGCCCTCACATACACCTCTCTCGGCCGCTACGGCGAGGCGTCAGAGCTCTATGAGAAGGCGCTCTCTGTCATGCGGTCCGTCCCGGGCGGGAAGCTTGAGCAGGCGATCACGTATCTTAACATGGCGGATATGTACGGGAAAATGAAAGGCGAGGAGAACGCCGAGAAGGAAATTTTCGCCTGCCTCGACAGGGCAGAGTCGCTCCTTGCCGGAAACGACGGCGCGGACGACGGCTATTACGCCTTCGTGATGGAGAAGTGCGCGCCGACATTTGCCCATTACGGCTATTTCATGGCCGCGGAGACGCTCAGGAAGAAGGCGGAGGAAATCTATGCGCGGGCTTGAGCTTTCACGGGGCTATTTCGAGGAGTTCGGGCGTCCGATGCTGGAGAGTCAGTTCCCGGAAATCCTGCCGTATCTTGCCGCGGGCCTGATCGGCAGCGGCTCCGAGTGCCTCGGCTTTGACGATGAGACCTCCACGGACCATGATTTCGAGCCCGGGTTCCTGATCTTCCTGCCGGGCGAGGAGGAGCGGGCCTACGCGAAGCTCCCGAAGGAGTATAAAGGGTTCAAACGGTCCCTCATGGCGCCCGTCGGCGGGGCGAGGCACGGGGTGGTCCGGACGGAGGAGTTTCTTAGCGAGAAGCTCGGGAGGGCGGACGCGGACCTCAGTCTCTATGACTGGATGAACATACCTGCTCAGTCGCTCCTGGAGCTCACGGACGGGGAGATTTATTTTGACAATTACGGTCAGATGACGGCGGTGAGAGAGAAGCTTGCCTTCTTTCCGGAGGACATCCGGTTAAAGAAGCTCGCGGGGCACCTGCTTCTTGCGGCCCAGGCCGGTCAGTACAACTACGGAAGGTGCCTTGCCCACGGGGAGGGC
>ONHA01000002.1 GCA_900317515.1 uncultured Eubacteriales bacterium
AGCTTCGGGAAATCATAGTCCGCAAGAAGTATCTCCTCCGTGTCCCTTCCCGCCTTTGCGATGATCTCTCCGGTCTCGTCGGTCATGAAGCTCGATCCGTAAAATGAAAGAGCGCTCTCCTGATGTGCGTTTTCCTCACAGGGCAGAACTTCCTCGAGCCCGTACCGGTTTGCCGCCGTAACGGGAATGATATTGGCCGCCGAGTGGCCCTGCATGGTGCGGGTCCAGTGGCCGGCGCTGTCGACCTCGAGGATCGGCTCGCTCCCGATCGCGGTCGGATACAGGATGATGTCCGCGCCGAGTAGAGCAAGGCTCCTTGCGGTCTCCGGGAACCACTGGTCCCAGCAGATGCCGACGCCCACGCGGCCTGCGGAGGTGTCAAACACCTTAAATCCGGTGTCTCCGGGCGTAAAATAGAACTTCTCCTGATAAAAATGGTCATCCGGAATATGGGTCTTCCGGTAAATGCCGAGATTTTCACCGGAGTCCAGCATGACAACCGTGTTGTAGAGGGTTGTCACGTCCCGCTCATAGATGCTGACCGGCAGAACGACCGAGAGTTCTTTTGAAACTTCCTTAAAGCGCCTCACCGCGTCATTCTCGGCGACCGGTTTCGCGAACCTGTAATAGTCGTACCGTCTCTCCTGGCAGAAGTACTGCCGCTCGAAGAGCTCAGGAAGGAGGATGATCTTCGCGCCTTCCGCCGCGGCCTTCCTGACCAGCCGCTCCGCCTTGTCGAGGTTCTCATTAATGTCTCTCACGCAGCTCATCTGGATGGCTGCGACTCTGGTTGTTGCCATGTTTATCTTCTTCCTTTCTCGGAAAATCCGGGCACCTGCTGGGTTATACAGTGAATATTTCCCCCGCCGAGCAGGATATCTCTCGCCGCAATCGGCACGATCTTTCTCTCAGGGCAGAGCTCCGCAAGGATCCTGACCGCCCGGGCGTCACTCTCCGCATTCTCACCGCCGAACTGGGGTACAAGCGCGATCCCGTTTGCAAAATAAAAATTCACGTAGCTCGCCGCCAGCCTCTCGCCCGCCTCCCGGGTGTCCTCGCCCGGTTCAAACACATAGTTGTCGATGTCCCGGGCGGTGCAGCACACCGGAACGTCCGGAATCGGCAGCTTGCGGACCTTAATTTTCCTCCCCTTCGCGTCCGTCTCGCCCTCAAGATACGCAAGATTCTGCGCGGAAAGCTCGTACTGGGGATCCCTCCTGTTGTCCGTCCACGCGAGCACGACCTCGCCGGGCCTTATAAAGGCCGCGACATTGTCCACGTGCTCGTTGGTCTCGTCCATATAGATGCCCCGCGGGAGCCAGAGTACCTTCGTGGCGCCCAGGTATGTCTTCAGCCGTTCCTCGATCTCCGCCTTCGTGAGCGAAGGGTTCCGCCCTGCCGACATAAGACAGCTCTCCGTGACCATGAGGGTCCCCTCGCCGTCCGTGTGGATGCTGCCGCCCTCGAGCACGAACGGGGCCGCGTCGAGCACTTCATTTCCGATTGCTGCGGCAAATGTCCGCGCGAGCCGGTCATCCTTCTCCCAGCTTGCGTAGAGGCCGTCCACTTCGCCGCCCCAGGCGTTGAAGGACCAGTTGACCGCGAGGCGCCCTTCTTTAGAGAAGACAAACGTCGGTCCGATATCCCTCGCCCAGGAGTCATCCGTCTCCGACTCGATGATCGTAAGCCTTTCCTGCCCCGCAAATCTCTCTCGGACCGCCGGCGCCGCCTTCGGGCTCACGACAAGCCAGACCTTCTCGACCTTTAGCAGAGCCTCGATGATATCGGTAAAGGCCCTCTCCGCTCCCGAAGGGTCCTTCCCCCAGCTGCCCGGCCGCTCCGGCCAGACCATGAGAGTGCCCTCGTGGGGCTCATATTCTCCCGGGAAACGTATACCTGCCGGGATTTCTTTACTATTCTGCAAACTCATTCAGGAAAGTCTCCCCTTAAAATCCTCATAGCCAAAACGCTTCACGAGCTCGAAGCGGTCTTCATCCTCTAAATCCCGCTCCAGGACGATATCCGGAAGCGCCATCCCGTTGAAGGTGTTGTTCTTCACCATGCTGTAGATCGCCATGTCCCCGAAGGTCAGGATATCCCCGATCTTCGGCAGCGCCGGCAGACGGTAGATCCCGATCACATCCCCCGCAAGGCAGGTTCTCGAGGCGAGACGCACCCATACGCCCTCATCACAGGGTTCAGGTGCGCTCTCCGTCCCGCCGCGGCTCGCGAGAGCCTTAAAAAGCGGCGGCGTGTAGGGCATCTCCAGCACATCCGGCATGTGGCAGGCCGCGGAGGCATCCAGGATCAGCGTCGGCAGATCCGAGGTCTCCACGATGTCGAGCACACGGGTGATGAGCGTCCCCGCGTTGAGCGCGATCGCCTCCCCGGGCTCCAGGTAGACATCCACGTGCCATTTTTCTTTAATTTCCTTAATGAAAGCGATCAGGCCTTCGACATCATAGTCGTCCCGCGTGATGTGGTGGCCGCCGCCCAGATTGATCCACTCCGCCTCCTCAAGGAAAGGTGCAAAGTTCTCCTCGACACTCCGGAATGTCTCGATGAGCGGGTTAAGTCCCTGCTCGCAGAGCGTATGAAAATGAAGCCCGCTCACCCCCGCAGGGAGCCTCTCCGGTATTTTGCTCCTTCGGATGCCGAGCCGGGAGCCAGGACCGCAGGGATCATAGATCGCGTGTCCCTCCTGGGTCGAGTGCTCCGGGTTGATGCGGAGGGCGATTTTCATTTTCCCCGCTTTTTCGTAGGGCTCCCAGACATGTCTGTGGGCCTCAAGCTGCGCGAGAGAATTGAAATAAAGGTGGTCCGCGATCCCGCAGAGCTCAATCATCTCGTCCGGCTTGAACGCCGGCTCAAAGACGTGGTTTTCCGGGTGAGGATTTACCGCACTTCCGAACTCCTCGTGGGCAAGACGGGCCTCGTAGATCCCCGAGGCGGTCGTCCCGGCCAGATAATCCGCAATCAGCGGATAGACGCGGAACATCGAAAAGGCCTTCTCCGCAAGCAGCACTTTGCAGCCGGCTTCTCTCTGCACCCGGTTCAGGATTTTCAGGTTTTTTATGAGTTCCCCCTCCTGCACAATGTAGGAGGGGGTCTTAAGTTCATGATATTTCATTATCAGTCCACCAGAACAGGGTTCTCGTCGACGACCCACGGGAGGCCGTACTGATTCAGCATCTCCATGTAAGGATCCGGATCAAACTCATCCGTCGTGAAGACGCCCGGTTTCTTCCAGAGGCCCTTTACGACCAGTGCGGTGCCGATCATGGCCGGAACGCCCGTCGTGTAGCTGATGGCCTGGCTGCCCAGCTCTCTGTAGCACTCCTGATGGTCGCAGACATTATAGATATAGATCTTGCGCTCCTTACCGTCCTTCCGTCCGGTGAAAATGCAGCCGATGTTGGTCTTGCCGACCGTCCTCGGGCCGAGGCTCGCCGGATCCGGCAGCAGGGCCTTCAGGAACTGGATCGGAACGATCTCATGTCCCTCGAAGTTAATCGGGCTTGTGGAGAGCATTCCGACATTTTCAAGACACTTCATATGGGTAAGATAGCTCTGACCGAAGGTCATGAAGAAGCGGATGCGCTTCACGCCCGGGAAATTGCGGCCGAGGGCCTCGATCTCCTCGTGGTGGAGAAGATACATGTCCTTTTCGCCGACTTCCGGGAAATTATAGACGCGCTTGATCTCCATGGGCTTCGTCTCGACCCATTTTCCGTTCTCCATGTAGCTTCCGTTGGCGGAAACCTCGCGGAGGTTGATCTCCGGGTTGAAGTTGGTCGCGAACGGGTAGCCGTGGTCGCCGCCGTTGCAGTCCAGGATGTCGATCGTGTCGATCTCATCGAAGTAGTGCTTCGCGGCGTAGGCCGTGAAGACGCTGGTCACGCCCGGATCGAAACCGGTGCCGAGGAGCGCGGTGAGGCCGGCCTCCCTGAACTTATCCTGGTAAGCCCACTGCCAGCTGTAGTCGAAGTAGGCGGTGAAGCCCTTCTCTTCAATGCGCTTCTCATAGATCTTCCGCCACTCCGGATCATCGGTGTCCTCCGGCTCGTAGTTGGCGGTGTCGATATAGTCCACCTTGCATGCAAGGCAGGCGTCCATGATCGTGAGATCCTGATAGGGAAGCGCGACGTTCAGGACCGCGTCCGGCTTGTAGGCGGAAATGAGCGCGATAAGCTCATCCACGTTGTCCGCATCGACCTTTGCGGTCGAGAGCTTCACGGTGGTTCCGGCCTTCTCGATCTTTTCTTTCAGCGCGATGCATTTTTCCTCCGTGCGGCTCGCGATCATGAGCTCCGTGAAGGTCTCATTGTTCTGGCAGCACTTCTGGATAGCGACCTGGGCTACGCCTCCGCAGCCGATGACAAGTAATCTGCTCATTTTTTTCTCCTCACTCTTCTTCTCTTAAAGTGGCTGACGGGGACGTTTCTTAAGAGAGTCCGAAGGACTCCGACTAGAAGCGTCCCCTCAGCCGTTGCCAGCCTTCAGTTACTCTTCTTCTCTTAAAATATCCTCAACATACTTCGGCAGCATAAATGCCCCCTGATGCAGATGGGTCGTGTAATACCAGGTCTTGATTCCCCTTTTCTCCCACCTCTCCGGATCGAAATCCTTCAGCGGATGGTACTTCTTCGAGGCGAACCCGAACAGCCAGTACCCCGCCGGGCACGTCGGAATGTGCGCCTGGTAGACACGCAGGATTGGGAACGACTTGAACGCCTTCCGATGCATTGCCCGGCAGTTCTCCTCGTCCTCGTCAAAGAAGGGGCTCCCGTGCTGGTAGACCATGATTCCGTCCTCGTGCAGGGCCTTGTAGCAGTTCCCGTAGAACTCCTTCGTGAAGAGGCCCGCCTCATGCCCGAGAGGATCCGTCGCGTCGTTGATGATAAGGTCGTATTTGTCCTTGCATCTGCGGAGGAACCTGAGCCCGTCCTCGTAGTAGATGCGGACGCGCACGTCCTCAAGTCCGATCGCGTTGTCCGGAAAATATTTCCGGCAAACGTCCACAAACATCTTGTCCGGCTCGGCGATGTCGATCACCTCGATCTCCTTGTAATGGGAGAGCTCGCGCGCCACGCCGCCGTCGCCGCCTCCGATGACCAGGACCCGCTTCACGTCAGGGTGGACTGCCATCGGCACGTGGACGACCATCTCGTCGTAGGTAAACTCCTCCTGCTCCGAGAAAATGACATTCCCGTTCGAGGTCAGGAACTTCCCGAATTCCGGGGAGTCGAACACGTCGATCCTTCGAAATTCGCTGGTCCCGCTGTAAAGGTGCTGGTTGACGCGGATCGCCATCTTCACATTGGAGGTGTGCATTTCCTCGAACCAGTATTCCATCCTGTTCTCTGCCATCAGAAGATCCTTTCTTTAGAAAATGAAAAACTCTTACTTCAGCACGCCGAGTTCCGAGATATCCTCGCTCTCGGGTCCCTGCATCGAGCAGCCTTTCTCCTTGGCCGTCTTGATGTAGTCGAGAATGTCGCGGGTGATCATCTCCCCGGGCGCGAGGATCGGAATTCCCGGCGGATAACACATGACGGATTCCGCGCAGATCCTTCCGACGGTCTCATCGAGCGGGAGCTTAATCTTCTCCGCATAAAATGCCTCCTGCGGCGTCGCCATGACGATCGGCGTCACATACTCCGCGCTGAAGAAGCTGGCCTCCGGCTTCGAGTAGAGCCGCGCGATGTCGTCCAGCGCGCCGGCCAGGCGCTCGATGTCCTGCAGACGGTCGCCGATGGAGATGTAGGCGAGCACGTTGGAGAGATCGCCGAACTCCATCTGAATATCGTACTCCTCCCGGAGAAGGTCGTAGACCTCGATGCCGGTGAGGCCGATGCCGCGGGTGTTCACGACCAGCTTGGTCCGGTCGAAATCAAAGACGCTGCCGCCGTTGATGAGCTCGGTCCCGAACGCGTAGTAGCCGTCGATATCGTTGATCTCCGACCGCGCGTAGTCAGCCATCTCCGAGACCTTCCCGAAGCTCTCCTCCCCGTGCAGGGCGAGGTTGCGCCGGCTGATATCAAGACTCCCGAGCAGCAGGTAGGATGCGCTCGTCGTCTGGGTCAGGTTGATGATGTTGCTGACGTAGCCTTCATTGACATTTTCACCGAGCAGAAGAAGGGAGCTCTGCGTGAGCGATCCGCCCGACTTGTGCATGCTGATCGCGCACATGTCCGCGCCGGCGGCCATGCCGTTCTTCGGCAGACCCTTCCCGAAATAGAGATGGGTCCCGTGAGCCTCGTCCACGAGGGCCATCATCCCGTTTTCATGGGCCAGATTCACGATGGACTGAAGATCCGAGCAGATTCCGTAGTAGGAGGGGTTGTTGATCAGGATCGCCTTCGCGTCCGGATTCTCTTTAACCGCCTTCCGCACGTCCTCAAGCTCCATGCCGAGGGGGATTCCCAGCTTGACGTCCACCTTTGGGTCGATATAGACCGGGATCGCACCGCAGAGAACCAGCGCGTTGATCGCGCTCTTGTGCACATTCCGCGGCATGATGATCTTGTCGCCGTGCTTGCAGGCGGTAAAGACCATGCTCTGGACCGCGCTGGTCGTCCCTCCGACCATGAAAAATGCATGCGCCGCGCCGAACGCGTCTGCCGCCAGCTCTTCCGCCTCCCGGATCACCGAGACCGGGTGGCAGAGATTGTCGAGCGGCTTCATCGAGTTGACGTCCACCTCCACGCACTGCTGGCCCAGAAAATCCACAAGCTGCGGGTTGCCCCTGCCTCTCTTGTGGCCCGGCACGTCAAAAGGGACGACCCTGAGCCTCCTGAAATGCTCCATCGCAGCGTAGAGCGGCGCTTCTTTTTGTCTCATTTTGTTCACCGGCAAAACTCTCCTATCAAAAACCTCACGGGTGTTTTACTTTTTCCCGCCCTTGCTGAGCAAAACCACAGCCTCCACATTTTTTGTAAACGGGAACATATCAAAGGCCCAGGCCTCTCTCGCGCGGTACCCTTTTTCATTGAGGTACGCAAGGTCCCTTGCGAGCGTCTCCGGCTCGCAGGAAATGTAAACAATGCGTCCGGGCGACATGGCTGCCGCCGAATCCATAAACTCCTTCGTCGAGCCGGACCTCGGCGGATCCATGAAGACGACCTCCGCCTTCTCCCGCTGCTCCGCCATCGCACTCAGGAAGACGCCGGCGTCATTTTTATAAAATGAAATGTTCTTCACATCGTTCGCCCGCGCATTTTTCACCGCGTCGCGCACCGCATCCGGGTTCAGCTCGACCCCGATCACTTCCTTAGCCCGGGCAGAGGCGCAGATCCCGATCGTGCCGATCCCGCAGTAGGCGTCGATCACGCGCTCGCGTCCGGTCAGGTTCGCAAGCTCAATCGCCTTTTTGTAGAGCTTCTCGGTCTGTACCGGGTTGATCTGGTAGAAGGACTTCGCAGAGATGCGGAACTTCTTGCCCATCAGCACATCCTCGATGTAACCTTTTCCGTAGATGACCGTCTCCCGCTCGCCCAGCACCATGGAGGTCTTCTCATCGTTCACGTTGATGAGGATCGTCGTGATCTCCGGGTGGCGGCGCACAAGCTCCTTCACAAAATTGTTCTTGCCCGGAAGGATCGGCGAGACCAGTACGAGCACCACCATGATCTGCCCGGTAGCCCTTGCGGTCCGCACCAGGACGTGCCGGAGGAGTCCGTAGTCCGAATCCTCGTCGTAGACTTTTATTTTAAAGGAGCGCAGCATATCGAGGATATCCTGGATGATCGCATCCGCCTTTTTATCCTCGATCAGGCATTCCGTGACCGGCACGACCTTGTGGGTGCCCTCCTCGTAGATCCCGGCGACATTCCGCTCCTTCTTCCCGTCCTTCACATGGGCAAAGGCCGCGTGAACCTTGTTGCGGTAGTGGTAGGGGTCGTCCATGCCGACGATGCCGGAGAGCTCCACGAAGGGCTTAAGGAGCTTCCTCACCTGCATCTCCTTGTAGCCCAGGGACCAGGCGTAGTCCCGCCCGATGTAGTCGCAGCCGCCGCAGCGCTTTGCGATGGGACAGCGAGGGGCGCCTTCCGGCAGCTCATGCCGGACCTTGGCGGGTTTTGGCGGCTCCGCGGCGGAATTTTCTTCCGGCTTTTTATTCTCTTCCGGCTTATTTTCCTTCAGATTCTTCTTTTCGGGCTTTTTTGAGGCGTTCTTTTTGGCGCGGTTGGCTTTCGCTTCCTCCTCCGCGGCCCATTTTTCGTATTTTTCCCGAATTCTTTTCTCTTCTTCTCTTGACATCTATCCATCTCCTGATTTAACTTTGTCTATCATAGCGTAAAGATACGCAAATTTCAACTGCTTATAAAGGAGGATTCGCATGGATGCTGTAATCTTTGATGTGGACGGAACACTTTGGGACTCCCGCCGGGAAGTCGCGGACGCGTGGAGGCTCGTCACCAGTGTCCATCATCTCCCGTACACCCATATCACGCCCGAGCGCCTGAAGGAGGAGTTCGGGAAGCCCATGATCGAGATCGCAAGGTCCCTCTTTCCGGATCTTTCGGAAAATGAACTGCTCCCCCTGTGCAAGGAGCTCTGCGACTTTGAGGTCGAGTACTTAAAGACCCATTTCCCGAATGTCTACACCGGGGTGCGCGAGCTCTTCCTCGCCCTGACGGAGAGGAACATCCCGCTCTTCATCGTCTCCAACTGCCAGGCCGGCTATATCGAGGATCTTCTCATGACGAACGACCTGGAGGACTTTGTGAAGGACCACCTCTGCCCGGACGACACCGGTCTTGACAAGGCTGGAAATATAAAGGAGATCATCCGCCGCTACTTTCTCACGGACCCGGTCTATGTCGGGGATACGATGGGGGATTACACCGCTGCCGCAGCGGCGGGCTGCCCCTTCATTTACGCCTCCTACGGGTTCGGCGAGGTTCCGGAGGGCACACCGGCGATTGCCGCACCGCTTGATCTTCTCAACGTTTGAGGGACGGTTCTTACGACAAAAAAAGCGATTTCCGGTCAGGAAATCGCTTTTTTTATACCTCTATTGGTTCTCTTATTCAACCGGTCTCCCGGCCTCCTTCGCATAGTTTAAGACCTCCTCCAGGATCGGCATCACGCACAGCGCGCCCTTCCTGGTCGTGACCAGCGACGCCGCCGCGTTCGCAAACGTAAGGAGCTCCTTAAGCTGCGCCTCGTTCATGGCAAGCCCGTACTTCAGCACATGGTGCAGCGCGCTCGCGCAGAAGGTGTCGCCCGCGCCGGTCGTCTCGATCGTCGCCGGGTTCTTGAAGCCGTCCTCGAAGACTTCGATGCCGCCGCAGTAAGCCTTGCTGCCGTCCGGACCGAAGGTCGCGAACACGAGCGGGATCTTATACTCATCAATAATCTTATGGATCCCCTTGTCCAGATCGGTCTCACCGGTCATGAAGGTGATCTCATTGTCGGAGATCTTGAGGACGTCGCACTGGGAAAGGCCCCATGCGATCTTCTCCTTCGCCTTCTCCTCGGATTCCCAGAGAGGCGGACGGAGGTTCGGGTCAAAGGAAATGATGCAGCCGCTCTCCTTCGCGATCCTGACCGCTTCAATCGTGGCCGCCTCGACACCCTCATCCGTCATCGAGAGTGTTCCGAAGTGGAAAATCTTTGCACCTTCGATCACGTCCCTGTGCGCGATGACCTCATCCTTCGTGAGCATGATGTCCGCACCGGGTTTTCTGTAAAATGAAAAGTCACGGTCTCCGTTCGGCAGCTTCTCCACGAATGCCAGCGTCGTCTTGATCTCGTCATCCATCATGAGCGCGCTCATGTCGATGCCCTGCTCTTCCGTCCTGGCCTTCAGCATGCGGCCGAACATATCGTTGCCGACCTTGCCGATAAACGCAGTCTTGCGGCCGGCTTTTGTCAGCATGGCAAGCACATTGCAGGGCGCTCCGCCCGGGTTAACTTCGAGGAGCTTGTTGCCCTGCGGTGAAAGTCCGCTTTCCGTGAAGTCGATAAGAAGCTCTCCGAGTGCTGTTACATCGTATTTCTTCTCTGCAGCCATTGTGGTACCGCCTTTCTTCAAAAAAAATTTGATACACTCATCATACTTCTTTTTCCTGAATTTCGCAACAACGTTTCACAAAAAAGAAGGGGCGTTTTCACACCCCCATCACGATCATCAGCACCGCAAGAAGCACCGCCCTCACCGCGGTGAACCAGTACGCATCACCCTGTATCCTGCCTGCCCCGCAGTGGATATTGGTCTTCGGGCAGACGCCGGCGCACTTCCCGCACATAAAGCAGTCACCCTCGACGGCAAGTGCACCGTCATTCGGGAGCCCGATTTTCGACGGGCACACTTTTGAGCAGGCACTGCATTTTTTAAGGCAGGCTGAACGGTTCCGCCTCAGAGAAAATGGCGTAAGAACCGGCATCAGCGAGAATACCGCCCCCATCGGGCAGAAAAATTTACAGAAAAACCGCTCCTCGAACGCCATCCCGACCACAATGAGGACGAGAAGCACGATGCCGACCGCGTATTTCCCGAAACGGAAATTAAATGCGTGCAGCATCGAGAACACATCCCAGGGACTCGTGCCGGATAAATTCCCGTATACACCCATGAAGCACATGATGAGAATTGCGGCGAGCACGGCATATTTGAGCGACGGCAGTGCGTCGCGAAGCTTCTCCGGCAGCGCCGGCATCTTCTTTTTGCGCTTTTTGGCGGCCCAATGGGCGAACGTGTACACCCAGTCGCCGAGGCTTCCGAACGCACAGGCAAACCCGCAGAAGAAGCGTCCGAAGACCACCGTATAGATAAGAAGAAGCAGCAGCACCTTGACGAAGGCCGTGACTTCGATCACCTCGCCGGCCCCGAGCTTCGTGAACATATACTTGATTCCCGCAAACGCCGACGAGTAGGCCGACGGCAGGAAAATGAAAAACATCAGCTGCACAAAAACCCGCACCCACGCATGGATCTGGTTGATCTGTTTCTTTGTCAGCTTCTTTTTGGCCGGTGCGGCCTTAGCACCGGCCCCGGAAGCTTTGATTTCCTTACATTCCATGCGCCACCTCACGAAGAAGCGCCGGCGAGGGCTTCCGCCGCGGCATCCCGGATGCCGGTGGAGCTGAACGTCGCCCCGGAGACCGTGTCCACATCCGTCGACTGGGCACTGATGATCTTCGGAATGACGGCCGCCGCCATATCGTAGAAGGAATCATCCTCCGCGGCATGGTCCGTGACATCGATGGCGGTGATATTTCCGTTTTCGACCGTCACGCTGACCGAAATATTGCCCCCAAAACCCATCGCGCTGCCCGTATAGGTCCCGTCCTTATAGGAGCCCGGGCCGGCCTTGCTGCCTGCGCCGCCGTGTTCTTCGAGGTAGGCGATTTCATTTTTCGCGCTCTGAAGCTCCGCCTCGAGCCTTGCGATCGTGTCCGCCTGGACCCGCTCGCGCGTGATTGCTTCATATACATAGAGAGAGGCGATTATAAGGAAAATGCTCGTAAGCCTCACCGCAAATGATCTTCCAAACATCCCGTCCACCTCACTTTCTTGCCTGATCCATCGCGTTTTTCACCGCCTCGATGATTGCCTTCGAGGTGCAGGTAGCGCCTGAAACCGTGTCGATTCCGTCGGGCGTACCCGCCGTGAGGATTCTCTCGACAAGACCGCTCGTCTTTTTGGTCCCGTTTGCGGCCCTCCGGATAAAGGAGTCATTATCCGCATCGCCGTCGCCCGCGATGTCCGTCACAGCGGTGATTTTGTCATTTTCAAGCACGACGGTCAGCGTCAGGTTGTAATCGATAAAGTCCTCATCCTCGTCCGCCGTACAGACCGCCGTCCCGGTAAAGCTCCCGTTCTCATAAAGATTCGCGTCGGACTCCGCCGAAGAATCGTCCGAAGACGAATCATCTGCGGGTACTTTGGAGCTCTCGTCCGGATCATTGTCCGAAGCCGAGCCGGACCCGGCAGAGTCATCAGCTGCGCTTTTCCCCGGATCATTGTCCGAGAACGATCCCGGCTCTGCGGGCTCGTCCTTCGACGAATCCGACTCATCGGACGGCTTAGAATCATCCTTCTCCTCATAGATATCCAGTATCGTGATGCCCTTCTTTGCATTTTCCAGCGCATCCGCCACCGCTTCAAGAATCCCCTCCGAGCTGAAGGTCGCCCCGGAGACCGCATCGGCCTCCGTGTTCTGGTCATTCACGATCGTCCGGATGATCTCCTGCGCCATCGAGAAGAATTCGGGCGTATCGTCCTCATAGAGCACCGTGATGGCCGCAAGCTTCTTATCCCGGATCGTCAGGGCAAGCCTTATCTCATCGTTGTAGCCTTCTCCGACACCGACATAGATGCCGTCCTCATAGTCAAAAACGGTCTCCTCTTTTTCTTCTTTCTCCTTTTCCTGATCGGACGGGGAGGAATTTTCGCCCGCGGCCTTCGCAAGCGCGCTTCTCACGGCCGTGATGATTCCGTTCGAGCTGAAGGTCGCCCCGGAGACCGTGTCCACGTTCGTTGTCTGCCCCGCGACGATCGCGCTGATGACCGGGTCCCTCGCATTCAGAAAATAAGACGTCGTATCGCCGTAGGACACCACTCCGATCGAAGCGATCCTCCCGCCGGAAACCGTGACCTCCACCGTTGTCACCGCCCCGGCAAAGCCGACGCCGCTCCCCCTGTAGACGCCGTCCTTATAGGAAGACGGCTCCGCGACTCTGGAGACTGGCGCGACACTCTCCCCGCCCGCCGCGGACGAACCGGACGCTTCCGCAAGCGCCTCCGTCTCCTCGCCGGCCGCCGTGTGCAGTGCGTTTCGAACCGCCTGCATGATGCCGTTCGAGCTTAAGGTCGCTCCCGAGACCGCATCGACATCCGCCTTCTGCTCCGCCAGGATCGCGGCCACCACCTGGGCCTCAGCCCTCGAAAAGAAGGACGGCGTGTCCGAATGGGACAGGATATCGACAGCCGTGATGGTCTTCTCCCGGATCGTGACGGACACCGTCACGGTGCCCCCGAACCCTGTGCCCGAGCCCTGATAGGTCCCGTCCGGCACGTCAAATGCCCCCGTCCCGATCGCCGGTTTGTCCTCTTTCTGCTTCACCGTCTTTTCAGTGGTTTCCTCGATAATGCTCTCCTCCGCGGAGTACTCCGTCACCGCGTAGGTCGGCGTCTCATAGCCCGAGAGCCCGATCACAACCGCTGCTACGACGGCCGCAGCCGGAACAAGCGGTGCATATGTCGCAAGAAGTCTCTTAAAATCTGTCATTTTCAAATGCCTTTCTAACTGATGATGTCCATCTTATAGCCGTCCGCCGGCTTAAAATCCTCCGCGATGCCTTCCGTGACATGAAGTTTCAGGTCCTCCGTCAGGAAAATGACATCAAATGCCTCCCTGTGACTTCTCCAGTACTCCTCCGCCTTCTCCATACCCATGACGAAGAGAGATGTGGAGAGCCCGTCCGCCAGCGTTCCGTCCTCCGAGACGATCGTGACAGAGCGGAGTCCGTTCTCCACCGGCCATCCGGTCGCCGGATCGATGATGTGGTGATAGTCGGTGCCGGGAATCGTCCGCTCATAGTCGCCCGATGTGATGACCGCCTTGTTCTCCACGGAGACTATACCGACGATATCGCTGCTCTGAAGATCGGGATACCGGATGCCGACCCGCCACTTGCTGCCGTCCGGCTTTGCGCCCAGTGCCTGCACGTTTCCGCCGAGGTTTAAAAGCGCATGCCTGATGCCCATGTCACGAAGCATATGAATCACCGTATCGGATGCGTAGCCTTTCGTGATGCCGCCGAAGTCGACCGCCATGCCGGGCAGGCCGTAGGTGAGAACTGAATTTTCCGTATCGAGTGAAAGCTCTCCCGCATCGACCAGCGCGAGAGTCTCAGCAAGCTCCTCCTTTGTCGGGATATCCGGATTATCGGCGCTCAGATCATCCAGCCGGTCAAAGCCCCAGAGCTTCATGACCGGATAAATGCTGATGTCAAACGCGCCGTCCGTATCCTCATAGAGCGCAAGGGACGCTTTCGCCAGAGCCAGGGTATCCTCCGAGAGGCTGCCGCCGCCCTCCGCATTCAGCCTTGAGACCTCACTCGTCTCCGATCCCGTGGACAGGAGTGCATCAAGTGCCTCGATTTTTTCCCGTGCGGCCTTAACGCCCGCCTGCCCCTTCGGTCCGAACGCGGACACGGTCATGACCGTATCCATCGCAAGGAAGGTATCGTCAAAGCGCGCATCCTCCGTCGCCGTTTCCGAATGAGACTGCGCCGGGTTCTTATCCGGAGCGCTCTCCGCCTTCCCTGCGGGAGTGCCGGAGCAGCCGGCAAGGAGGGCCGCCGACAGGACGCCTGCGGTGAGACATGCCGTAAATTTTTTCATTTTCAATAAACTGTCCGCCTTTTTATGGTTTGATATAACTAACATAAAGAATATAACCATTCCTTTCAATTTTGTCAATCTACTTTTCAATGAACCTTTTTATGTGTTATTATTAGGACACGGAAGGAGGTGTCTATGTATCCTCTTTATAAAGACGAAAAAGATTTTGAACTGTACCGCCGCAGATCCGTCCACATCGGTCCCCACCTGCATAAGTCCCTCGAGCTCGTGCTTGTACTCGAAGGCTCCCTTGAGCTCGGCATCGGACAGGAGCTCTACCACATGGAGAAGGGTGATCTGGGTCTTGTATTTCCGGAGCTTATCCACCACTATCAGGTATTCGATACGAACCCCTGCCGTTCGCTCTATCTGCTCGCCTCGCCCGTGATGGCGGGGCCTTATCAGAAGACGCTGCAGCAGCTCTGCCCCGAAAACCCGGTCATCCCCGCGAAAAAGGTCCACGCCGACGTGGCCTACGCACTCGAGACGCTGACCGGACGCCGCAAAAAAAAGCCGGAGGATGATGTCATCCGCCAGGCCTACCTCACGATCATCCTGGCAAGGACCCTCCCTCTCTTAAAACTCATCGAGAAGCCGACGCCCGGCGACGGAGATCTCATCTACCGCACGGTCTCCTACATCTCGGCGCATTTCACGGAGGAGGACCTCTCCCTCACCGGGATGGCCCGCGATCTCTACATAAGTCCCTTCGCGCTCTCAAGGGTTTTCTCGGGGACCTTCCACATGAATTTCAGCCGGTATGTAAATGAAATGCGCATCGATTACGCAAAGCATCTCCTGGCCTACACCGACCAGTCCGTGACGGAGATCTTTGAAAATGCCGGCTTCGGAAGCCAGAGGACCTTCAACCGGGCCTTCCGGGAATATGTCCATATGACCCCGAAAGAGTTCAGAGATGCTAACCAGATACAGCCCTCATGAGGTTCAAAGTCCGCCGTGAAGTTAAAAAACCGGGTCCCGATCGGACCCGGTTTTTCGTTCACTCCAGTTCTGCCACCCTCTCATTGTTCACGTCAACCACCTGGATCACCATGTCATCATAGTAGAACGCGATATCCGCGACCTCTTCATAGCCGCTCGACCAGAAACGGAGCCATGCATAGTCTTCATATTCATAGTAATCGATATCGTATTCGCCGATCTCGGTCTCGTAAATCCTGCAGTCATCTTTCGAGGTGGATGTACGGGACTCGGATTTAAGATAGTATATCATCTCATCCGTGATCCCGATATCATAGACCGTCGTCCCGACAAGATTCTTCGCCTCGTCAGGGTTCTCACAGATCTCACGGAAATAGTCCTGCTGCTCGATCCACAGTTCCGCATAATCCTCATCCGATACGGTATACCCGCCGGTCTGTCCGGCGAACCCGGAGGGTTCATGCGCCCCGGACGAGAATTCACTGCTCAGGCTGCTGAATATCTCCATGACCGCCGATATGACGATGGCCATGATTACAAAAAAGACGATTGTAAGCGACCTTCTGCCTCTTACCGCCGTTTTCGTCTTGCCGTACGCCGCCTTTGCACGCTCGTAGGAAGTACCCGAGACCCGGTTGGAAGGCCCCTGAGCCTGGCCGGAAATCCCTCCGCTCCGGGCAGCATTGCTCGCTCCCGCAAGTGTTCCAATGAAAGCCGCCGCTTTTGAATTCGCCGCCTGCATCCTCGCTTCCTCAAGCTGTTTTCTCTCCTTATAGCGCGCATACGCTTCCTCAAGCGCATCGCCCGACGGGCGCTTAAGGTTCTTATCCGCCGGTCTTTGCGGCGCCCGTGCCGGCTTCACCTCCTCATATTCGAAGCGGGACGGCGCGCTCTCCTTCTTCGCCTGCGGCGCGGGCTCAACATGCACATGCGAAGGAGCAGGCTTCTTCCTGATATAATCCTCCGGACGCATGCCGAACTTGTCCGTCGGCTGGGGTTTCCGCTCACCCATCACCTCGCGGCTGGTTTTTATGTGCGAAGTGATGTCCGCACTGGGCTTCGGCGGGGCAAGAAGCGCGTCGTCGATGAAGTCGATCTTCCGCTTTAACGGGTCGTCCGCAAAATCCAGATCATCAAGATGAAATTTTCCGAACGCGTAGCCGGATACACCCGGCAGGTCATCCAGGTAGTTTTTCTCATTCGGCATTTCATTTTCCTCCTGATTATTACTGCTCCTATCATACCATTTTTGCGGGAAATAATCAATCATCGCAAGTCTTTTCCCTTCATATAACTATAATAAACAGGTTATCATCTCCATAAATTTATAAAACTTGACAATTATATTCAAAATGTTAGAATGAAGGCAGAAAACAAAACCCTAATCACACATAAGGAGGACAAACCAATGAAAAATTATTTTGATCTCACCGGACAGGTCGCTCTCGTCACCGGCTGCTCCACAGGCCTCGGTGTTCAGATGGCGAAGGCTCTTGCCAACCAAGGCGCAAAAATCGTCGCTCTTGCCCGCCGTGAGAATATGATCAAGCAGGTCGCCGAGGACATCGCCGCCGAATTCGGCGTCGAGACCTTCTATGTCCCCTGCGATATCACCGATACCGACAGGGTCAACGCCGCTGTCGACGCGATCCTCGAGAAGTTCGGCCGCATCGACATCCTGATCAACAACGCCGGAACGGGCGCCGTTGCCCCGGCTGAGGACATCACGGACCCGCAGTTCGACAACGAGATGCAGATCGACCTCTTCGGCACCTTCAAGGTCGCCCGCGCCGTCGCCAAGAAGGCCATGATCCCGGCTAAATACGGCCGCATCATCAACATCGCCTCCATGTACGGCCTCGTCGGCAACAAGATTGCCGGCTCCGCTCCGTACCACGCAGCCAAGGGCGGTGTCGTCAACCTGACCCGCGCGCTCGCCGCTGAGTGGGGCAAGTACGGCATCACCGTCAACTCCATCTGCCCGGGCTACTTCTACACCCCGCTGACAGTTGACACCTTAAACTCCGATTTCTTCCAGCAGAACGCGAAGACCATGATTCCGGAGGAGAGATACGGCAACGAGGGCGAGCTGGACACCGCGGCGATCTTCCTCGCTTCCCCGGCATCCTCCTACGTCACGGGCGTTCAGCTTCCGGTCGACGGCGGTTACACTTGCATGTAAGCATGAGCAAGCCGCAAAGCGGCTGCAAATGAGGTGCTGAATACAGCTGATATTAAAAGGACCCGGTCACACCGGGTCCTTTCTTACTTATCTTACTTATCTGAATATCTCGCGAACCGCCTCCTCGTACTCCGCGAAGCTCTTCGCCTTCTTTATATTATAGTACTCTCTTTCCTTTTCCGGAAAATTCACCCGTATGTACCACCAGAGCTCCTTCATCTTCGAGAGCACGGGAACAGGCCCTGAGAGCGTCTCCCTGAGCCCCTCATACACTTCCTTCTGGAAAATGAAAAGCTCCTCCATCGAAAGCGCCGGCCCGCCCTGCATTTCCCGGACAAGCGCCGGGTTTCGGAGAAGCCCCCGGCCGCACATGACTGCCTTAGGGTGCGGCGTGCCGTCCGTCAGCGACTTATAGTCCTCTGCGGTAAATATATTTCCGTTGAAGACCGTTTTCGCCTGTAATTTTCCCGCCAGTTCAAAAAATATGTCCCTGTGGACATCCCCGTTGTAGAACTCCTTAAGCGTCCTCGGGTGAATGATGATCTCGGAGAAGGGATACTTCGCGTAGACATCGAAGATCTTTTCCGCCTCCGCTATGTCCTCGCAGCCGATCCTGGTCTTCACGGAGACCTCGGTGTCCGAGTCGGCCATTCTCTCGAAGATCCCGTCAAGAAACCGGTCCAGCACCTCCGTGTCCCGCAGCATGCCCGCGCCCTTGCCCTTCACCGTCACTGTCGGCGAGGGGCAGCCGAGATTCAGGTTGACCTCCCTGTAGCCCAGCTCCCGGAGGATCTCCGCCGTCGCGACGAAATCCTCCGCGCTCTTCGAGAGGATCTGCGGAACCGCTCGGATGCCGGCGTTATGTTCCGGCGAGACATCCGCCTTTTCTTTATTTTTAAGCCGGTGACTGCTCTGAGCCGCGATAAACGGCAGATAATACCTGTCGATCCCCGGAAAAAGCTTTGCATGCACATTCCGGAGGACATATCCCGTGATGCCTTCCATGGGAGCGAAATAAAAATCCATTATTTTCTCCCGTCGCTCACGTCGATATCCATCTGCAGCATGAGTTCATAGTCCGGATAGGCTTCTTTTATTTCTCTGCAGATATCCGCATAGAGTGCCTGGCGGTCCGGGCAGCTGAAATCCGCGACGAAATCGACGCTGATCTTCTTTTCCTTCTTGTTCACGTGGAACCCGTGGGTCTCAAGGATGAAATCGTGGGCCCAGATGAGGGCCAGGATCTTTTTCTTCATCGCAAGCGCTTCCGGGTCATGGGAGCTCACCGCGTAGATACCGACCGCCTCGATCGCAACGCCGCTGTTCTCGTAGACCCGGTGCTGGATCTCACGGCTCATCTCATCGATCCGGCTGATCGGCACATCCTCGTCCACCTCGACGTGCACCGAACCGATCAGCTTCTCGGGCCCGTAGTTGTGCAGCGTGAGGTCATAGGCGCCCCGCACCTCCGGCGTCTCCTCGACCATCCGCTTGACGGTCTCGGCGATCTCCGGCTCGACCCTCTTTCCGAGGACCTCCGCGATGGTGTCCGAGAGCATCTCGAAACCGGATTTGATGATCACGATGGAGATCGCCGCGCCGAGCCAGGACTCGAGGCTGATATGCAGGAAAATGAAAATAAGCGCCGCCACCAGCGTCGATGCCGAGATGATCGCGTCAAAGGAGGCGTCCTGTCCGGAAGCGACCAGGGAGTCCGAGTGCACTCTCTTGCCGACAGTGAAGACATATCTGCCGAGCACCAGCTTCACGATAACCGCCACCGCTACGATAATGAGCGTTGTCACCGTGTACTCCGCGGTCTCCGGGTGTATGATCTTCTTCACGGATTCGAGGAGCGAGGTGATACCGGCATAGAGAACGATGACCGCGATGATCATGGCCGTGATATACTCGATCCGGCCGTGCCCGAACGGGTGCTTTTTGTCCGCCGGCTTGCCCGCCAGCCTGGTCCCGATGATCGTGATGACCGAGGACAGCGCATCCGAGAGGTTGTTGACGGCGTCGAGGACGATTGCGATCGAGTTGGATGCAAGTCCGACGGCTGCCTTGAATGCGGCCAGAAAGATGTTCGCGGCGATGCCGATCACGCTGGTTTTAATGATGATCCTCTCCCGTGAGGACTGTTTTTTTGCTTCTTCTGCCATTTTTCTTCTTCTCCTTTCCGATTGCCCGTATATTCATCGGCGAAAATGCATCCCGAAGGAATTCATCCATCTCCTCCTTTGTGTCAAGAAGGACCAGAAGAATGCGGTTTCCCATGGCCCGCGCGAGGGCCGGCGCGAGGAACTTGTCCAGCACGATGCGGCTGCCGTATTTCTCGTGGAGCATGGCGGTGTCATTTTTATAGGTTACATCGTCCCGCCTTCCGACGCAGAGGCAGTAGCGCTTCTCTCCGTCATAGACCCGGCGGCATTCATCGAAGGCGACCATGTCCGCCCAGATGCGGAAGCAGTCGCAGCTCTGGCTGAAATTGATCATATCTGGTGTGAAGCCGCCCGCCGGCCGGAGGTTTGCCTCAAGGCCGATGATGTCGCCGGCCTTTCCGAGCCCCTCCTTGCCCTCCGTGAGCCGGAAGAACTCCAGGTGGAAAAAGCGCCTCCTGATGCCGAAGGCCCTGAGCGCCCGCATGCCGGCATCCTTAACGTCCGCCGGAACTTCCCTGTCCACGTAATAGTAGACCGGCTTGTGCTCGTTCACCATGTCCATGATGGACTCCGGCGTGATGTGGCTCACCGAAAAGAGCACTTCGCCCTTGCTGTTTGCGATCCCGTCGAAGGTCGTGACTTCTCCCTTCACATACTCTTCTATTATATAAGGGGTTTCGGGCCTGTCCGCGAAGAAATCACGGAGCTGTTTTTCGTTGTCAAGCCGGAAGGTGTCCTCGGCTCCGACGCCGCTGTCCGGCTTTGCGACCAGGGGGTACCCGGTCTTTGCGGCAAAGGAAAGCGCCTCGGCCTCGTCCTCCGCCATGATCCATCTTGCGGTCGGGATGCCGGCGCTCTCGTAGTATTCTTTCATTTTCGATTTGCGGCGCAGCGGAACGATATCCTCCGTCTTGTAGCCGGTCGGCACATTGAAGTCCGTCCTCAGGGCGGCGTCCAGCGTCAGCCAGTATTCGTTGTTGCTCTCGATCCAGTCAATTTTCCCGTAGCGGCCGGTGAAATAGCCGACTGCCCGGATCATATCGTCGTAATTTTCAAGTGAATCAACCAGATAATACTCGGTCAGCGCAAGCTTCAGCTCGTCGGAGAGGTGCTCGTAGGGACAGTCGCCGATCCCCAGGACATTCACGCCGTTCTCCTTGAGTCCGACGCAGAATCCGGCATAGTTTTCAGGGAAATTTGGGGAAATAAAAACAAAATTCATTACAAATTCCTTCCTTATAAGATCCTTTCCGGGAATTTCCGTTCAGTATAGCACACTTTAGTGATGTTCTCAAGATTTATGCATTTTTATGCTTGCGCCGGGCACATCAATCCACTACACTTATAACTGCAGCTTCCTCTTTTACCGTATGGACAAATTATCACAAAGGAAGGTGTTTTTATGTTTGTAACGATTCAGGACGATTTTGACCTTGAGAAAATCATGAACAGCGGTCAGTGCTTCCGCGTAAAGAAACTGGAGGACGGAAGCTTCCGCTTTATCACCGGGCACTCTCTGCTCTATATCCGGGCCGCGGATACCCCCGGCCTCTACGAGGCAGACTGCTCGGAGGAGGACTGGGAGAGGGTCTGGACCCCCTATTTCGATCTCGGCCGTAACTACGCGGCCATCCGCGGCGCGATCCCGGACGACGATATCCCGATGAGAAATGCCGCAGCCTGCGGCGCCGGCATCCGCGTGCTGCGCCAGGATCCCTTTGAGACTCTAATCTCCTTCATCATTTCCCAGCGCAAATCCATCCCCTCCATCCGCTCCTCGGTGGGAGCCATCGCAAATGTCTGCGGGGAGGCCGTCGAGAGCGGCCGGGAGTCGCTTCACTATTTTCCGGCGCCGGAAGCCATCCTCTCCCACTCCCGGGAGATCGAGGCAATCTGCCGCCTGGGCTACCGGGTCCCCTACGTGTTCGACGCTGCCCGGGCGGTCACGGACGGCACCGTCGACCTTACGCAGCTCTCTTCTCTTCCCGACGAGCTGGTCGAGGCCATGCTCATGCGGATAAAGGGGGTCGGCCCGAAGGTGGCGGGGTGTGTGGCCCTCTTCGCCTACGGCCGCACCTCATTTGCCCCGATCGATGTCTGGATCCGCAAGGTCATGGACCTTTATTACAACGGCAGGAATCCGTTCCCCCGCTACGGGGACACCGCCGGGATCCTGCAGCAGTACATCTACTACGCGGTCCAGCATGAAACCCGTGATCTTTTGAAGGACTGATCCGCCGCCGCGGGGACAGTCCCTTCGACGTTGCGGGGACTGTCCCTTCAACGTTGCGGGGACTGTCCCTTCAACGTCGAGGGGACGGTCCTTACCTGACTCAACAGGCAGCTCCGAAAGCAGGAGCTGCCTTTTTACATACTTTTAACAGTCAGCCGGCGTACAGACCGGCGTGCGGCAAATTTACCGGATGACAAATCCACCCAAATATACTATAATAGAGGTGTTGGCATTAAATCAAATGAAAGGGAAACTATGGATATCTTCAATATTCTCACCCTTTTCGGCGGTCTTTCCATGTTCCTCTACGGCATGCGCCTCATGGGAGACTCGCTGAAGGAAAGCTCGTCCGGCACCCTGAAGGTCGCCATCGAGCACGTCACGGACAACCCTGTCAAAGCCTTTGTCCTCGGTTTTCTCATCACTGCCGTCATCCAGTCCTCCACCGCCACGATCGTCATCACATCCGGTCTCGTCGGTGCGGGCATCCTGTCACTTCACCAGTCCCTCGGCATCATCGTCGGCGCGAACGTCGGTACGACCGTCACCGGTCAGATCATCCGGCTTCTCGATGTGGACGCCTCCTCCGGTTCATTTTTAAGACTCTTCCAGCCGTCGACGCTGGCTCCCGTAGCCCTGATCATCGGTATCATCTGCGTCATGGCCTTAAATTTCAAGAACTCCAAATCGATCGGCAACATCCTGCTCGGTTTCGGTATTCTCTTCTCCGGTCTTCTCAACATGACCGAAGCAGTAAAGGGCATTCAGGAATCTCCTATGATCGGGACACTGCTCTCCGGCCTCTCCAACCCGTTCATCGGCTACGTGACCGGCGCCGGCATCGCCTTCGTTCTCCAGAGTTCGTCCGCGACGATCGGTATTCTGCAGGCGTTTTCCACATCCGGCCTGCTGACCTTCAAATCGATTTACGCGGTCATCGTCGGCGTCTACCTGGGCGACTGCGTGACAACCGCCATCGTCTGTTCAATCGGAGCTGAAAAAGATTCCCAGCGTGTCGGTATCGTCAATATTCTTTTCAACCTGAGTAAATCAGCTCTGGTCCTGATCGGCGTCACTATCGTGCACCAGCTGGGATTTCTGGACTCTCTCTGGGATGCGCCGGCGAATTCCAGTATCATTGCAAATGCAAACACGATCTTCAACCTTGCCTGCTCCATCGCCCTTCTTCCGATCCTCGGCATCTACGAGAAAACCAGCCGCAGGATCGTCAGGGACGCTCCGGTCAGGGAGGACAAATACAAGAACACACTGGACGAGCTCAGCCCTGCATTTTTCAGCACGCCGGCTCTCGCGCTCCGCAGCTGCTATGACGTTCTCCTGGCCATGTTCAATGCAGCCCGGGACAATATTACAAAGGCTTTCCCGCTCATGGATACCTTTAATCCTGCTGTACACGCGGAAATCCTTGCCGAAGAGAAAAACATTGACCGCATGACGGACAGTGTGAGCCGCTACATTGTCGATCTTCTGCCGCACTTAACGGATCCTTATCATCTCTCGATTGTTAACCAATACTACCGCGCCACAAACGACTTCGAGCATCTGGGCGATTTCGCCGAAGACATTGCCAACAACGCCGAGGCCCTCTCCTCCGCCGGCATGCACCTTTCCGACGCGGCTAAGAAAGAGCTTCAGACTCTGATCGAGCTCTTCTCAAACCTCCTTGCAATCACCGGTCAGGCATTCGAGAAGCGCGATGTCGAGAAATCCTATGAGATCGAGGCCCTGACCCGCGTCGCCGAGGCTCTCCTTCTGCAAATGAAGGAAAATCACCTGAACCGCCTCGGTCAGGGTATCTGCAACGCCTACGCGGATGTCAACTACACGAACCTGCTGACCCAGGCGGAGCGCATCTCCGATGCCTGCTCCAACGTCGGCGCAGCGATCATGGTCCGCGTAAACCCGGAGATCGCCGCCCGGGAGCACCGCTATTATCACGAGCTCCACACCGGCCAGGATGAAAAATACAACGCGATCTACGAGAAGATGTACGCAGAGTATTTCGGCAGGCTGGCAGAATAATTCCCTGACGGAACATTTTAAGGGAAATAATTGAATTTTACGAAAATGCCTCCGCGTGTTATAGTAATCCTGTAAGAAATGACAGCGATAATCAAGCACACGGAGGTGTTTTAAAATGAAAGAATCGATGGTTTACAGCGCACAGAATATTTTCGGCGGCTTCCTTGCAAATATGCTTCTTACCCAGTGCAGCGAAAATGACCCGAATCAGGCCGAAGTTCTGCTCGAGCTCCAGGACACAGTCGATGACTATATGGAGCAGGCATAAATACCTCCAGCGTTAATCGGATATTTCATGAAGGGATGCTTTGCATCCCTTTATTTTTATGCTTTTTTTACATTTATTGTCGTAATAATCATTGAAAAATGTTATAATGTGCCAAACAGTATTTTCGGAGGTATCCATAATGATTAAATTTTTGCTTGCTCTGCTCCCGATCATCTGGCTGATCGTCGCCATGAGCGTTCTCAAGATGCCCGGCTACAGAGCCTGCCTCATCGCGTTCCTCATCACCGCGGTCACGGCCGTTGCCTTCTGGCGGATGCCGATCCTCCATATGGGGACAGCCGCCCTGGAAGGCATCTGCAACGCGCTCTGGCCGATCATCATTGTCATTCTGGCCGCTCTTTTCACCTACAATCTCACGCTGGAGACCAAAGCCATGGATAAAATCAAGGCCATGCTGGCCGGCGTCTCCACCGACAAGCGCATCCTGATGCTGATCATCGCCTTCGGTTTCGGCAACTTCATGGAGGGCATGGCCGGCTTCGGCACGGCGGTCGCCATCCCGGCCGGCATCCTCGTCGGCCTGGGCTTTGACCCGCTGCTCTCCGTCGTGACCTGCCTGCTGATCAACTCCACGCCGACCGCGTTCGGTTCGGTCGGTGTCCCGACGACGACGATGGCCAACATCACGGGCATGAACGTGATCTCCATCTCCGGCCACGTCGCGCTGATCCAGCTCGTCGTGTCCTTCCTGCTGCCCTTCCTGGCCGTCATCATCATCGGGGGTGGTGTGAAGGCGCTGAAGGGTCTTATCCCGTTTGTGCTGATCGCGGACATCGCGTTCCTTGTCCCCCAGTACATTGCGGCCCAGCTCATCGGACCCGATCTGCCGGATATCTTAGGCGCGATCGTCTCGATGGCCGCCATGATTGCCGCGGCGAGACTCCTCCCGCTCAAAAAGTATCCGGAGTATGAAGTGGAAGCAGGCGACGGCCTCAAGAATATGACCCCGGCAGATGCTGTCAGGGCCTGGTCGCCGTTCATTCTGATTTTCATTTTCCTGCTCTTCTCCTCGACTCTGGTGCCGTTCATTCACGATCCGCTGGCGTCCGTAAACTCGAAAATACAGTTCTACTCCGGTGAAAATCCCGCCACCCTGACCTTCTACTGGATCAACACGCCCGGCGTCCTGATCCTCATAGCCGGCTTCATCGGCGGAGCGATCCAGGGTGCCTCCTTTAAGGCCATGTTCGGTGTCCTGACAAAGACGGTAAAAAATAATATCAAGACCATCGTCACGATCTGCTCCGTGCTTGCCGTCGCCAAGATCATGGGCTACAGCGGCATGATCAGCGACATCGCCTCGGTGCTGGTTGCCGTGACAGGGAGCTATTTCCCGCTCATCTCCCCGCTCATCGGGACGATCGGCGGCTTTGTCACCGGATCCGGCACCTCCACGACCGCTCTCTTCGGAGCCCTGCAGGTCGAGACCGCCAACGCGATCGGCGCCGAGCCGCTCTGGCTCGCGGCCGCGAACCTCATGGGCGCGGGCATCGGCAAGATGATCTGCCCGCAGAGCATCGCGATCGGCACGGCCGCGGTCGGGCTCTCCAACGCGGAGAGCAAGATCCTCTCGAAGACGATCCTCTACACGGTCCTTTTCGCCCTGATAGGCGGGATCGTCTGCTTTGTCTTCCCGATGCTGGGGCTGGTTTAATAATATCTCATCAAAAAAGAGATCTCCGAAAACGGAGATCTCTTTTTTGAATCCTTTCAGGCCTTCTTGCTCAGCCCAAACGCCAGAAACTCCAGCACACCTTTTCCCTCAAACACAAAGCTCAGGCTGTTCACCCCGTCCGGGAAATGCATCCTCGCGTCAAACACCTTCCAGTTCTTCTCACAGCGAACCGGAATCTCCCCAATCAGGACCTCGTCCTGCCCTTCTCCCGTAAACACCTTCATAACGCCGACAGCGGTGCCGCGGACCTTCACCGCGGCCCGCTTTGTATTTTCAAAGGCAAAATAGCGGTAAACCGCCCGCATCCCGTCCTTGCCGTTCGCAATATACTGCTTCGGAAGGCCCTGGGCAGCCCTCACCGGCATCCGATCCCAGTCAATCACCGGATCCGTGTCCGGCAGGTCCTGGGTGAGATACGGATGCTTTTTCCCCATCGAAAGCCAGAAGGAAATGACCGGCGTGTGCTTTCCCATAAGCTCCGCGCAGCAGTTAGCCGGAAATACGCCCTGCCCCGGCAGCGGCCCTCCGTTCAGGCCCTGGGAGGTCATGAGCACCTGCTTGATGCTCCCGTCCTCCCCGATCTTAATTCTCTCTGCACAGCCCTGGCGCGAGAACATGCTGCGGTTGGTCTGCCTGTGATAGAAAATGTAATACTCCCCGTCGATGCACTCGATCCCGCCGTGGTCGTTGCCGTAGCAGTTTTTGGGGGTCTGATCTGCATTTTCCGAGAAAATGTCCGCATTGCTCACCACCACGCCGCCGTAGACGAACCCGCCGTCGGGCCTGTCGCTCACCGCGTAGCAGAGCTCGTGGAGCGTTACCGACGAGTAGACGAGGTAGTATTTCCCGCCTATCTTCCGGATCGAGCTGGCCTCAAAGAACTCATGACCCTCAAAGCCGGTCCCCTCGGACTCTCCGAGCGTCGGAAGAAGCTTCTTCGGCTCCTCCGCCATGGTTTTCATGTCATCCATGAGCCGCACGACCATCGAAGCTTTCGGCTCCTTGCCGATCGCCTGCTTCGTGCGCGGTCCGTTGCCCGAGTAGAGGTAGATCTGCCCGTCGTCATCCACAAAGACGCCCGGGTCGAAGGCGATCGTGTCGCCCGGCCGCTCGCCCAGCGCGCCGCCGTTTTTGTCCGAGACGATTCCATAAAAATGAAATTCTCCCGCCGGACTGTCCGCCACCGCTACCCCGATCGACTTGATCGAGTCGTCCGGGCAGTAGAACAGGTAGTATTTTCCGTCCTTCCCGCGGCAGACATCCGGGGCCCAGAGCTGGTGCTTCCCGTCCGTCATGCGGGGATCGACGTTTCTCGGGTAAATGACACCCTCGTAGCGCCAGTTCGCAAGATCCTTCACATCCGCCGAGTAGCAGACGTAGTCGTTCATGCAGAACTTCTTCCCGCCGAAGCGGTCGTGGCTCCCGTAGATGTAGACGCGGTCGCCGAAGACGTGCGGCTCACCGTCCGGGATGTATTCGTAGCAGGGGAGGTAGGGGTTGAGGGCGTATTTTTCCATGAGGGCTCCTTTCATCATCTCGATTTGTTGATATTGTACCATACTTTCAGCGTTTATGCATTGACAAACATCTCCAGGCTTGATTTACTACACAGGAAGACCGGTTTGCTAAAACTGCATTTCAAGAAAGGTTTATAGTATCATGCCCGCTCTCAAGGAACATCCAACCGAATTAAAACGTGACCCCGCAATCGAATTAGCCCGATTGATCGGCTGTCTGATCGTGATCGGCTGCCACACATACCTGCCGCTGAAGGTCAATGATCGATTTGAACCGGGCAGGCTGTTTTTCGGTATGCTTTTTGCCGACGGAGTAGCTGTCTTCTGGCTGATCGGGGGCGCTTTTCTTCTTAATTACACCGACTATAAAAAATTACTGGCCGGCCGTATAAAAAAGGTGCTGCTTCCGATGTTCGCAGTCGGGCTGCTCTATTTCCTTTACGCGTCTTACAAAGAGGGAAACAGAACCGTTCATGACCTGATTTTTAATTATGAAGCCGGTTATAAAAACGTAATTGACAACCTTCTTAAATGGAAAAACGGAATCACGGGATACGATCATTCCTGGTACATTTATGTGTATATGCTGCTTATAGTTGCGCTTCCGGTATTAAAATACACGGTAAAATTCGTAGACCGGAGTCGTCAGCGGAAAATCCTGTTAGTCGGCGGAATAATTCTCATCCTGGCAGTAAATGATCTCTCCCGCAACAGGCTGGTCGGCTTCAGTCTCTACAGGCTTCGCGGACTGGCGGGGGCTTGTCTCATCACGCTGATCGGATACTATCTCTATCAGGCCAGGGAGTTTTTCAAAAAGAGACTCTTTTTAATCATTGCTCCTGCAGTATTTATTGTTACAAACATTTTGCGGGAAGTCGTCCAGCTGCACAGGGAGGCGGCAGGATATGTCGACGACAAGTCTATTATGTACTGGTACACTTTGTTCGGCCTCATAGCCGCATCCTGTATACTGATTTTCTGCATGGCGCTCATCCGGGACAAAAAGGCAACGGCTTGCAACAGAACGATCTGCTATCTCGCTTCTTATACATTTCCGATCTATCTGATACACCTGCTGATCAGATATGTATTTGATTCTGTCGGACTGACAAAAAACCTGCAGCACTCTGTTCTGACATGGAACAGCGGCGCTGCAGGTGAGGCGGTTTACTTGACCATAATTATTTCTCTTCTTTTCTGGTGTTCGTTTTTCGTCGTCTTTATATTTCGCAAAATTGACAAAATCCGCCGCTTGTAGTACAATGTACTTCAAGGAGGTGATACTATGGCATTTTCGATCAGACTTACCGATGAAGAGAGACGGTTAGCAGAAAGTTACGCAAAACTCCATTCCTTTTCCCTGTCTGAGGCATTTAAAAAAGCCCTCTTTGAAAAAATAGAGGACGAATATGATATCACTGTCGGTCAGGAAGCATATGACGAATACGTCGCAGACGGACGGAAAAGCCGCCCAATTGAAGAACTCTGGAAGGAATGCGACTTATGACCTATACGCTGGAAACTACCTCACGTTTTGACAAGGAGTTCAAAAAACTGGACCGCTACACCCAAAGAATGATTAAGGCATGGATCGAGAAAAATCTCGTTGGCTGCACAGATCCACGGATTCACGGAAAAGGACTGACTGCCAACCGGAGCGGTCAATGGAGATACCGCATAGGTGACTACCGTCTGATTTGCTCCATCGAGGATAGCCGGCTTGTTATCCTTGCCCTTTCAGTCGGTCACTGAAGTGAAATTTATTCTTAAGAAAGCGCGGAGCAAAAAACCCGCGCTTTCTTTTAACTTAAAACAGCAAAAAAGGAAGTCCTGACTCCTCAGGACTTCCTCGTGCGGAAGAAGGGACCGAACAGCCCTCCTCCGGTGCCTTATAAAATAAGCATTCTTTCCGCATTTTTCAATTTTCGGCCTCAAAAAGGGCAGAAAAAGGGCAAAACAGCCCTTTATCTCATATCAGACCGCTTACGATTGCCTTATACCTTGCCATCCAGTCGATCAGCGCCTGGTAGATCAGGCAAGCCAGGTTGCAATCGTTCTGTGCGGCCAGCTCCTTCATTTTGGCGTGCAGCTCACGATCTACATAGCAGCCCTTAAAGACGCTCCGGGCGATGTATTCCGGATCCGTTTTCTTCCGGTTCTTGACTTTCTCGCTCACCTGGGGAGCTGCCTTCCCGATGATATCCCGGAAGGCCCGGTCATAGATCTTCGCCCTGGGCACTCCGGTCCTCTCCGTGATCTCCTTCAAATCAGCTTCCAGAGCCTCCGTGATGTAGAAGGTCGTGTATGCTCTCTTGTCATTTTTTGGCATTTTGAGATTCCTCCATCCGGGGGATATTCTACCATACTTTTTTCTTTTTTTGGAGGGGGATTTTTCGGAAAGAGCATAAGGGACTTCTGACCCCATTTTACAATGTGGGGTCGGCAAAGCCGACCGAAGGGGTACACTTTTATGGGGTCACTTTTTCAGCTTTTTGTGCATGTTTTACACACGTTTTGCACACGTTTTGCACATGATTTTTTCTCTAAATTTCCGAAATAATAAAGCCGGCACCCACCGTGCCGGCTTTATTGTTATAGCTTTTCACTTTATACTTCATACGGTTCCTTCCCGATGCTTCTCACTCAGCCGTCTTCCGTACTCTTCCCGCCGGGCAAGAGCGTTTACCTTTGCTTCCAATGCTTCTTTTATTTTCTGTTCGTTGTCCGGCTGCCGGTTGCCGAACAGAAAATAATCGATCATACAGTAATAGATTTTTTTCGGGATCTTAACAGTTCCATTCTGATCAAGTTTAGAGAAGTCCATTACTGACCTCCTCTATATCTCATAGCAGTCTCCCAGTCCCCGAGAGCCTGCATGATGACCGCCGCCATAGTGCAGTGCTGCTCCTGGGCGATCCTCTTCACTTCCGCATGGATCCCCGGATCCATGTGGCAGCCCATGTAGTAGTCCCGCTTGATGTAGCGGGGATCCGTCTTTTTTGTGACAAGCAGCTCCGGCCGTATCCGCTGGGGCCTCCGCCCGATGAAGTCCCTCAACGCCCGATTGATGATACGCGTCTTCGGGATATCCGTTATGGACGATATCTGGTCCAGGGATAAAGCAATTTCTTTCGTGATATAGAACGTCGTATATTTTTGCGTTCCGTTTGACATTTTGCACTCCTTTACTTAAATATTTTTTAGGTGTCAATATTGACACCTAAAAAAATGGGCCGTTTTTTGCGATTTTTTGCGATTTTTGGTAGGTGTCAATATTGACACCTAAATTTATTTATGCTTTTGGGTGAGCAGCTTGCGGAGCTTCCCCACGCAAGATTTGTATGCCTTGAAGTCTTTTTCAGAGAGAGTGACCGTGCTGTCTTCCGGTACAAGATACATGATCGACTTCATGTCGGCAGCGATCTCCGAAAAGCTGAGATCCTTTTCCGGCTCCGGAGCCTCCGGCGTTTCCCCGGTCTTCTTGTAGGTCTCAACCGCCTTCGGGGTAACTGCCGGAATATCGTCCGCATCCACTGCTGCCATTTTGTCAACAAACTCATCCTGCTTCTCCGGCGGGAGATCAACCAGGTTTGCGGCTGCACCAATGGAGATCTTGTTCTCCTCCACGGCCTGGATCAACTTATCCGAACCCTGATTGTCTACCTTATCAAACCGGGCGATGGTCCCCGCGGAAAGGTGCATATCCTGGGCGATAAGATCCCTGGTCTTCTCGCCCTTGATCCTCTTCTGCCGCGGTTCACCGTTCTCGTCAAATCCGAGATCGATATTATCGACCCCCAGCTCACGGAGCCGGTCATAGAGCTTCCGGAGGTTGCGGATCTCCGCCAGAGTATCAGCGTCGGTGTAGTCACGCTGCTCTCTGTTTGTCGTGATGATCGCATAGAGCTCCTTCAGCTCATCCTCCACCGGGAGCTTCACTTCACTAAGTCCTTTCGGGACACAGGGGATGTATACGTCTTCCGGAAGCCGGCCGGTCTCGATCAGAAGATCGATCGCCTTAAGCCGGCGCTCACCGCCCAGCAGCCGATACGTTCCGTTCCCGCTGTCCGTCACGATCAGCGGCTGGTCAAGCCCGCTGATCCCGATGGAATCAGCAAGAGACTCGATGTCTCCGAGGCTGTAGAAGTTAGCCTCATTCCGGACGATCTGCTCTCTCTGTAAATAGAGGATATCCTTCCCAAGCTTTGTAGTCTTCAACTCCTTCGATGCAGCATTCAGAAGACCATCTCCCGGTCTCACCTGTCTGGTGCTCTCGTCTTTTCCGGGCTGAAATCCGCGCCCGGACCCGCGCAATTTATCCATATTGAAAGCTGACATTTTTTTCTCCTTATACTTAAAGTTATTTAGGTGTCAATATTGACACCTAAAAAAATGAGCCGTTTTTTGCGATTTTTTGCGATTTTTGGTAGGTGTCAATATTGACACCTAAATTTATTTATGCTTTTGCCTGAACATAAGCAGCACGGCAGGCCGCCTTATCCGTGGCCGCAATATAGTCCGCAAGGGCGATATAGTCTCCCGTCACGGCCGCCCGGGGAGCATAGTCAAGGATGGGAACCTGGGCAAGTGTGCTCTCCTCGACGTCCTTGCTTACCCGGATCGTGTACGGCAGCAGCGTCTCACCGAAGGCGGTCTCCATCAACTCATATACGGTTTTCGAGACGTTCTTCCGCCCATTCCACTGGGTGAAGAACATGCCTCCCATCCGGAGACCCGGATTGTATGTGCGGACCGTCTCGATCAGATTTTTCGTGATCGTCGCTCCCAGCAGGGAGCCGCCGTCACACCGGAGCGGGACGAAGACTTCCTGGGCCGCCGCGAGTCCGTTGATGTTCAGGATCGAAACGGACGGGGATGTATCAATGATACAGAAATCGTACTGGTCTTTCAGCTTGTCCAGATGATACCGGAGCCGGAACTGCTGGGGAGTCCGGACGTCCGCCTTCAGGCGTTCCTCTGCTTCCGACAGGGTCAGGAAAGCCGGGATCATGTCAAGCCCCTCATACTTTGTATGCAATATACATTCGTTCACGTCCATCCCGGAATCCATTAACAGGTCTTCTACTGACGGTGCAGCCTTCTCCATGCTGCCATTATAAAGATTTGAAAAAAGATCAATGAAATCGACGTCGCAAAACATGGACGTCATATTCATCTGCGGATCCAGATCAACCATGAGGACCCGCTTGTTCAGCCTCTGACTCAGGATATGGGAAATTGCGGTCACGGAGTTGGTCTTACCTACACCGCCTTTGTTGTTGATCATGACTATCGTTTTCATTTTCATTCTCTCCTTTTTTCTCGTTACTTTTTCTTTGCAGCACGAAGATACTCTTTTACCGCTTCCGGTGTTGCCGGCTCAACCTGATCCGGCTCATAGTAATCAAACTGCCGCTGACAAAACTGGTTAGACCACATGGTCACCCCGACGGCTCCTTTTTTGGGAAGAAAGCCCTCTTGCGCCCACTTCTTTGCTGTTTTGCTTTTATCGAGATAATTGTTATGTACTTTCATTTTTACCTCCTTAAAGGCTCCTTAAAAGGTTTGCTGTTCCTCTTTTAAGATAAAATACATTCGTTATATTGTCAATCTAATTTTTCACATTTTTATTGATTTTACAAGGCTTTTTTGATATATATAAACTGTAATAACTTATTTAATACAAGCAAAGACAGGAGGTCAGTTATGGATATAAAAATTAGGGGTCTTACTCCAAGCGAAGTGCAGCGTCTGGATGAGCTCGCGCAAAAACATGAGATGTCGCGCGAGAAATATTTACGGACTATGATACGTCAGGTCCTTGTGACCGATGACGTCCTGGAGGTAGAGGGTCGTTATGTTGCACTCATCAATGCCCTCTCGGACCGACTTGACCAGGCAAATGATATCATTGAGCGGAATACTATTGTCTTAAAGGAGATTACAAATGCGCAAACAATTTGACTTATCTGATGAAGCGATATCTGTCATAAGATCTGTTCAGGAGCAGCACGGTTTCAAATCAGAGCGTTTGGCCGTCGAGTACATCCTCCGGAACTTTGATACAAGGGAAGCAGATGAAAAAATAGCGGACGCTGTCGTTAAAAAGCTGGATACTGATTATATCCAGCGTGACCGGCTGAAGTGGTCCACGCAGACCGCCGAGCAGAACTCGATCATTCTGCTGGACTGTCTCAATACGCTGCTGTTCTCGATGAATATCCAGGACATCGTTCCGGTCGATTCGGCCCCGTCGCCGGTGATCCGGAACTCTAAGACCAGGATAAAAGAAAGGATAGCCTGGTTTAAGCAGCAATCGGATGAGCGAAAGGCCAAGGCCGGGAAAGCTCCGGCAGGGGGTGACTAATGGCAGCGTCAGGGATTAAAGCCGGCGTAACCGTCATGACCAAGTTTGTCAAGCCGGGAGCCGCAGCGTTCGATTCGTATATTAACTACATGGACCGCGACGAAGCCCAGCGGGCCGAGTACACCAGCAAATACAATCTCTACCAGGATTACATGGGTAATCCAGAAAAGACATCCTCTCTCTTCACGGCCGACAAGGACCTGTCTCCGGATGAGAGAAAAGCCATGAAGGACGTCTTCTCCCACGCCGAGGAAAACGGATCCCTGATGTGGCAAACTGTCATCTCCTTTGATAACCGGTGGCTGAAGGAAAACGGCCTCATGAACGAGGACGGGGTCATCGACGAGGAAAAGCTGAAGGACGTCACCAGAAACTCTGTGCGGAAGATGCTGCATAACGAGAACCTAGATAATGCAGTATGGACGGCGGCTATCCATTACAACACGGATAACATCCATATCCATGTCGCGACGGTTGAACCGGAGCCAATGCGGAAGAAAAAAGAGTTCACCTACAAGCGGAAGGACGGGACGACCTTCACGAAGGAAGAGTACGTCGGCCGCTTCAAGATGGACTCGATCGAAAAATGCAAGTCTTCCGTCGTCAACCAGATCCTCCGGGATCAGGAGACCAACAAGGAGATCAACCGGATCATCCGGGAGAGCATCCTTGCCGATAAGAAGCAATTTGATTTTTCGGATGATAAGGAGCTGATGGACCAGTTCCTGAAGATCTACAATTCCCTCCCGGACTGTGACCGGAAGATGTGGAATTACAATCAAAACATCATGGCCGGCGTCCGGCCAGAGATTGATAAGCTCACGGAGATGTATATCCGTAAATATCACAAAGATGATTTTGAGGAGCTGGAGAAGCTGCTGCATGACCAAGATCGTAAATATAAGGAAGCCTACGGCACCGATCGTGAGGGAAGGTCATACTACGATACTAAGATCGAGGATTTGTATGCCCGAATGGGAAACTCGATCATGAAGGATCTCCGAGCCTATGACAAGGAGCTGAGAGAGATCCAGCGATCCCAAGAGGCAGCACAGAAGGCGGCCGAGGCTGCCCGAAAGAGAAGCATCCGCAAGGGCAAGCGGGAACTCCGCCAGGAAGCGATCCAGACCCGGATGGGTCTGGGACGGGCCATGTCCAGATTGAAGCAGAACATGAAGGACGAATATGAGAAGTCTAGAAACGAATATTTGCATGAGCTTATGCTTGACCACCAGTTAGAGACAAATCCCACGATTGATTATTAAAAGCATTATCTTTATAATACAAGAAGGAGGAATATGATATGCATAAAGATGTATTGTTATATCACGGTTCAAAAGGCGGATTGTTGGGAGATACCATTTTGCCAAACAGCCGCAAAATTTGTGATTTTGGAAGTGGTTTTTATATGGGAACCCAACCATCCCAAGCCAAAGCACTCATATCTGTTGATATCAAGCCCGTCCTGTATCATGTTCGTTTTATGCTATCTGAAATACCTGAAGACCGAATTCTTACACTCAATGGATTAGATTGGGCTTATTTCGTAACATACAACAGGGGAAAACTAGAAATGCTCAAAAATACACCATTATATGAGAGAATCAGCAAGATTGACGAAGGAAAGGATGTTATAATAGGACCTATAGCTGATGATTCAATGCGTGAGGCAATGCGCCGATTTACAGAAAATGAATTAACTGACATCGCCTTTTTGAAGTGCATATCTTCCCTTAATCTGGGAAATCAATATGTTGCCAAAACACCTTTTGCATGCAGTAAGATCAAAATTCTCTCATCCCGTGAACTTGTAGCGGGCGAACTACAAACTGCACTTGAATTGAGTAACCAGATTTATAGAGATGGTTCCAAGCTCACAAGACAGTTCATGGCTCAATACAGGAGACAAGGCAAGTATCTTGATGAAATAGTGGCTGAAGAACAAGAGCGGATTCAGCATGAGACTATAATGGAGAAATCAAATAATGAATACGACTATTGAAGAACATAGATATTACGAAATCGCTAAGACACAGGCATACATATATAGATACATGGCTCGAAATGGCTACAGTCTGGAAATCTTTTCCGAAAAGTATATGCATTCCGATTTTTGTAACAGGGAAATGGATGCTTCTTATTCCTTTTTTCAAATTAACGATGAAGTTGTCTGTCTCGATTACATTCTCTCAGAGATCGGAAGAATTCCAAAATCCGTCCAGCAATATTCTGAAGATCTCGCCTGTTGGGTCGGCAGTATTTATCGCCTGCTCCACATTAAGACCGGGCTGCCTTCCTCAGTCATTGCGGACAGGATACCTTTTAAAGACATGGCCGTAGCATATCTGGGAATGCATACCATAGATGATGAACTTGCCCTGGATAATTTAATTAAAGGCCGGCTTCAAATCAAAGCATAACATCATATCTTTTTAGTATAAAATGAAAAGACGCGGGGGTTTTTCCCCCGCGTTGCTGTGCCATTTATGGCACATTTTCTGTTCTCACATTTCCAGAAAAGTTGCAGCATTGATTATCCTGGGATCCGTTACTGACGATTCCAAAAAATCTTTGTCGCCGGTCAGAAATAAGTCGGCATGAGCATTCAGTGCTGCCCGGAGAATTGGGCGGTCTTTGGGATCACGGATCTTTTTCTCACCCGTCACCTCTTCTTCAGGTGTCTTCACAGTTTGAATTGAGACAAGAGCATTGAACAGAAATGCTTCCATCTCCATCTGATGATCCGGAAACTTTTCGCGAAACTTCCGATGGAGCTCGTCGATCACGTAGTCACAAAGCAACGGTTCATAAGGCGGCAACAAAGCTTTATAAAAAGCCTTTGCCGCCTTGCCGTTTGGGAAGAGCACTGCCGATATAACGATGTTTGTATCAATCATTATCTTCATTCGGCAGCTTCCTCTCTCCGACCATTCGTAATCCAATCTGCCACATCATCCTCCGAGAAGAAACCCGCCTTCGCAGCTTCACCTTTCATTTGTTCCTGAAACCGCTGTAAGGCATAAAGCGCCGAATTAACGACACGAACATTCCCTCCATCAACAATAAACGTCACTCTGTCTCCAGTGTTGATTCCTAGAGCTGCACGTACTTTTTTGGGGATCGTAACCTGCCCTTTTGACATCACTCTCGCATCATTAACAAAAACAGCTTCCTCCATTGATCTCACCTCCCAGACAAAAACAGGATAAAAGCGGTAAATGTAGGGTTTTCCTACTTTTCATTATATGCTATACCCGATGCTTCTGCAAGTTGGTTTTTTGAATATCTAAGCCATACTTCGCTGCAAGTCATGTTCATTTTCTTCAATTCCTGTTCAGCCAAATCTTAGTTTTTATCCAGAACCCATTTCTGCGCTATGGTTCCGTTAGGCGAGTAGGCCTGGATATTACGGCCATTCTGCATGAGGCCGCCGCTGACATCCAGGACCGTTCCCAGCTTGCTTACGAACGTCACCGTCCCGTCTTTGTTCTCCTGAATCTTCCAGAGCTGGGCTATCGTCCCGTTGGCCGTATACTGGTGGACGTTCGCCCCGGATCTTCTGGATGCTCCGGAGACATCCAGGAGCTTTCCGGACCGGCGGTTCGTGATCGTGTAATAGCCGTTCCCGGCCTCCCGGATAATGAAGACCTGGGCCTCCGTCCCGTTGGCCGCATAGAGCTGCACGTTGGCGCATGAGCTTCTCATACATCCCGACTTCGACCGTTATTTTCACTCTCACGTCCCCCGTTCATCCAGCGCTAAACATTTTCTTATCACCTCTTGTCGTAATTCTTCTGTTGTTTTTTCTCCTCTTGATACTTTTAGCAATTCGTCAACAAATTCCTTCTTTACAAACATATTCTCAATGGCCAAGGTAGCAAGAACATTCCTTACTTCTCTATTTTCTTTGGTGTTTTTTAATAACATGATTCTTATATCCGTATTCTATATAATTAAATTCTTTTTATCCAAGTTTCTTAACTTTTCTATCGCCCGGCTTCGACCGCTATTTTTACTCTCACTCCCCCGCTCATCCAGCGCTGAACATTTTCTCCTTTGGTGTTAAAACTCCGTGCCGACGGGCGACTTCCTCCATTGAAAATCCCTGGTTAAGCATCATCATCGCCGACGTATGCCGCAGCACATGTACAGAAATCTTTGCGTTTTCCCGCAGATATTTTTTATACTCTTCGCAGCGCAGATAATCTCCGTCCGGATCCGGAAAGAAGATCTCCGACCGGACACCGTTCTGGAGGTTCCGCCGCAGCACGAAACTATTGATCTCCTTCGCGACGGCCAGCAGCTCCGGCTGCATATCGACGTCCCTTATGGATCCCGCCTGTTTGGTTCCGGTAATCATCCGATGAGCTGCATCGTAGGATCTTCGGACGCGGATCTTCTTCTCCAGAAGATCTACATCCTCTCTGTTTAGGGCCGTCAGCTCCCCGATCCGGAGGCCGGACAGTACCAGGAATTGAGTCAGCAGCTTCCATTCGTAACGATCCATGCCCGTCACAAGGGCATGGTAATCAGGCACACTCAGAAAGTTGTTCTTGATTTTTGGCCGGCGGCTCCGGTCTTTCATTGCAGCAGTCATTTTTATACCTCTTAACCGATCTTGAACATATCCAGCTTCTCGCTGTCCTTCTTTTGCAGCGTCTTAGTGACGTGGACGTAGATCTCCCGCGTCACCTTCGACGTACTGTGACCGAGCCGGCGGGCGACTTCTTCCATCGTGAATCCCTGCTCAAACATCAGGGACGCTGATGTGTGACGCAGCGCATGAACCGAAATCTGGTGGTCACAGATCTTCTTCGAGTTTTCACGCAGATATTTGTTGTAGGTGTAGTATCGCAGATAATCCCCGTCCGGGGCCGGGAAAAAGATATTCGTCCGGACACCATTCAAGAGGTTCCGGTTCATCATGAAATTGTTGATCTCCTTCACGAGATCCAGGAGCTCCGGCTGCATATGGACGTCCCGGATGGAGCTTTCCGTCTTGATCCTGGTGATCTTCCGGTGCGCTGCATCGTAGGACTTCCGGACGTGGATCTTCTTCTCCGTAAGATCCACGTCCATGACATTAAGGGCCGTCAGCTCCCCGATCCGGAGTCCGGACATCACGAGGAATTGCGTAAGCATCCGCCATTCTTTAACTTCCATGCCCGTCACAAGGGCATGGTATTCAGACACTTCCAGGAACTTGTCCTTGATCTTAGTCCGGTGGCTCCGGTCCTTGTAAGTCGTGAGCTCATCCAGGAAGTCAACTGACATGATATATTTATGCCGGCGGGCCCACAGCATCCAGTTTTTGAAACGCTTGATGCGTTCGTTCTTCTTGCCGGCATCCGGGCCATCGTGTTTATCAAGGAGGCCCAGGATATCAAGCTTATAGACGTTCTCCAGGAGAGTGTCTTCGCCTAAAATCTTGCACATGGTCTTCGCTGCCTTATAGTCCCGCTCCGCGGTTGATATGGCAACGCTTACCTTTTTAGACTCAAAATAGAGATCCGCCAGGCGCTTAAGGGTGATCCCCTCTTCGCGTCCGTGCTCTGACTCAGACTGTAACTTCCGGATCTTCTCCGTCAGTTCCAGCTCCATCTTTTTCTTCATTTGCGGGCTTTTCTTGTCCCTGGTCAGGGACGCCCGGCGGACCTTGCCGGTCCGGGGATCCGTATAGCGCTCTACATAGCGGTATTTCCCGTCCGCCGTTTTTTCGATCCACATTTTATAAGTCTCCGTTCTTTATCTTATCTTCCTCTTCCTGGATCTCTTTCAGCCTTGTCGCATAGGCTGAAAAACGTCTCCGGTAGTCGTCGTCAAGCTTCTGGTAAAGCCGACTTACCTCATATACGATAACATCCTCCGTAGCTCCGGGAGCTTTGAGCTCGCCGTTCGCCAGCGCAGCCATATCAAGCCCCAGCTCATCGGTGATCTTCTTGATATTAGCGAGGGAGCCGGTCAGGACTCCCCGCTTCAATATGCTGTCCAGCGTATTCCACGGCATATTGATCTTCTGACAGAAAGCGGCCAGGCTTCCGTACCTGGTCCGGATCATTTCTTTCAATTCCTGCTCTACCATGATACCCCCTTTATCCATACGTTTCTTCAAACATCCTCATTTTTCGCTCCTTTTAACATAAATATTATCATATATATACCGAAAATTCAAGATGCTCATCTCTAAATATAGAGACGAGCACCTTTCTAAGCATTATACTTTTCTTAAGATCCACTTTTGGGCCAGCGTACCGTTTGCGGAATATGCCCATATATTTCTTCCGCTCCGCATGAGGCCCCCGCTGACATCCAGGACCGTTCCCAGCTTGCTTACGAACGTCACCGTCCCGTCTTTGTTCTCCTGGATTTTCCAGAGCTGGGCTATCGTCCCGTTGGCCGTATACTGGTGGATATTCGTCCCGGATCTTCTGGATGCTCCGGAGACATCCAGGAGCTTTCCGGACCGGCGGTTCGTGATCGTGTAATAGCCGTTCCCGGCCTCCCTGATGATGAAGACCTGGGCCTCCGTCCCGTTGGCCGCATAGAGCTGCACGTTGGCGCATGAGCTCCTGGATCCGCCGGCGATATCAATGACGAAATTCTGGTTCTTCGCGGACCGGATCGTGTACGTCCCCGCGTAGGATCTTATCACGGTCTTCGGCTCCTCTTTTTTTGGAACTTCCGGCTTCGGCGTGGGCGTCGGCGTCGGAGAAGCGGTTTTAGTGCCTTGCGCGACCGTGATCTTCGCCGTGTACGTCCTGCCGGCGGCCATGATCGTAAGAGCTGCCGTGCCGGCACTCTTCGGTACGATGCAGCCGTTTTCTACGGCTGCAACGGACGGGCTGCTGCTCCGGATCAAGCCGGTCCCGCCGCTTACGGAGTAGGTTGCTCCGGGGAGCGACGGAAGGTTATAACAGCGCCCCCGCACGGTGAGGAGCCGCCGGGCGTCATCCGTGCTGACCTTATCCGGCGTGAGTGCCGGCACGAAAAAGTCCGGACTCACGTTGAAGCTCCATGTTTTGCTCTCCTTTGTCGTCTTGACGGTGGCCGGAGTCCCGGAACTCCGGTAATCGCAGACTACGCCGATATAGCCGTCCTTCGACTGGACGATCCCGATGCCGACGGCCTTATAGACGTTATCCTTCGATATCGCGTCATGGGCCGGGCTGCCGCGGAAAGCGTTGAAGATCATGTCCGCATTTACCAGCGTCCCGGGGAACCAGGCCGTTTCCCCGTGCCAGGTCCCGCCAAATACATTCTGGTCAAAGCAGCTGCTTCCGTCAGGCCGCGTATGGCCGAAATAACACATCTGCTCGGCCGCTCGCTGCATCGCGTAGTCTGAAAGGCTCCGATCGATGCACAAGCTGCCGGCTCCGCAGCTTTTCCGGTAGGCATTCAGCTTGTCAAGATAGGCGGATGCCAGGTCATACCGTGCGTATCCCTCGACGTAGCCGCGGACATACTGTGAGGCCCCCGTAAGCCCCGCTGACGGCCCCTCAGAGAGGGTTTCCGCGTCAGGACGTACATTCTCCGGGGCTTCGGCGGCCGGCACGCCTACGGGGCGCTCATCGCATTTGGCGGGGGCAGCCATGCCCCCGGCCAGCAGAAAAGCCGCTAAAAATGCGCCGCAAATCTTCCGCAAGATCCTCATTTTCCTCATTTCTTTTTCCTCCCGTCATTCTTAAATTCCATCGAAAACCCGACCGGAGTTTTCGTAAAATCTGCTACGATATATGCGTCATACGTTTTCCCGGCTTTTGATTTCAGGTTCTTATAGAGGCACTTCCCGTTTTTGAGGAAGGCAGCCGCCTTTTTGGCCGTCATGGTGCCCGCGCCGATCGCGTCAAAATAGCGGCTGCTCTTCCAGAGCCTCATGCTGCATCCCTTATTTGTGCAGTAAAAATTCATTTTCCCCTCCAGGACCGGGGATCCGCAGCAGGGGCACGTCCCGATCTCATTCTTATTGTTGTGGTCCTGAAATTTACTCTGCTCGGAAAGAGAGCTGTCCTTTCTGGAGAAGCCCTTCTCGATCTCATCTCTTGCAGCTCCGACCGCATCCGATACCCTCGCCTCGTTTTTGTAGATCCTTTTTAAGAGTTTAGACATCTCGACAGACGTATCGATGCTGACATCGACGCCCAGCTCCTTAAGGGCATTGACCATCGCGATCCCTTTAGGCTCGATCCCGTAGACGTTGTTTTTGAGCGAGATATAGCCGGAGTTTATCGCGTTTTCGATGATCCCGGTCCGGGTCGCTTCCGTGCCGATCTCGACACCGGCCAGGATCTGTCTGTACTCCTCATCGTCGTCCGACTCGGAGTCGCCTTTTTTCTTAAGGTCTTTCCCGAACGGGTTCTTAAGGAACTCGTTCAGGGACTCCAGCGTGTACGCCTTCGGAGGCTCCGTCTGCTTCTCTTCCGGCTTAAAATCGTGGGGATACGTCTCTCCCTTCTCGAAAGCCGGCAGCTCGTCCTTCTCCTTCTGTGGCTCGTACACAAGGAAGCCTTTCTGCTTAACGACCGTCCCGCTCACCTTGAATGTTTCGATCCCGCCGCAGTCCAGGACGACCTCCGTCTTCTCCACCAGGCAGTCTGTTCCGCAGAAGACCGCCAGGAAGCGGTTCAGGATCGTTTCGTAGGTCCTCCGGTCGTTCTCGGAGAGCTTGTCAAGGTCCGGGAACTTCTCCGTGGGCGTCAGGGCGCTGTGGGACTCGATCTTCGCGTCGTCAAAGATCTTCTTCCCGGTTTTCTCCTTCACGTCGTACCCCTTCTGCCGGAGAAGCGCAACGATCTTGTCGGCACGTTCTTTCTCGTTTTCCGCCAGGTATTCGGTGTTGGTACGCGGGTACGTGACGTACCCGCCCTCGTAAAGGGCCTGGACGGACGCCAGGGAGTCCTTCATGCTCATCTTGTATTTCTTTCCCAGCTCTCCCTGGAGCTTCGAGAGGGAGAAAAGCTTTCCGGGAGCGCGGACAGACGTCTTCTTTGTCACGCTCTCAACGGTGAGATCCGCGCTGTTCAGCCGTGCGCAGTAAGCCTTCGCGCCGTCCTGATCAGAATATTCAAACGCCTCTTTCGACGTAAGCTTGATCTTGACGTCCCCTTTTGTAAGTTCAGAGACCGGCTTCCAAAACTTGACCGGGACGAAATTCTTACGCTGCATCTCCCGGTCATAGATCGCCTTGACGATGGGTGTCACGACACGGCCGACCCGCATGAGGCTTCCGGACTTGATCGAGACGTACCGGGTGTAGTTGATTCCGAAAAGCCAGTCTATGTACGTCCGGGCCAGCCCTTCCTGGTACAAATTATCGTATGCTGCATCGTCCTTCAGGTCGTCCAGGGCCTTCCGGATTGTGTTCTCTGTCTGCTCCGGCAGCCAGAGACGCTTGACCGGCTTCTTTTTCGTAAGGCCGTTCATGAGGATCAGGCGGACGATGACCTCGCCCTCCCGGTCCGCGTCGCCGCAGTGGACGATCTCGGATACTTCCGGAGAGTTCATAAGCTGCTTCAGCACGCCGAACTGCTCCTTTACGCCTGCATCGACCTTCTTTGTCTTCGGGTCCTTCTTCAGCGCAAAATTGAACTTCTCCGGGAAAAACGGAAGGTTGTCAAGGGTCCATCTTCCGCTCTCCATGCCAGGGAAATAGCTTTCAAGGTCCGCCAGGCCGAACAGGTGGCCGAAAGCGTAGCTCACAAAATAGTTGTTGGTCTCGTAATATCCGTTTCTCCGGACGGACCTCTCCGGGATCGCGGAGAGAACGCTTCTTGCCAGGGACGGCTTTTCACAGATGATCAGTTTTTTCATGGTGTTTTTTCTCCTTTTTTCATTCCATGTAGTAGTCTTTGTATGTCACGCACGCTGCCTCATCCTCCGGCAGCGACTTAACGTAGTCCAGGCATTCGGCCAAGAGCTCCGGAGAGATGTCTTCGGCGTCATGCCAGTAGAAGGAAAGGAACTCCTTTTCTTCTACCGCTCTCCCGACGCGGGCCTTGAAGCTTTCAAGGTCCATCCCCTTAAGGGATACCCGCTCATGGTAGTGCGGCTCCTCCGTCCCGTAGTCGCTGTAGGCGTAGTAGAGCTCCGCCCACTTCCCGGTCACGTTGCGGTCGATCGTGTCAGACCCTTCCCCGCCGGCCAGGAGGATCCCGTTGACGTCAAAACCGTATTCTTCAAGGGTCTGCCGGTGCCAGGCGAATTGATGCAGCATGAAGGCCGTGTCCTCCTGGTTCTCTGCCGTGACCGGCGTCGCACTGTGACATATGACCTCGCCGCCGGCTGCTTCGACCTGCCTTAAGACGTCCGAGACGGTGCGGCCGCCCTTCGACATCCCGTTCCTCATATTTTCGGGGAAGACAGCGCAGCATAGCGGGACGTCTTTTTCGATGAAGAGATCCGCGTAGACGTCCAGGTCCTTCCGGCTGTCGTCGACCACGAACGCGATACAGGCCCTATCGCGGCTCTCAGGGGCTTCCGACTTCCGCGTCGAGAGGATCATGCTCATAATAGCCTCTTCATCCGTGCCGGCACCCGCCTTCTCCAGCGCGAACGGCTGACCGCAGAGGCAGGTGATATAGAGCTTCGATCCGCCTTCCGGGACCGTGACCCGGATCCCGTCTTCCGGCGTATTCGTATTCTCCTGGACGTAGACCGGTATGCCTTCGTCATCAAGGATGATGACCGCCGTGTATCCGGTCCCGCCCAGCCAGAGGTTTGTCTTGATATGCCACTCCTCGCCGGCTGTTACTCGTATCGGGCATTCGGGCGGCATGGCCGAAATGCACTCCTTCGCCCGGCATTTCTCAAAGATGATAAGATCCTCCGGGATCTCGATGTAGGAGCCGTCCTTCATCCACGCATGTCCGGCCTCCCACTTTGTGCCGCCTTCATAGGCGTCCGCCCACTCGCTCCGGTCCAGGACGTCCGCCGCGATCGACGTGTCCGCCCTTGTCCCGTTCTCTTTTTCAGCCGTTTCCGGCGTGGCCGGCTCCTCATGGGCGCTCTCATCCGGCTCATCCGCGGCAGGCGCTTCTTCTGCCGGTTCCGGCTCGACGTCCGTGCCGGCTCCCTCTCCGGTTTCTCCGGTGGCCGGCCAGGCGTTTTCCCAGGAGTCGCCATCTGCATGGTACTTGTATTCCGTCCTGATGTTCTCCGCCCCGACGCCGGAAAGGACGAAATTGTTTCCGGAGAAAAAGACCTTAGACGCGTCGGCCCAGGTGTAGTACATGATCCCGTAACGGCCCTGTCCCATGCAGTTATTCCCGCTTGCGACCATGCTGCTTTCCGCGTCGGCGGTCCCGATGCAGAAAAACGCCGGTCCCATGCTGCCGTCCCAGCGATAGCCGCCGGTGATGTCCTCCGCGTCCATGAAGAGGTTGCCCCGGCATGAGATCCTGGAGGGAAGCCCGACGGCCTCACCCGTCGCGTACTCAAAGCACCAGAAGCAGCGCTGCACGTAGTTGCGATCGAACAGGATCTCTTCAGCGGGGATCCCGTCGCCCTTTTCGCTGCTCCACGTTTGCGGCGTCATGCCGCTGTCGTAGCAGCCAGTGATGATATTCTGGAAAGCCTTGACGTTGCTGCATCCATAGAGGCTTACCTGGAGTCCGTTGCCAAAACGCGGCCCGTCGTCGGTCCCGTGGATCTGACCGCCGCCGATCGTCTCGATCTCGCACTCCGAAACGGATACGTTTTGCGAGCGCATGATCTCGATCCCGTGCCAGCCCCAGTTTCGGATATCCAGATACATGATCCGGACATCCGACGCTCCGGAGACTTCGATCCCGCTCTCGCCGGTGCTGAAATTTAAGTGCTGCCCGGTAAGATCCGTATCAGACCGCATCCGGATCTTGCCCTCGTCATGAAAGACGCTGTACTCTCCGTCCTTCGCCAGCTCCGAACCGGCCGGCAGCTTCTTCCAGTTGGGATCCTGGTTCTCCAGCCAGACGCAGCCGACGTCTCCGCCGACTTCTATCTCATAAAGTCCGCCGCCGATATCATGGAAAACGTTTTCCGTCTGCCGGCTGCCGTCGATGATCGCAAATCCGGAACCGTAGTTGCTGATCTCCGTGTTGCTGCCCGGATGCAGCGAGTACGGGAAGACGTCCCCGCCCCGGAGATGTACGATGACGTCTCCGGCCTCGATATAGGGCCGCGGATCCTTTTTCGGCGCGGCTTCCGTGCCTGGGTTTCCGTCATCGCCGTCAGCGGCGAAATAGTACGTCGGTTTTTCGTATTGCTGCCAGGTGAAGGACGTCCCCGCGCTGAAGGCAGCCGTGACCGGCCCGGTCTTCCAGTCGGCAAGCATAAGCTTGACGTACTCCGTTTCCTCCTGAAGCACGCATTTGCCGCGCTGGTTCCCGCTTATGAGCGTCCGGTTTAGGAAATTCCGATCAACGTCATACTCATATATCCTAAGTTCCACGCACGGATAATCGTGGACGTCATAGGTAAGAATCGGGCCTTCCGGGGCGATGAAATCCGTCGAAATGCACCCCGCAATGTCGGGTGCGTCCGCTCCGGACCCGTTGATCCCGACGCCCTCGCGCCAGGATAAATCCGCCGCGAAAGCCGTTTTCGGACGGCTTAAACAGATCAAAAATGTCATCACTAAAGCGGCCAGGAGCCATGCAGCACGACCAAATTTTTTGTTTTTTATCACTTTTTTCCTCTTTTTTTCCTTATTTTTTGTAAAAAAAACGGACCCCCATAGCGCGGACTGCATTTTCGGCAGCCCGCGCGGGTCCCTGGTATTCTGTTATATAGCGTCTGCCGCCCCGGATTCAGGTGAACGGCAGCTCCTCGTCAATCCCGTCCGGGATGTTCATGAAGCCATTCGCATCCGTCTCCGGAAGCGGTCCGTTTCCGGAACCGGCGTTCGCCGCCCGCTGATCCGCGGAGCTCTTGCTTTCGGCAAACTCGATGGAGCTCACGACGATCTGGTCCCGATAGACCATGTTCCCGTCGCTGCCCTTAAAGTTGTTATTTTGAAGCTCGCCGGTGATCAGGATCTTCGTCCCCTTGTGGATATACTTCTCTACAAATTCCGCCTGCTTTCCAAAGCTGACGCAGTAGAAGAAATCCGCGTCCGGCTGTCCCTCTCTCTTGAATCTACGATCGACCGCGATCCTGTACTTCGCGATCGTCGTGCCTTTCGCGCCGGCTGAATACCGTACCTCCGGATCATTGACCGGTCTTCCCATCATAACTACCAGGTTCATACTCTTATCTCCTTTCTTACTGGATCAGTTCCGGGCCGAGACTCTGCATCCTCTGGAAATCGGGGCTCCTGTCCTTCAGGGCCTCGATCTTCTGCCCTTGCGCATACTCAGACGCATAGTAGAGCGAATGCGTCTCCTTCTCATAGATCATTGACCGCTCTCCAAGGACTTCTTCCGGTTTCACTTCATTCCGGTTGATAGTCTGTATCACGCTATCAAGCTCTTCCGGATCAATCGCTCCATTATCCGGGACGATAATGACCTCATGCACGGATGACGGAATCACATACATTTTCCCGCCGCACCTGTCAGCGATCTTATCCATAAGATCAGTATCCAGTATCAGCGCCGCACCATACCCTCCATGATTTGTGAGTGTATACATCGTTCCGGGTTCCAGCGGTTCATCCTTGTTAAGGCAGCCGTCTCCAAGCGTCCCTCCAAACAAGTATTCCGGACTTACTATCTCCGAGATATCATGTAGACTTGCTCCGTTTACCCGTGCGACGTTTTTGACGGCCTGCTCATGGAGGTCATCGACTGAAACACCGTACTTCTCCAGCATTTTGTTCGTTATGGCCGATTCTCCTTCTCCGACGGAGATGTAATAGGCGGCCTCGAAACTCCCAAGCTCCTTATGGGCACTGTTGGCAAGTCCGGCATTCTCACGCTCTCCGTTCAGCAGCCTTACCGTGACCTTCTCCTTGACGCTCTCATAGTCAAGGAGCTTGTTTATGTCCAGGTCGATAAACGGCCTTCTCGCAAACTTATAAGTGTCCACTATGCTGTCCATGGCCTCACCGAGGTTTGCGCCAACCGCCGCGGAATAGCTGTAGATCTCCGATAAGTTGATCGCGGGTGCAAGGTTCTTACCCGGATCAAAGATCACGAGGCCCTCATAGCTTCTTGTCGGGGTCTCCATCTTTTGCGTACGGATCTCATAATCTCCTTCCGGAAGCTTTTCGCGGATGTTCTCCAGGACCTCTTTCTTGAACTCCTCAAATGAGAGCATTGCAACCGGCAGTAATTCCATCGCTTTCTTTCCCATCGTTCAACCCTCCTTTTCCTTTTTGGCTTCAAAGACAAGGACCGGCTTGCCGTCTTTCCGGATTACGGTGTATTCCGGACGGCTGCCCTTTTTGGCTGCCGCGATCTTGCGGTACGCATCCTCAAATGTCTTCTTGTTCATAGCTTTTCTCCTTTCGCTATTTTTTATATTTGCAGTGCCTTATGGCACCTGCATTTTGTTTTTTACCAGTCCGCCACCATATAGTTGGTCATCCCGTCAGTGAAGTTCACGTCGATGGGGTACTGGTCCCCGAACACCCAGCTTCCGTCTTCCTTCTTCGTCATCACAAAGAAGGCGAATGTGTGCGACCTCCGGTTGTCATCCCATTTGTTTTCGAGCTTAACGTTTACGCCCACGCTGTCATAGGCCGCGATCCAAACGTTATTATCCCGGGCCAGCACCTGGGAAGCTGCCAGGTGCTCAACGTCATCGTTCCAAGTGTAGACGTTTTTGATAGCCGCCTGGACGGCTTCGATCTTTTCCGGAGTGGTCTTCTCGCTGAAGTACGGCTGCCAGCTTGTGACCTCCATGCTCCCCGCCTCATAGAGTGCATAAAGGGCCTCTATGTCCGTCTTGACGGCGGTCATGATCTCCTCCATGAGCACGTCGTCCGGGGCCGGGCAGATGCTGTACATCGCCTCCGGGTCGTCATCCCTCCGGACCATCTCCTTCTCCAGGTCCCCGAAAATCGTGTTCACGACCGCGGTGATGGGCCTTTTTGGGATCGTGACCGTGTAGACCACCCGCCCCTGCGCTGCCGAGTGCTTCCTTGCCGCGCCCGTGTCCAACTCCACACCGTTAAGCGTGACCTGGGCTTTCGCCGGGGCGAGGATCGTCACGTCTTCGCTGTAGATCTCCGGAAGCTCGATATACCACTTGTTATCGTCTTTGAGGGCAGCGCTTACGCTTACCTCGTCCTGCCCTGCCCTTAAGACCGCGTGAGAGCTTCCGGCAGATCCGTCAAAATCCTCTATGCGGATCTCAGCGGACTCCATCAGGTCCACGTAATCGCTCCGGAGGAGTGAGTATTCGAGGTCATCTTCCGTCAGGATCGAATTTTCCGGAAGATAAACGATCTCCTTCATCGCCGCATAATCGCCGGCAGAGAGGGCATCCGCAAAGTCCTCCAGGATCCGGTAATTTGCCTTCTCCCGGCTTCCTTCCGTGCCGGCGTTCTCCGGATCCGGACTTTCAGAAGCCTCCAAAACGGAATCAGCGATACTTGCGGCTGACGAAAAACCAGGTGTTTCGGCCGGTGCCGGGACCGGCTTTGAGCCGCACGCTGCAAGTGCAGCGCTTAAGATCCCGGCGGTGATGATAAGTCTCTTTCTCATGTGTTGCTCCTTTCGTGTGATTTAAAATATTCTCTCTCATCCTCGCGGACTTTCGCCGCGTAGAAGCCGTTCATGGACGACGGAGCGTTGAAGAGAGAGGTCAAAACGTACTGCCGGTAGTTGCTGATCTTCTCGCTCCGCGTCCTGATGCACTCCTGGACGTAATCGACATGGTGGCTGTTCAGCCGCCGGAAGCGTCTCTTCACGTCGGCGGCCGGCAGATCCTCCCGGCCGATCCGGATGAACTCCTTCCGGGACTTCAGGATGTCCGCGATCATCTCACAGATCTCCCCGCGCTCCTCATCCGTGCCGGCCCCGATCCTCTCCCGGACCTCGTCTTCGATGTCTTCAGCAGATACGTCCGCGCCCGCGCCATCGATCAATCGATCGTCTTTCCCACTTACACTTTGTAAGTCCTGATCGATTGATTGATTACCTGCATTTGTATAATTTATGTTTATATTATGGGGGGACAAAATGTCCCTACCCCCGGGACAAAATGTCCCTACCGGGGACAAAATGTCCCTACCCCCTTCAGACCCCTTTGGCACCGGGCCTGTTTCGGGCCCCGGCGGCTCCGGTCCCGGCTTCTCCCGGTTCTTCCGGATCCGGGACATGATTTGTCTGATTTCTTCATTAGTTGTGTCAGAGTTTTCAGGGTGGGGACAAAATGTCCCTACCCCCTTTGTACCCCTTTGACACTCTTCGGGATCTTCGGGAGAGGCTTCCTTCGGCGCTTCCTCCGGGACGTCACGTCCCGGAATCGCGGAAAGGATGACCCGGTAGTTGCAGTATTTGACGTGATTGATGGAAACCTCCCGTTTCTCGATCAATCCCTGGGCGATGAGGTCGTCCAGGACCCGGCTGATGGTCTTGACCGTGATCCGCCCGCACCACTCCGCCAGGTATTCCCGGGTCCCCTCAAACCAGGACTCGCCGTCCTGGCTGAACCCGTAAATACAGGCGTATACGAGCAGGCTGTTGCTTGCAAGTCCCAGTTCCGTTATCATCCAGCCCTGGATCGTAAGGTAGTTGTTGCTGCTTATCAGTGTCCGCTTATCCATCATGCCTCTCCCTTATCTATGTTCTATGCTGCAAGCAGCATGTGTATCTGTTCCATGATCCCCGTTAGGACCGTCATGAGTGCGTCCCTTGTCTCCGGGTAGATCAGGGCGATGATCCCGATCGTCGCAAGGATGACCAGGAGGATCCTCGCCATGATCCGGACCGCCGAGCCGGCCGCCCGGATGAGGACCTTCAGGACGCTGCTCTTCTCGACGACGACAACGTCCTCTTTAATCTTGTACTTATCCCGGAGGGCCTTCTGCCCTTCCTCGTAGGAGATCTTCTTCTCAACGTCTCCTACAAGGCCCTTCCGGAACTTGTTGCCCGTGCTGCCCCCGTCCATCAATCTTTCCTCCAGCGGGCGAAAAAGCCCTTCTTCGGCTTCTCCGGAGGCGTCAGGTCCTCGACCGGCAGCATCCGGCCAAAGGAGACCGCGTTCCCCTGGGATAACGTAAAGGGATCCGGCGCGAACTCCATGAAGAAGGTCTTGTCCGCCTTCTGCTCCATCATCTCCGTGATGGAACTCCGGTCGCCCTCCGGGACCAGGGAAAAGAGGTAGAAGACGTCATCATAGAAACTATTCTCGATGACCTGGAAGGTGCTCCTAAGCTCTGACGGCCCCGATCCGCATACGAACACCTGGTAATCCCGCTCCAGGAAGGAGATCTTATTGAAATCCGGGTCCGTCATGACGCCGTAGTCGTAGATGTAGTATTCGTAGCCCATCCGGAGGATCTGCTGGAGCTTCGTCAGGTCGTGGAAGATATCGACCGACATATACGTGATCCGGCCCAGCTCCTCGTCCTTCTGTGTCTCGTACCACTCCGCCAGCTCCTCCGACCAGTGGTGGCCGTTCATCTCGATGATGCAAGCCTTGTGGCCCTTCAGGGCCAGGTACTTGACAAGCTGCACCGCGGCCGTCGTCGTTCCCATCCGGGCATTTGCCCCGACGACGCCGATGTTCCGGAAATTCAGGTCCGCCTTCGCCTCATCCTCTGCCAGGATGGGCTCGACGTAGCCGAACTCCTCGATACTATGCTGGTCAAAGTAGCCGTTGATACACTTCTTAAGGTCCTCTTTCTGGTCCGCCAGCGTGACGGAGAGGATGAAGTTCTTCATCTTGCGCTGCAAGAGGCAGACGATGACGTCCGCCACCGGCGAGTAGCCGGGCGCAAAAATGATGGGCTTCGCGTTGTTGACCGTCGCGATCCGCGAGATCTGCTCCGCGATCTCGCTGCCGCTGTCGATATACTGCTCGATATCAAAGACCATGTACTTGACCTGCGAAACGTCCAGGATCAGGTTCACATGCTCCGCGATCTTCGGCCTCTCCGGGATGACCCGGAAGCCCATCTTGTAGTGCTCCGCGATCTCCGCGATCCAGCTTCCGCGGATCTCCGGCCCGATAAAAATGATCATTTTTATGCTCCTTCTCCGGATAACCGGTTAATGTAGGCTCTCCCCTGCTCCATGTTTTCAAACTTCTTGACGGCGATCCCGGGCCGGCCGAGATTGCTGCGCTCCTCCTCTTCGGAGGCGCTGTCGAAAAAGTAGCAGCGCTCCTCCAGGTACTTGTCCATCCGGACCTCTTCGGACGTGAGGAGCCGCACAAGGACCACAAGGCCCTCCTCGTTGCCGCCAAGGAGCTTATAGTGGTGATCTTCCCGGTCGATTGTATTTCCCTCGTTAAATGCGATCATGCCCTGTTTGGTATTTAGTACGTACATTTTTCATCCCTCCTTCGATAAGCTTTCTTTCTTGATCTTGCAGTTTTCGATTTTCTTTTGCAGCTCCTCGATCTCATGCTCGTTCTGGTCCACGGTCGTCTCAGACGTCGCGAGAGCGTATTCCGCCTCGCGGATGAGCTCTTCGGTCTCCTCGATCTCCTCCTCCGTCTGGTACTTCCGCTGTGCCTTCAGGCGGTCGATCTCTTCCTTGCAGCTTGCCTGGTAGGCTTTCTCCGTCTCGATTGCAGCCTTAAGCTGCTCGATCTCATCGGCATACAGGGCAGCCTGCTTATCCGTCCTCCGGATGAGATATCCGGTCCGGTCAAGCTCCGGCAAGCTTTCAACCTTATCTACGTCAACCGTGTTGGTGTACAGACGTAGCGGCGGCTCATCGCCCGCCTCCGGGAGCTGCATACGGAGTGAAACTTCGCTCCACCGCTCCGGAAGCCCCGCGATCCTAAGGACCACGTAGTCCGGATCCGAGACGACCGTCCGGACATCAAGGACGCTGCCTTTCCGCTCGACGGCGGAAAAGGCATACGTGTCGATCCCGTCGAACCGCCGGTTCACGACATCGATCTCGACCTCCATCTCCTCCTGGGACGTCCCGTAGGTCCAGGAGATGAGCGTCACCCGCCGGCCTTCATACTCCGACGTCTGCCCGATGGGCGTTAGCCTTTCTGCATTTCCGCTCACCGGCATCCAGAGATTTGAAGAAAGGAAGAAGACATATCCGGCCAGAAACACGGCCAGGAATATCCTCGTGCCGGCATCCCCCCGCTTCCGGCGGGGAAAAGGTGCCTTCCTGACTTCGCTCATCGTTCGTACCCCCTCTCGTATTCCGGATATGTCCGGCCGGTATCGTCTAGGTCTTCGTACAGCGTATAGACCTGGGCGGCCGTCATAATCTCCGGCTCAAAATCCTCTGTCCTGATCCCCGGGAAGCTTCTCTCAGAGGCGACGATCTCCGGCTCTTTTGCCTCACGGGGCCGGTTCTCAACGGCCAACTCCTCCGAATGCTGGAGCCCGGTCTTTCTGTAATGCTCGTCGGAGATGAACATGTCCCGGAAAAGCCGGCTTCTTATGAAAGGCCTTGTCCGGTTTTTAAGCTTCTTCTTAAGCCGCGGTGAAAGATTTACCTTCATGCTGCATCCTCCTTATACGACCTGCTGGAAGGTGTCCAGCTCGTTGATCTTCCATGCGTCCCCGTCCTTCACACACTTCGCTTCCAGAAGGAAGCTCATGGTGTTGTACTGGGCCCCGTCCGGCCGGAGGTCACAGTAGATAAGGACGTCCGCCCCGTCGCGGGTAAGCTCCGTGTAGATCTTCTTTCCTGAAAGGGACACGCCCATGTCCCGCCATTCCGCCGCCGCGTCATACGCCGCGCGGACGTCCGACGCGATCGTCGTGTCCGCCTTGCCCCATTTGGCCGGGTTGACGGCGATGAGGTAATCCCGGACGCCCTGGTCCGTCAGATACTGGGCCAGGTAGGGGGCCTGCGCGTATTCCGCCGACGCGGGTGCCCGGTAGCAAGCGGAAATGAAATCCGTCACAAGGCGGGCCAGCGCCTCACGGTCTTCCTTTTCGGCGTCCTCCGCCAGGTAGATATCGTCCAGCTTCTCCTCCAGGGCCGCGTCCCCGTGCATCTCAGCAGCCGCCGTGGCGGCCTCCCGGGCCGTTTTAAGCTCGTTTTCAAGGTTCCTGCACCGGATGGTCACAAGCACCGCGAAAACGGCTACAGCGGCGACTATGACGGCCACAACGGCCTTTCCTGCGCCTTTAAGGGCCGTCTTTTTCTCGTTCTTCTCGTTCATAAGATCCTCCTTTCATGCCTTACATGTAGGGGGTGTACTTTCCGTACACGACCTGAAAGTCTTCCCACTCGCCTTCCCCGATCGTGATTTCCCGGACTTCCTCGCCGGCGATCAGGGCCTTGTTGTCACCGATGTAGATCCCCGCGTGCTCTACGCCGTTGCGGACGAAAAAGACCACGTCCCCGACGTCGTGGGGATAGTAGGCGATATCGCCCGCCCTTGTATATAAGTGCTCCATGTCGGTGTACTTATAGAGGCCGGCACCGGACGTATTGAGGCACCAGACGATATAGCTTGTCGCGGTAAAACCGGTCTCCGGCGTGATCCCAAGCACGTTGTAGCGGGTCCCGACCGCCGATTTGGCTGCATCGACGATCTTCTGCTCGTAGACGCCCTGCATGTTCGACGCCCCGTAGCTGCCGGGCTCGTAGTAAAATCCGCTGTCCGCCCTCGCGGCTCCCGGCAGAGCCGCAAGAAGGGCTGCCGCTGTCACCGCCGCGGCCGCGATCTTTTTTATCTTCATAGAATCCTCCTTTATGCTGCCATGAGAATCGGCATCTCGCCCCCGGGCATCCGGAGCGCCATCATGAAGTAGCGCCGGTCCGTCCACTCGTTCAGCGGTGCGGTAAAGGGCTGCTCGTGATGGATCCTCCACTCGTCGCCCTCATCATATTTGGTGCATATCCCGGTCGCCGGATCGTATGAGGCAACCGTAAATGCGTGGTCTGGCTTTCCGGTCGCGTAAGCGCCCACGATGATGATATCGCCGGCCTGCACCTGGGACTGGTCCGTGATCGTGATTGCTCCTTTCGCCTGGAGATAGGGGATCAGGCTCTCGACGATCTCGCCGCCCGTCCGCTGGTCCGTGAAGCCTAAGTTCCAAAGCGCCCTTGACTCCAGCCGGTCACATGCGATCATTCCGTCCTCGCACGGGACCTGGGTGGTGGAGTGGCCGTAATGCCAGACATTGTTTCTTGCCATGTCCGCGACGGCGGCCACTTCCTGAAGGAAGCGCTCCGGGGAGAGCGTCATAAGCTGCCCGCCTCCGGTCATGCTGACCGGAATCCCGTACTCCCCGTTCAGGATGTTGAGCGCCATCGTTTTTTCGGAAACGCTGCCGCAAGCCGCGGAGGAGTAATCGACCACATAGCGGTCATGGATATCCGAGTCCGGATAGGCTGCCGCGAACGTGTCACAGAGGCTTGTGATAAATTCGGCGTTTGGCGTCGCATTTGTGACGCCCGACCGTATGATGATCGAGAGAGACGCGTTGGTCTCCAGCCCCATCCGGTTGTGGATGGAGAGGATTAGGCCCTTGATGACGTCCGGCCGGCTGTCTAGCTGGAGCCCTCTTGCCGCATGGAAGTCCCGGATGGGGATCCATTTGGTTTCGTAAACGTACCGGTCCTGGAGGGCCCGGAAGCCATCCGGATCCAACGCGCTTGCGGCCTGCCAGGCGGTCGCAAGGCCCGCATTGTCCTTAAGGGACTCCCGGGACGTGCTAGCCGACCCGTAGGGGGCCAGCACTGAGTATCGGTTGGAGTCCTGGGACAGTGCGTAGTCGATGAAGGGTTGCAGCTCATAGCGGTAATGAAACTGATATGCCCCGCAGCAGCCTCTCTCACGGCCTCCCAGCACCGCGTCATAGCGGGCATGGGACTCGTAGTACGTGAAGTACGACAACGCCGTCACGCGGCAGCCCTCGATATCCAGGGTCCCGTAGCTCATGGACGACACCCTTGACTGCTGCATCGTCCCCATGCTCGCGATCACCTGCTCCATCCGGGACGCCGCCGACGTGATGAGGACGAGCGGGAGGACAACCGATACAAGGATCGTCGAGATGATCCCGATCAAAAACCTTCTGACAGCCCGGAACGGGTTGACCGCTCCGGCAGCGCTGCCGCCCATTTATGCGCCTCCCGCGAAGAGCTGTTCTTCCTCTTTCGTGAGGTACACTTTAAATTCGAGATTCTTGTCGCTGGAGATGCATAGGATGTTCTGCCCGATCTCCAGCTTGCTGATCCGGTCTCTCTGACTCTGTGTTAAGACACCGGCAAAGACCTGATCGATGAGCGGAAGGACGTTCGCGTCCTGATGAAACAAAAATTTGTATTGCGTGAGCTCAAACACCGTCTTGATCTTGTTGACATTATCGGAGGAGCTGCCCTCCGGGACGAAGTCGCGGATCGACTGGGACGCAAGAAGGATCCCGCCGAAATACTTTCGCGCCTCGCGGAGATATACCAGGATCTGGTCCAGAGCGTGGGGCTTCTGTGCGTTGATCCAGCGGTGAGACTCGTCGATGATGATGAGGAACCGGACCACATCCTCCCAGCTCACTTCTCCTCTCTCGTGCCGCTCCTTCATGACCTTGCCGTTGCTGACGCAATTATCCCAGCAGAAGGAGACCATGTTGAAGATCTGTGCGTCGAAGATCTCCGCCTTCATGTCCTTAAGAGAGGACATATCGAAGGTGACGATCTGCTCATCCGCGATGTTGTCGATCGACGTCCGGCCATCGAAGATATCCCCGTAGTTCTGGACGATCGACGCAACAACCTTCCGGATCTTGTCGTAAGAGAGGATATGCTGCTCCGCCAGCGTCTCCGCCATGCCCTCGTAGTTCGCGTTTTTCATCGTCTCGATCTTCCTGTCGATATACGTAAGTAGATCCGAGAAGATAGGGTAACGCTCCGCCGGAAGGCCCGTGACCCGGATCTCCGATGCAGCTCCGGCTTCCCTGGGCGAAAGTCCCCACTCCTCATAGAGCTCGCGGAGAAGGTCTTCAAAGTCCAGAAGCTCGCCGGAGGGGACGTCATGCCCGACCAGGAAGCGGTAAATCGTCGATACCTTGCTGATATGCCGCATGTAGGAGACGCCTTCCGTCTCGCCGGACCGAAGGATCTCCAAGGGATTCAGGATCCCCTGGGCCCCGTCCAGCTTAAGGACCTTGCCGCCGAGCGTCCGGGTAAGCAGCGTGAACTCGCCGGAGATATCGAAGGTCCTAACGAAGTCGCCGCGTATCGCCCGGGCCAGGAAGCGCTTTTTAAGCAGCGTCGATTTGCCGCTTCCCATCGTCCCGATGACCAGGCTGTTGTAATAAAGCCGGGTGGCCGTCTTTATGAACTCATCGAAGATGACGTTTCCGCGGCACGGCGTGCTGCCGAGATAGTCGCCCTGGGGATCTTCCAGGGATGAGAAATGGAACGGATTGCCGCCGGCGACCGTGAGAGACTGCAAGGGCTGACCGTGGACCGAGAAAAGCGTCTCCTGCTGCTCCTTATAGGGCTCAAACATGGACTTCCACTCTTCCCGGCATTCGTTGATGTTGATCGTCGGGTGGAAGCCGTTCGACTCCAGCGTCGCGCAGATCTCCTTGATCTTCTCTTCCAGACTCGCGTAGGAGCGGTCCGAAACGAAGATCCTTGCCTTGACAAGCTTCACGACCTCGCCCATCTCCTGGATCTCTGTATATAGCTTTTCCATCTCACGGTAACGCTGGGAGGCGTCAAGCCTCTCCGCGAAGTCCGTTGAGGAGAGATAGCGCATGTTCTGCTCCTTCATGGAGCGATTGAGGTTCTTTTTGACCTCAATCGTGTCCTCCGTTGAAATATCGACGGTCGTGACCGTATCGCGGATATTGCAGATGTTAGACAGCCAGTAGTCATTAAGCCTTGCCGGGTACTCGTAGATCGACAAACAGATCTCATATCCGGACCCGGACTCGATATGACGCCCGGCCTTGAATGTGATCCCGCCCTGGGGCTGAATCTTCCGGATCAGGGCGAGGTCACGCTTTTCCGGCCCCGAGCCGTTCTTTTCCTGTTTTTTGAAGATACTCATGTGTGTTTCTCCTTTATCACTGCTGCACCATGCTTGACTTGTTCATGAGCTTATAGAGGATCTGGTGCTTTTTCTCCTCCGGGATCTTGCTTACCAGGCCGTCCCGGCCGGAGCGCAGCACCGTCTGGATCGTCGCGATGTCGGACTGGTGGCCCTCGATCGACCGCGAGAAGAACATGATGTAGAACTCACGCGACGTATTGTTCTTCTCCAGCGCGATGAGCTCGCGCTGTTTCTTTTCAAGCCAGGCTTTGAAGACCTGGTTCTTTGCGGTCTTGATCTTCTGCTTCATGTAGCGCTGCTGGGAGGCAGTGTTACATGGAAAATTCAGAGCGATGAGCTTAAGATCGCCGGCATAGGTCTTATAGAGCTTGCCGAACTTAAGGCAGTCATACTCGATCTCGTCCGTTGAGGACGTCACAAGATCCTTTGAGTTGACCATCATGAGGTCCATACAGGACCCGTCCTTCAGGATGTAGCAGCCCTCTGCCTCGTCGTAGCGGCAGATGGGGATGTTATCAAGAACGGTCCGTGTGACCGGACCTTTCTTCTCACGCGGCTTTTTCTCGTCGTCGTCGGCTGTTTTGGCAGCCTTGCCGCTACCCTTCCTTTTCTCCCGGAAAAAGACGACCAGGAGAACGATCAGGAAGATGAGAAAAACCACCCCGGCGAAGATCAGCGGCCCTCTGTTCGTTATTAGGAATTGCAGGATGTTATTCATGTGCTTAAACTCCCTTTCTCGAAAAAATGAAGATCAGCCATGCAAGAAACAGGCTCATTTTGAAAATCATAGGAAAGACCATTGACATGACTCCAGAAATTTCAGACATTTTCGCCCTCCTTCATGTCATCGCCCACCGGGCGGTAGACCGCCCGGTCCCGATTAAGATAGATGACCAACGCCTGGTAGTTCCGACGTCTCCGGTTGGTCGTTGAGCCGCCAATCAGCACGACGGCCATCACCACCGAGAAGATGATGAACGGGATCTGTAAGGTCCCGTTGACCATGTTTTTAAGCATCATCGTGACGCTTGCGTAAATGATGAGGAAGAAGAAGTCGAAAACGTAGATCCCTTTCGTGACTTTCGTTTCGGACTTGATCTCCTGGGGTACGATGTATTTCACTTCTTATTTCCTCCTTTCTGCCCGCCGGTCTCTTTCTTGCTTCCGGGCGGCGTCGTGAGGTCCTTCCGGCCGCCTTTCCCGCCGGTCCTCTCCTGGTTTCCCTGCTTATAATCCGCACGTTCCGGATCCGGGGCAGCCATGTTATTCATGCTGCTATTCGTGCCGGCACGGCCGCCGGATTTCCGTCCGGTTCCGTCCGCTTTTTCACGGGTTTCGGTCCCCGGTTTTTGGCCGGATCCCAAATTTTTCCGGTCATCCCGGGAGACGTTTTCGCGTCTCTCCGGAGACGTCCCCGGCCCCTGGGTTTGGCCGTTGCTGCCGCCCTTATAAGTTTCCCTGCCGGGCTCCGGCGCGGCCATGTTCCCCATGCTGCCGGTCCCGTTCGTGCCGGCACGGCCGCCGCCGTTTTGGCCGGAACCGGTGTCCTGGGACGATGCCCCGTGTCCCGAGAACATGTTTCCGGAAAACTCGCTTTCCGGAGCAGCCGGGGCCGGTGTGCTCCCGGATCCGGAAGACGATCCTCCGGAGGAAGGAGCAGCGCTGCCGCCTCCCAAGCCGGCCGCCTGGGTCTCATAGCCCATCTGACCGGGCATGTTGGCGTGATCCGATCCGCCTGCAGAGCCCTTCGGCATGGGCCGATCTCCCCCGCCTCCGGCAGCTCCTCCGCTCATTCCGTCAAAGAGATTGCCGGAATACGAGCTCATGTCACCGTGTTTTGATGCTCCTGGAGCATCCGTCTTTCCCGATCCGGAAGCTCCGGCTGCGTTTTGGCCGGACGGGATCCCGAGATCAGAAGCGGACGGGCCGCCGGGCATGGAGTTCATGCCGCTTCCGGCCGGCTGTCCGGGCCTCGATCCTTCCGCTCCTGTCGGAGACGTCCCCGGCCCGCCGGGTACATTTCCGGTTCCGGCGAGTGCTTCCGGCGTTCCCGGTGCTCCCATATAGGGAGAAGCGTTGATATCATTCTGACCGGTTCCGGATGCTCCGGACGTGCCGGCTTCTCCGGCTCCTCCGGAGCTTCCGGTACTCCGTCCGTCGAGCCCCTTAAAGAGGTTTGATTCGTCCGAAAGACCGGGCATATCACTATGCTGCGCGGCTGTTCCGCCGTTTCCTGCCCCCTCTGTACGGCCTTCAGCGCCGGCCAGCGGGACGTTTTCAGGGCCGCCGTTAAGAGCTGCCTGTTGGCCTGCATCCGCGCTCTCCGTGCCGCCAGCGGCCGTATTTTCAGTATTTGCGCTGCCATCATTGCCGGTGAGTCCACGGTCATCCGCTCCGGCATAGCCGGGAGCCTCATCGCCGGGCGCTCCGTTAAGCGGCTGTGGCCCGGTTCCGGGTTCCGTTCCTCCGGCACCGCTTCCGGACGGTCCTGCCGGCGGCTGTACATCCGCCGCGGGCTTGCCCGGTCCGGATGTTCCGCCGGTCGAGGGCTTTCCGGATGTTCCGATCCCGGGACGTCCGCCGCTCTTTCCTCCAGAGCCTCCGGCTCCTCCGGACCCGCCGGAGCTGCCATCCGTGGATGACCCGTTCCCGTCTCCGGATTTGTCCGTGTCCGGGATCCCGCCGAAGAGCGGGTTATTCTCCGAGGGCTGCGGGCTGTACCCGCCGTCGTCCGCCATATCCGGGATAGACCCGTAAGAGGCTCCGCCGTTCAGGCTGTCCGTGCTTGCAGCGCCGTCGTTCCGCTCCTGGGCGTTCTTGATATCGCCCCGGTCCGCGCCCATTTGTGCAGCCCCTGCGGCCCCGCCGGCCGCTCCTTCCTTATCATCCGCTCCGGCCCCGGCTGCCATCGCGCCGGCGATGCCTCCGATTGCCCTTGCGGCCCCGCCGGCTCCTCTGACCAGCGCGGCCCCGGCCTGTCCGCCGGCCAGCATGGTCCCGACGATCGACTTTAAGCCGACGTCGATGCCGAAGAGCTGCTGTATCAGGTTCGGGCCGTCAATGACGGCCAGCGCAATGAAGACCTTGAAGATCGACCGCTGGATATCCGATGCGGACGTCAGCCCGTCGATCATCGAACATGCCAGACCATAAAATTTGATCATGACGCACGTCATGAGGAGAACGATATATGAGTTTTTTATCGCGTCCAGGACCTTAAGGGCCTTCTGTGTGTTGTTTAAGTTCGCGGCCTCGATATAGGCGAGAACGCGGTAGACGCCAAGCTCAAACTCGATCCGGATGACCTTGTAGGCCATCGCGAGATAGAGGAGCAGGCTGCCGGCCAGCGTAAGAATGATGTTCCACGTTTCCCAGTGGTAACGGTAGTAATACCCGTTCATGATCCCGTTTGACGCCCCGGAGTTGTAGAACGTCAGCCCGTCGCTGACCTTCTCCAGGCTCTCGCCTCCTATGGAGTTGACCAGGTGCTTTCCGAGGATGCTTTTAGCGTCGCTGGATAATCCGTCACTTTTCGGGTTGATGACCTCATTTATGTCGATCGCGTTAAACTCCTCTTTCGTCATAGTCCTTGTCGGGTAGGGTTTTGAGACATTCCCCAGCCCGACCGCCTGGTCTATGTATCTGAGATCATAGAAGCTGTTGCTTATTGTTTCGTAGGTCTGTGCGGAAGAGGTGCTGCCGAGGATCGCGTCCTTGCCGGTGGTCACGGCGGATGACATTTGTGCCATCAGATAGCCGGATGAAGCCGTCGTGAGGACCAGGACAACCAGGTTTATGACAAGCTGCGGCTTCTTCTCGTGCCACAGGATAAATGTGATCCCCAGCATCATGAGCGAGAGCATCATGATCGCCGTAAAGACCACTCCGGCGGACCGGATGAAGGTCCCGACTCTTGTGCTTGTCCCGAACGTCACAAGGTCGAAAGCCGCGTCATAAAGACCTTCACAAGCCGCCGCGATCGGCGCGAGGATCTTGCTGACAAAGATCCATGTGAGATAACGGCAGCCGTCGACGATCATGTCGTTTGTTATGAAGATCTCTCCGTTTTGTTTGATAATGTTAATAATTGCTGAATCGCCCATATTGCTTATGCGCTTTCCTTTCTTATGCCTTTTCCAATGCCGTAATTTATCATTGTGAGCAGCGTCTTCCGGTCATCCGGCCGGAGGACGGTGTCGGACTGGAGGATCCCGATCATGCTGTATATCGGCATGTCATCCCGGATACCGGTCTCGTTTTCGTAATTTTTTCCGAAATGTTCGATCAAAAATTCTTTGATCGAGCTGTAATTCCCGTTGTCACGGAAGGTCTCGACCTCATCCCTCTCGTTTTTCGGTGCCGGCTGCTGCGTCTCATCATCCGGAAGAGATTGCGGGATCTGGTCGTTAAGGGAGTTCATCAAATTCTTCTGCTCCTCGATCATGAGGCGTTCCTTCTGCCGCTGAAAAGTAGTCTTAAAATCCCATACGCGAGTCGTTAGATCTATCTTGCTGCGGTCCTCCGTGTTGACATCCCGGATGCTGTACGTATCCGGATCCGGGAATGTGTCCTTCAGGTACTGCCAGCGATATTTGAAGGCTGTACCTGTCTCAACGGAGTTGAAAATCGGGTGCGGGTGGACCGGATTGTGCTGAAGATCCTCTCGCTTCATGACTCTCTTCACGACGATCTCGCCGGGCAGAAGGCTCATCAGGCGGTTGGGATTTAGAAGCGGTTCCTCCTCCACGTTCTCCGTGAACTGCTTGTTAAGGGACATCTTTCCCCCGGAGCGCTGAAGCGAGATCCTGGTCCTTGAACCGATCAGCTTTGAGAAGGACTCCGCCGTTTGTGAGTCGTTGGTGAGGATGTAGATCTGGTTTCCACAGTTATCAACGATCGTCTCCATATCGTCGCCGTAGTGGGCTCGGAGCTGGGCGTAAGCCTGAATATACATGTCAAAGGAGATGTTTCGTCCCAGGCAGACCGTGATGATGGAGTCCATCGCCTCGATCGACGGGAGGTTTCCGAACTCGTCACAGATGAACTTGACCTGCCTGGTGCATTTACCGGACTTTGTGTTGGTCGCCTCCTTTGCCAGGGCAAAGTAGACCTGCCTGATGAAGACCGACGCCAGGAAGTGCGTTGACTTGTCATAGTCCGGGATCCCGAGGAAGACCGCGACAGGCCGATCCCCGAAACCGATGTCACGGAGGTTGATCGTGCTCTCGCACGTCATCTTCGCGACATTCTCAAAGGTAAAGATCGTGAAGTCGGCCAGCATACTTGCGTAAATGCTGCCTTTCGTCCGGTCGCCGGACAGCTCCACAGAACTGTACTTGATCTTCGCCCGGTCCATCTTCGGACGCTGGGTAAAGTAAAGATCAACCCCCGAGATGTTGGGATTATTTGTCCGGACGTTTGATAGCTCCGTGAAGTTGTTCAGGATCGAATAGATGTTGATCTTCTTCGCGTTGTCATCGCGGTACACGAACTCGTAGTCGTCCGGGATATACTCGATATCCGGATCCTGAAGGGGATCCACCTTGTCTTTCGTCGGGTCCTTTTTTCGCTCCTCTTCCTTCGCCTTCATGTACTCGCGGAAGTTGTAGCGCTCGTTGGCCTTATCTTCCTCTTCAAGCGCATCGAATGCGCTGCGGCCCTGCTTCCATATCGCAAGGCGCTTCTTGTTTACTCTCTCGTCCTCCGCGATGCAGTCCTCGATCATGGCGATGATGAGGGCGGTCGAAAGTATCGTCGCGGTCTTAGTAAAGAACTCGTCCCCGCCGTTCTGCTGGGAGGAGTTGAAGACGGAGTAGGAAAAGCTGTTCGCCAGAAGCTCCGCGTTTGCGTAATCACCCTTTTTGTAGGCTTCCACGCAAAGCTTCAGCGGGTCGAACCCCATGCTGTGAAGCGGGTCGTCCAGGTTCATCAGGTATACGTCGTACCCGCGCTCTTCCAGGGTCTTTTTTGAGCTCTTATAAAGCTCCATCTTCGGATCCGTGCAGATGAGAGACGGCTTTTGTGAGGATCTTGAATAGACGTCTATTGAGGGAAATACGTAGCACTCGCCCTTGCCGGAGCGGGTGATACCGATTATGAGGTTATTGACCGGTGAGTCGTCTATGTAGATCTTGTCCCCGATATGGGCGACGATCGTTCCGGGCCGGCCCTCATAAGGCTTCTCCTTGTCGGGGATCTCCTTATACTGGGCCTTGATCTCCTCTACGGTCGTCCAGCGTTCCGACCCGTGCTGACCCTTGTTAAGGATATCGGCGTGGGAGACATAGATCTTATAGCCATTCAGGATATCCAGCACGGCGATAGCCGCCGGCAGGATAAGTAAATGCAGCACCCATCCGAAAGCCCCGAGGGCCCCGATGTTGCTGAAGTTGGGAAGGACGTTCCCGAGTCCGAGGTATCTCATCGGATTACCGGGATCGTTGGCAAGGCGCGCCAGGTTAAAAAGTGTATTGTAAGCCCAGTTCCAGGCCAGGAGGACAAGGACATCGACCACGGCCAGGAGGATGATCAGTTTCTTCGGATCCGAGATCAGGCGGTTGATCTGCATGACCATCTTCGAGTCTTCGACGCCCTTCTGTGCCTGAAGGACGTCTTCGGTGGACGTTCCGGCCGGGGCCTTCGTGCCCTCCTGTTTTCTAATGTTACCCATGACATCAAATATATCGATCTTCATGCTGCCTCCTTCTTAATCTGCCCGCTGGATGGATTCCAGGCGTGCTTTTTGCGTAAGATCCACGGGCGGATTGTGGTTGTCCTCCGGGACCAGTTCCGGGGCGGGATAGATCTTCTCGACCATCCGGATGACCACATCAAACACTTTATTGAGCATTTCTGCTCTCCCGTTCCAGGAAGCGCATGAAATCGTCTTCAAGGCCCTTTTCCTTCAGGTATTTGCTATAACGATCGAAAAGGAGCATGTAGTCGTCGATCATGGATTCAAGCCGGTTCAGCAGCTCCAGCGGGGTCATTTCTTCCAGGTTCTTTTCTTTATTTGACATTTTTGGTTTCTCCTTTATTTTTACTTGCTTCCTTCCGTGCCGGACCCGGCGTGACATTGCCGGGCCCGCGTGTTGTAATGTAAGGTAGGAAGCTGAAAGGGACGGCCGGATTTGAACCGGCACCTTCCGACACAGATGCTGCTATGCCGGATGCGCACCGAGCTGCGCCACGCCCCATCGGCACTGTTTTTAGCCTTGTGCCCGGCTGTTACGATTTTGGATAAGCTTTTAATTTTTTAAAAAACAGCAGCGCCCACACGGCCAAAAGGCCGGCTGCAAATTGTACCGGGATGGGCTGTCCTCCCTGAATCCCTCCCGTGCCGATCCCGAGTAGTAGTTCCATTTTTATCTCCCGATGCTCCTTTCTTCCGGGCCGATGACCGGCCCTTTCTCTACGCGCTCAATGGCTGCCTCGATCCCGCTCTTCCCGAAATCCTGTTCCGTCACCTGGTCCGGGATGACGATAAGGCTTGTGCAAGCCTCCTTCTCCTGCGTCCTTATCAGCTCCGCGTCGATCGTTTTGATGATCTCCTGCGCCGCTGTCTGGATCGTATTCATGCTCGCCATTAGCTCGCTTGTATCCATTTTTTGGCTCCATCCGGCCACATAGCCGAATGAGTAGTCGGAGGAGTCGATCCCGTAATAGCTGCATACGGTGTATGCGACGCTTTCCGCCTCGATCTCCGCCTGTGTCGTCGGTATCTTCTTCAGCTTGTCGTGCTCCCGGTCCCAGTGCAGCCGGCTGTGTGCCGTCTCATGGATCAGGGTCTTCAGCGTATGGGCCTCAGAGAGGCCCGCCCGGACGACGATCTTGCCTTCCGTCGGGCTGAAGTAGCCGTTCGTGCTATCACGATACGGGATGTCCTCAATGTAGACCGGGACCGGTGCCGCCTTGATGATCGCGTCCCGCATCTCCTCAAAGCCGCTGATATCTGCTGTGAGCCGGTGCGCGAGGGACGGCAGCTCCTTTCCCTCCGTTTGGCTGACGTCAAAGACGGAAAGCGGCATGAATCCGACGATCCTCTGCTCCTCCCGGCCCGTATCCGGGTCGATCTCCTTCTTGATCCGGGGACCGAGGATCCGGAGAGCCTTTTCGCCTTTCTTGACGTTCCGGCCAAACTCATCCTGCCATTTCCGATATCCGCAAACGAGGGAGGAGTCCGGCTTTTGGCAGAAGATTAAAATCTGGTTATTGACGCTGTAGTGCGGAAACTTCGACATGAAGGAGAGGTAGTCGGCAAATTTGCCGGATGTATAGATATCACGGATACCCTCTTCCAGCTTTTTCGTGATCTCCTCCACCCTCTCCGCGGCACTCTTTCCGGAGGAATAGTTCTTCTTCCAGGTCATCTTAGTGGCCCCTTTCCGGTCCCAGCTCCGGAGCCGGGGCGGTCTTGTTGGCCCGCTCGACCGCCTCCTCCACGGCCTTCTCGACATGGTTTTTCTTGAAATCCGCTACAACGATATTGTTTACAAACGCTGCCGTGTTGCCGGGGAAGGCAACGACGTCCTCGAACTCCGCGCCCTTCCGGACAGAAGGCATCTGTGAGTAGTAATACCCGCGGTCACTCTTCCGGATCCGGACGTTGTTGATGGTGAAAAGGGACTTCTCAGCCCCCTCATGGGGCTCGATCCGGATGCTTGCCATGCCCTCGACACGGGCATCCTCGCGGGCCTTATAGGTCCGGACGTCGTACCAGACCTCTTTAGCTTCGGCTCCGGCACTCTTGATCGCGTCGATCGTCTTCTGTCCGGTGGCGACACAGTAAGTGTCAGCCTTAATGATCGCCTCCGCCGTGAGCGCCCGGACTTCCCGGCTTACGCCGGTAATGAAATCGTGCCACTCTCCGGACCTGTCTTTATAGGCCGGGAAGGATACGGACGGAAAATGGATCCCGTCCGGAGTCTCGCGCTCATAGAGGGAGACGTCCCGGATCGTCACCGAGTTGTTGACCCGGATATCCGCCTTTCCGATAAGCCCGTTTTCCCGGGCCCTGCCCTGGGCCGGCTCGTAGGCCGTGACTTCCACCTGGATGTTTTCGCCGGCAGCCTTGTCAAAGACTTCCTTGCCGCTTCTTACCAGCATGTCAGCCATCTTCTGGAGCGTCGCGGCCGGCCTCTTGCCGGCTTCGGCCTTCTGGTAAGCAAGCACCGCGTCTGTATAACCATTGATTTTTGCCATTGTTGATCTCCTTTCTGCTGCCGGGGGCGGCAACGCCCCGGCAGCCTTAAACTGTCATTTTCTTCCGGTCAAAAAGTGATCTGTGATCCGATCCACTGGCCGAGGCTGACCGCTCCTATCACGAAAATCGAACCCACGATGATGTAGGGCAGCGCCTTGATCGCCATCTGGTGCGTCCGATCCGACGGGATGATAAACATGACGCCGCAAGCGAGGAGCGCGACGGCTGCCAGCGCGTAGGTGTACGGCGCGATAGCTTTGCAGATGGTGACCAAAATGTTTGCAAACTGGGACATAGATTTTTTTCTCCTTTTTCTTTTCTCCGGACCGAAAGATCCGGTCCGGGCTACACCAAAAGCCTACGGGTTACTGCTTTTTTTCCGTCATGCCTCCTTTCCGTCTTTCTTATCCTTTTTCCCGGCTGCAAAAAGGATGAGCGATACTGCTGCTGCAATAGCCACTATGCCGGCGCCGGCCAGCAGGGCTTTCGGCACGATGCTTTTAACGGGCGAATACACGCCCTCCGCGGTCACATGGACCGTCGCGATGCGGCCCATCCCGACAAGCTTAGACTCATCGGAGACGACCGTCTCGCACTCGATCTCAGCGGTCACGACATCCGGCTGCTCCACGGTGTGCGTCCCTCTGTAGTGGGCCGTCACCGCTGTGCTTCTCCTCGTTGCCGTGGCTGCTGCGTTACGCAGCAGCTCTCCGCCGGACTCATAGGGCGCTCCGGACCAGCGGTAATCCGTGATGGTCCAGTCGGCCGGATCCAGGGCCGCGGACGCGAGGATCTGACCTTCCAGCCCTTCAAGGGCCGGCCTCTCGTCGTTCCTGGGAACTTGCGTCCCGCCGAAACTATACGTGTCAACGTCGTAATTGTGGTAGATGACCGGGATCTCCCTCGTTTCAGGAGCCTCCCCGGAGGCTTCCGTGCCGGTCAGGGTAAGACGTGCTTCAAAGCTTCCGTCTTCTCCTTCACGGGTCACGGTGATCTCCGCCGGGACCGATTCGCCGGCCGCGTAGCGGACATCCTCTGTGATCTCTTCCGTCGCCGGTTTCGGCGCTCTCGCGGTCACATGGACGTCCTTGACGATGTATGTGACCCCGTTCTCCGTGATCTCATATCCGACTCCCGGGAGCTCGTCTTCCCTGATATCCGTAAGGGTGATGGTCTTGTCCTCGCCCTTCCAGGTTTCCTCGATATCATCCACGGTATAGAAGACATTCTCCAACGTGTATTTTTTTCCGCCTTCTGTGATCTCATTTTCAAAAAGTCCCGCGCTTTCGTAGAGCTTTCGCTCCATGATGTCCGCGTCAAGCGTATTCGGGATCTCCTTCTCGTAGGTCGTTTTTTTGACGACCTGGCCGGAGTCCCCGGCAGCCATGACGGCTGCCGGACCGGCCTGGAGAAGTAAAAATGAGATAGCGGCGGCGGTCACCGCTTTAGTTACCCATCTTTTCAATCTTTTTTCTCCTTATGATCGTGATTGTAAGTACCACAAGTGCCGCGGCTGCAAGCAGCACGTACAGCACTGCATTCGTTGTGTCGCCGGTCTTGACCGGAGGAGTCGTCTTCGTTACGGACGACGGCGGGACGGTGATATAGCCGTTGGGGATCTTCGGCACCGTCACTGTCTGACCTTCATCATTCAGGTCCTTGTGCTCCGTGATCAGGATCCCGTTTCCGTCGTACAGCTCCTCGAACGCGACCAGGCTCCGGTTCTGGTACTTGTTAGTGTCGATTGTCATAATGACGTCGACGCTCATTTCAGAGCTTATCGCCTTGAAGCTTGTCTCGCCGGTGATCCCCGTATCGCTGCCGTTGCCCTTGTCCATCATCGCGCCCTTAAGGGTGTAGATGTTGCCGACTGTGAGGCCCTTCAGGACGACCGAGTCGCGGATCTTGACGTTCTCACCGAGGGTGAGGGTCTTGCTACCTGTCCCGGCGTCCGTTGCCGTCGTACCCATGCTGATGACCGTGACCGTCTGGTCCTTGTCATTGATGTCCGCATGGACGGCAACCAGGATCCCGTCCTTGTAAAGCTCTTCAAATGCTACAAATGTCTTTCCGCCGAGGTTCCGGCCGTCGAATACGAACGTTACCTCTGCCTTGCCGTCTTCGGCTTCCGCCGTGAAGGTGCCGGTTGCGGTGACGGCCTTGCCGTTCACGACCAGCTCTTCGCCGGTGGCCTTATCGATCATTGTTCCCTTTACCTCGTAGGTCACGCCGGCAGTGAGGCCGTAATACTCGACTGTGTCCTTGATGCGGCAATCTGCTTCGGCTGCCACTTCGGATGTTCCGGTTTTCTCGCCTACGGCCTTTGTGCCGATCTTCGGGATCGAGACCGTCTGCTCCGTGTCGTCGCGATCGACGTGCTGGGAGATCAGGACCTCCGTGCCGTCCGGCTTTACGATGTAATTGCGTTCCGTGATGTAGACCTTCCGACCGGCGTACTCCGTCGCGTCGAACGGGATCTCGACCGTGTAGCTTCCGTCTTCGGAGACTGTCTGTGTGCCTCTGACCGTTGCCAGGACTTTGTCTTCCGCCGCCGTCGCGCCCTTCAGGACCGCTTCAGCGACCGTGACCACATCCTGGTTCTCCGGCATTTCCTTATACGTGACCGTATCAACGACGACCGCGTCTTTCGTTGCGGCGACCGTTTTTGTGCCGGTTGCCTTGTCGGCAGCCTTTGTGATGATCTCCGGGATCGGGACGATCTGGTTCTCATCATTGAGATCCGCGTGAATCGCGACTAAAAGGCCGTTATAGCGGACTTCCTCAAACGCTACAACTCTTCTGCCGGTGAGGCCGCTTCCGTCGAACGTGAAGACGACTTCCGCCTCCCCGTCTTCGGTCTCCGCCGTGAAGCTTCCGGACGCCGTGATCGTCTCGCCGTTTACGACCAGCTCCTTTCCGGTCTTCTGGTCGTAAAGCGTGCCCGCGACCTCGTAAGTCTTCCCGACTTCAAGGCCGATGTAGGGGACCTTATCAATGAGTGTCATGCCTTCGCGGCCCAGCGCGACGTGCGTCTCCGTCTCCTCATCTGTCAGTGTCGTTCCGATCTTCGGGACGGATACTGTCTGTGCCGTATCGTTTCTGTCAACGTGCTCCGAGATCAGGACTTCCGTGCCGTCCGGCTTCACGATGTAATTTCTTTCTGTCACATATACTTTCCGTCCGCCGTACGCTGTCGCGTCAAACGGGATCTCGACCGTGTAGGTTCCGTCTCCGGAGACCGTCTGTGTGCCTCTCACCGTTGCCAGGACCTCGTCTTCCGCCTCTGTCGCGCCCTTAAGGACCGCTTCAGCGACCGTGATGACTTCCTGGTCTTTCGGCATCTCTTTGTAAGTGACCGTATCAACGACGACCGCGTCCTTTGTGGCGGCGACCGTCTTTGTCTTTGTCGCCTTGTCGGCGGCCTTCGTCAGAAGCTTCGGGAAATAGATCATCTCGCTCTCGACGTCATGATCCGTGTTGTGCTCGACATAGAGCTCGCCGTCCATATAGATCAGGGTCTCGATTGCGACCTTGTGGCCGGCCAGCCTCGAGCCATCGATCGTGAACGGAATCGTCACCTGGGCTCCGCCGTTCACGGCCTCGATCTCTGTCTCGACATGTTCTCTACCGGAAATCCGGATATAGCTGCCGGCGGTCACGTCATAAGCAGATGTGACTGCCGTGATATTCTTCTCGATACCGCTCACCGTCAGAAGATCCTCAAACTCTGCATTAGAAGCCAGCGCGTACTGACTGCCGGTGATCGTGTTGGAAACGACCGTGTCGGCTCCGGCGTCCGGATCCTCAATGTTTCCGAGATCTACGACGGTTCCGTTCTTTTCGACCTTCACCGTCATCGTGATGAGCTCCTTGCCTCTGTTAGTAGAAGCTCTCAGCTCCGTCAGGGTGTACGTGTCGTAGGGCAGCGCCCCATACTTATCGTTCGTGTGCAGCTTGTCCGCGTCTACCTTGCCCTCGAACCAGATACCGGCTGTCGGATCCAGTTTGGACTCGTCAAGCTTGCCGCCCGCGTATGCTGCATCGTTGGCGTTTGTGTTGCTCGAATGCTTTGCAGCCTCCGTGGAAAACTTGCCGGCCGCGTCCGTGACGATGACGTGGCTCTCGCCGGTTGTTACGGATGTAAGGACGAACGGGACTCCCGGCATTGCCTTTCCGTCTTCGGAGACCTTGACAAATTTCAGCCCGCCGCGGACGATCTCATCTCCGACGGTCAGTTCCTCGTTGACTGCTCCTGTTGTAGCGATCTCCTGGATGTAATCATCATTGATCTGTCTCACCATCAGGATCGGATTCTCCGGGAGCTGATAGCCTGTCGGCGGGACAGTCTCGACGACGGCAACGGTGCCGTAAGGGACAACGCCCTTGTTGGATCCAAGTTCATATAATTCGTCTGAAAGTTCTCCGATGACGCTGTTTGATAATCTAAGTGATGCAAGATAATGACCGGTATTCTTATTTAGTAATGCTCTTACTGTCCACGTCCGGAAGGCTTCTGCCGGAAGAGTATCTTCGGTGTAATAATCCGCATAATACCGGATCTCGAATTGAGCTCCTTCCAGCGTCGCGCCGCCGACTGCCTCGCCAGTCACTGCATCGACTTTATGGATCTCGATAACGACCGGGTCCGTCTTCGGGATGTCTTCCGCCTTGATGATCGCGGGTTTGTCTGCCGTGTTGGCTGTTGTGACCTTGATGGACTTGATCTCGTCGTTGAGGCCGTAGCCGGTGCCGGCAGCCAGTTCTTTGTAGTAGTAGGTTCCGACTTCTACGTTCACGGGCTTGCTCGTTCCTGTCAGCCGGTCTTCGGTGATCGAATCGACGACCAGGCGGGCAACCTCGTTGGTCCCGGCCTTCGCGTCAGCTTCCGACTTATATAAACCGTAAGTTGTGCCGGTGAGGTCATAGCACGGATTGTTCTTGACGATATCTTCCATACCGGCCGCAACGGACTTCTGGAGGACGACCGGATATCCGGACGGTTCTTCATCGACCGTAACGATCTTTCTGTTTTCCCATCCTCTCGCAAGGCCGGTGATTTCAACCGGTTCGGCCGGCTCATATCCTTCCGGGGCGACTGTCTCGACCACCCACAGAGATTTATATATAGGGACTGTCACAGCTTTCGTTCTTCCGGTAGCGTCCGTCGTCAATTTTCCGATGTAACCGGTGAAGTTATCGCCATCCTTCGCCTTGTAAATCTTAAATTCCGCGCCTTCAAGGCTTGCCTTGTAATCCGGATCAGCGGATTTCTTGACGATCTGAAGCCAGGCCGGCTCCATAGTGTCCGTAGACTCTGTTCTGACCGGAACTGTTTCTGTATTGTTTTCGCTAACGGTGACGGTGTGTACCCGGCCATCAATGTTCAGGTTATTGTTTGAAACGGATACTTCTTTGACGTAATACGTCCCAACCGGAAGGGTCACGACATTTGAATAGCTTGTGTAGTATCCGTCCTTAACGGCCTGGGCCTGGTCGTTTCTGCCGCCCATCGTGAGCGCTGCCACTTCTCTTGTGCAGCCGGCATCGGAGTAGACCTTGTAGACAGTTCCACGCGGGGAGTACTCGCCGCCAATGAAATTAGCAGCCGTAGCTCCTTCCGGAGCACTCCCTTCCCAGTCATCCCTGGGCTTTACGTACTTCACAACCTGGAGGCTGCCTCTCGGCGTATATGTCCAAAACATGAAGCTCTGCTGTTTTGCTGCCAGCGAGGGCACAATGAAGACCCTGAAGCCCGCCGGGGCGGCTGCCATCTCATAAGCCTTGTGAGCAACGGCCGGAGCTTTAGAAAGAGCATCCGTAAAGACGCCTTCCGCTCCAATCGCCCACAGCGAATTGTCGCCGCTGTAAGAGATCCTGTTCTTCATCTCACAAAACACAAAAGACAAAGCAACGTGGGAATACGCATAAGCAAGATTCGCTTCACTCTGCGGCGGATTTGTCTGCTTCCCAAGATCTGCTCTTACCCAGGACATCAGCAGATCATACGGTGCGTTACCGACGTTTCCGCCCGGAGCGCCGTAGGTGTAGTACATCATCTTTCGGATGTTCGCGCCCCATCCGCTCCAGGAGCTGTCCGTGATCTCGTATGCTGAACGGGTCTCGCTGGTAGCCACACCCGGGTACTCCGGCTCTACGCAATACGCGGTATAACTGCCGCCATTGAAGGAAGCCGTATATGCGCGGGTCCCGGCATAAACCATCGCCCCGCTCGCCGTCTGAGAGCCGTTGCCGTTGAAGTAAGGCCGGCCATCACCACCGTTGATAGCAGCCGCGCCTACATTAGTAAGCTGAGATGTGAGGCCGGAATCGACGGAACCAACAAAGACCGGAGCATCAATCTCTTCGATCTCTTCGATGCTTTCCGCCTCAGCCTCTTCGCTCTCTGTGGTCTCTGCCGGTTCTTCGATTTCCTCGGAAGTTTCAACGACATCCTCGGTCTCTTCCGTGACCTCCTCGGTCACTTCGGCGGGGTCCGCTACAGCTTCATCTTCCGTCACTTCCGCGACGCTCTCGTCTACGACTACGACTCCTTCCGTTGCGCCGCTGTCGATCGTCTCGGAGTATTCCCCGGCCTCATATCCTTCGCCGGAGGTCTCTTCTTCTTCCACGACAGCCGGCTCACTCTCGACGACCTCGGGGATCGTCGCGGTCTCTTCTACGATGACCGCCTCCTGTTCCGGCTCCGGAGCCGTCTCTTCCGCAGCCGGTTCAGTTTCAACCGCGGCCGTGATCGATTCAACGGCAAGATCCGGATCTGATACGGCAGCAACCTCCGCGATCTCTTCTTCCTGGACCGCTTCTTCCACGGATCCAGTGTCGTCCGCAAGAGTATATGCAGCCGTGTTCCCCATGAGAGTTGTGACTGTGACCGCGATAGCCATCGCGCTTGCGGCGATCCTCTTTGCTAATCTGTTTTTCATACTCAATTTTCTCCTTGAAATACTTTTATTGCTTCCGGCAAGCTCTCCGGACAAACCGGGAGCAGCTTGCTGTCTGTTTCAGGGCTGACCATCCGGATCATCCGTCCGGGGCCTTCATATACCAGTTCCTCAATCCCTTCCGGTCCTTCCCGACAAGCGAACCGAACCGTTGCGGTGCTCCGCTTGCCTTCCTTCGCAAGCTCCTCCATCACGATTGCGATCTGACGATCCAGGAGACCGGGTAGGCTCCTTATTACCGGATATCGCTTGCCGTCGTGCATGATCGTCATGCAGCCACCGATGTAGTCGAACTCCCGTCCATCGTCAGCAACGACAACTCCGGGGATATCCTGGTTCTTCAGGTCATCCAGCGTTTTGACTTTCCAGCTCATGCTTCTCTGACCACCTCCTTATTCCACCAGCCCATGATTGTCATGATTTTCGAGGGATCGAACGCCGGAACAGAAAATTTGGCGACGCTGTCCCTCAGATCCGACCGGTATTTCAGGTAATCAACCAGGACAAGGACGTTCACCAGCACGACGTTCCCATCCCTCAGAACGGCGTACTCGTTATACCGCTTGCCCTTGCCGGACATCTCCTCGATCTCATCCACACGTTCCTTAACCGTTGTGCGCGAGAATCCGGTGAACTTAACCAGGTCCTTCTTCTGGAGATACGGGATCCCTCGCCAGTCAAGGAAGCGCATATTATCTAATGCTTCATCAGTCTTCTTTCCCATGATTTCCTTCCATGCAAATTACTTTTTTGAAACTTGTATTTGGGAATCTTTCGCCGGATCAAACATTCGTTTGACAGCATCAAATCTTAATAAGACACCGTCCGCGACTCCCCGAAAATAATCTCCGCCAGCATCCGTCCTCTTAAGCTGGATACCGGCTTCGATTGCCTCTCGCAAATCGATATTCTGTCCCATTTCTTCATTACTCTCGCTCATGTGTACCTCCTTTAAAAAAACCGTTTCGCTGAATACATTATAGTATTCTTTGAATACCTCGTCAACATTTTTTAGTATTCTTCGTGAACTTTTTTTATTGAAATAACTATTGTCAAATGGTATTATGTTTACAGAAAGGAAACGTTGATATGGATAAAGCAGATAGAGTAAGAAACGTAAGATTATCAGAAGGCTTAACAATGGAAGCATTTGGAAAGCGCCTCGGTGTTGGACGTAGTGCAATATCCAATATTGAAAACAGAAACAGAGACTTAACCGGCCAAATGGCTAAAGCTATATCCCGAGAATTTGGGGTTTCTTATGATTGGCTTATTTCTGGATATGGCGATATGCGTCCAACTAGCGCTTCCGGAACTGCCGCAAAAGTTGCCGCTATGCTAGACCTCAGCGATTGGGCAACACAGGCACTTACTAATTTTCTCCAGCTTGATGAGGCTAAGAGAAAAGAGTTCCTGGTCCTGATGGAAAAAACATTTGGATCCGCTAATGCAGATGAAATTCTCAGCCAGGAGGAATTAAATGAGGTCAATGCCGCTGGGGAAGAAGCTAAATTAAAAAAAAGAGCTGAATTGCTTGATAAAGCTAAAGTAGAGGATGCATAATCAGCATCCTCTATCGATGTCGCTATAACGCAGCTAATCACACATGATTTGCTTATAGACACAAAAAAACCGCCCATTCCGGACGGTTCTTTTTGTATGTCTTATTCGATATTGAAATATTTATTTCTTTGCTCCGCAAGTTGCGCAGCGTGTCTCAGTATGAGTCACCGCATCGTGATGCACGGTCTCGTAAACTGCATCATAATGCACGGTCTTGTACTCGGCGTCGTGGTGTACGTTCTTATACTCGGCCTCGTGATGGACAGTCTCATATACTGCATCATGATGGATTGTATCGACCTGAACCCGGACTGTATGATATCCGCTTTGATGCTCAAAACAATGCTCGGTAATCGCATCTCCATCAAACGTAGTAAAATCACACTTATTACACTGATCCGCAAAATCATAAACCGGTTCATCCCATGCTTCGCTGACAAGTACCTGCTCGTCCCAGGCTTCCTTCACAAGCTGCTGCTCGTCCCAGGCTTCCCGGACAAGCTGCTGCTCGTCATACGCTTCCTTCACAAGCTGCTGCTCGTCATACGCTTCCCGATCCGTAACGGTGATCGTCTCCCAGGAATGCACGTGGGCCGGAGTGGCCGTCGGAGCTGCCGTCGGTTTCGGTGTTGCCGTCGGAGCTGCCGTCGGCTTCGGTGTTGCCGTCGGAGCTGCCGTCGGCTTCGGCGTTGCCGTTGGTGCTGCCGTCGGCTTCGGCGTTGCCGTTGGTGCTGCCGTCGGCTTCGGCGTCGCTGTGGGAGCTGCCGTCGGCTTCGGCGTTGCTGTCGGGGTGGCCGTTGCCTTCGGCGTTGCCGTCGGGGTGGCCGTTGCCTTCGGTGTTGCTGTCGGGGTGGCCGTTGCTTTCGGTGTCGCTGTCGGCGTGGCCGTTGCTTTCGGTGTTGCTGTCGGCGTGGCCGTTGCTTTCGGTGTTGCTGTCGGCGTGGCCGTCGGATCCTCTGCCGGCGTCACTGCCGACGATGCAGCCGGCTCCGTGGCCGGTGCAGCATTCTGACAACCAGCGGCTCCGAATACGATCATAGCGGCCAGGATCGCAGCTGTAAGTTTTCTTTTCATTCCAATCTCCCTTCCGGGATCCTTTCCGGATCTCCTTCAGTGCTTAACACAAACTTTATTTTATTTTGACTATAACATCCTTTTTCAGATTTTTCAAGCAAATCTTTAAATTTCAAGATTATCTTGAATTTTCGGTATCGGCATCAAAAAAAATAGCGCGGCTTCCGCCTGGCGCCTCCCGTCCCTGCCCGTTTTCATGCAGCAATTCCTCTTCAGTGCCGCTCTCCCCGGGCGTAACCGCCCGGGGCCGCCGTAGGGCGCTGAAGGTGTCTTAAAAGTTTTTTTCCCTCACAATCTTTACTTTTGGCCCTTTTGTGCCATAGGTGGCAAAAGGGGGCAAAAAAAGGGCAGAATTGCTTCTGCCCCTCGTACCCCTTTGACAAAAAAATCTCCGAAATGCCTTTATTTATAAGGCTTTTCGGAGTCCTTTGTACACCTTTTGCATGTATCTGAATGCGGAAGAAGGGACTTGAACCCTCACGACTGCAATAGCCACTAGATCCTTAGTCTAGCTCGTCTGCCAATTCCGACACTTCCGCGAACCGTTGACTTGTTTTTTTGTTTACCGCGTCAACAAATGCTATTATAGTCACCTCTCCCCCATTTGTCAACACCTTTTTTCAAAATTTTTAAAACAATTTATCGCTGTCCAATCGCACAAATTGCACCCGCGTTTTCATTTACATCTCGTGCAATTCTCACAATTCAAATTGATTCTTATGCGCATACATGTTAAAATAAACGTAACTATTCAGCACCCCCTATTCGCAGCCGCTGCGCGGCTGCTTCATGTGGCGGTCAGAGGCGCTTCGCGCCTTGCCCGCCCCCTGTGGTATATTATGCTTTTCATTTTTTACTATAAAGGAGACCTTCTATGCCTGTAATGTTCGAAAATGACCCGAAAAACAAAGAGCGCCTGGCCAAATGGAAGCTCGGCGACCCGATGATCAACGAGCGGGACTTCTGGCAGGACGAGAACTACGTCGCGCCTGACAAGGAAAAGGAAAAAATGGTCCTGAAGCTCGCCATGATGATCACCGACCGCTACATCAAGCGCTACACCCGCACGGTCAACAACCGTGACCCGGAGTACTGGGCCCTCGACCGCATCCTGACCAAGGATGAGGTCCGCTTCCTCCTGAACTTCAAGAAGACCCGCGTGCCCTACACGGTCAGCCAGCTCGCGAAAATGAACGGCATGAGCTTCGAGGACACGAAGAAAATGATCGAGCGCTTAAGCTGGATCGGCATGATAGAAATGACCCGCCGCAAGAAACCGCCCCATGTCAAGATGTGGAACCTTCCGATCTTCGTGCCGGGCAGCGCCGAGTTCATGGTCATGAACGACAAGCTGACGGACGAGCATCCGGAGCTCTTCACATTCTTCAACCTGATGACCCAGCTCCCGCTCGCGGGCGTCACCCAGATGGTTCCGGAAGGCGGCGCCGGCATCGGCATGCACGTCATCCCGGTCGAGAAGGCCATCGAGACCGAGAACAAATCCGTGAACCTCGAGCACATCTCCCACTGGCTCGACAAGTACGACAAGATCTCCGTCGGCATCTGCACCTGCCGCAAGCAGCAGACCCACCGCGGCGAAGGCTCCGGCGAGATCGAGGGCGAGTACTGCATGGGCCTCGGCGACCTCGCCGAATGGATGATCAGCCGCGACATGGGCCGCTACGTCACCAAGGAGGAGGCTCTGGAGATCCTGGCCCGCGCCGAGCGCAAGGGCTTCGTCCACCAGGTCACCAACATCGACGGCGAGGACAAGATCGTCGCGATCTGCAACTGCGCTCCGGGCGTCTGCAACGCTCTCCGCACCTCCCAGCTCTACAACACCCCGAATATGTCCGCCTCCGCCTACCGCGCCAAGGTCGACAAGGAGAAATGCGTCGCCTGCGGCAAATGCGTCGAAGTATGTCCGGTGGGAGCCGCCCGTCTCGGCCAGAAGCTCTGCACGAAGCACGGCGAGGTCACGTATCCGGTCAGCGAGCTCCCGAACAGCAATGTCTGGGGCCCGGACAAGTGGAACTACAACTACCGCGACACATCCAAGCTGAACGTCTACGACACCGGCACGGCTCCCTGCAAAACCGCATGTCCGGCTCACCTGGCGATCCAGGGCTACATCAAGATGGCCGCCGAAGGCCGCTACCGCGAGGCGCTCGAGCTCATCAAGCAGGACAACCCGTTCCCGGCAGTCTGCGGCTCCGTCTGCAACCGCCGCTGCGAGGACGCCTGCACGCGCGGCACGATCGACCAGCCGCTCGCGATCGACGAGATCAAGAAATACATCGCCTCCCTCGATCTGAACGCCGAGGACCGCTATATCCCGCTCTGCGAGAACGGTGAAGGCAAGGAGTGGACCGACTACAAGATCGCGGTCATCGGCTCCGGCCCGGCAGGTCTCTCCGCAGCTTACTATCTCCGCCGCGAAGGTTACCCGGTCACCGTCTTCGAGAAGGAGCCGGTTCCGGGCGGCATGCTGATCAACGGCATTCCGAGCTTCCGCCTCGAGAAGGACATCCTGAAGGCTGAGATCGACGTCATCCGCGAGATGGGCGCCGAGATCCGCTGCGGCGTTGAGGTCGGCAAGGACGTAACGCTCGACGAGCTCCGCGCTGAAGGCTACAAGGCCTTCTACATCGCGATCGGCGCCCAGGGCGGCCGCATGACCGGCGTTCTGGGCGAGGATGCCGAGGGCGTTGAGACCGGTGTTCATTTCCTGCGCCGCGTGAACCTTGACCACACGGTTCGCCTTGAAGGCCGCACGGTCGTTGTCGGCGGCGGCAATGTCGCGGTCGACGTCGCCCGCACTGCCCTCCGCACCGGCACGGAGTCCGTCACGATGCTCTGCCTTGAGTCCGAAAATGAAATGCCCGCCGCTCGCGACGAGGTCGAAGAGGCCCGCGAGGAAGGCATCAGGGTCATGAACGGCTGGGGCCCGAAGGAGGTCCTCACGAAGGACGGCCGCGTGACCGGCATCGTCTTCAAGAAGTGCATCTCCGTCTACGATGCGGATCACCGCTTCAGCCCGGTCTATGATGAAAATGAAACCATCACCATCGAGTGCGAGAATATCCTTCTCTCCATCGGCCAGAGCATCGAGTGGGGCGATCTCCTCAAGGGATCCAGGGTCGAGCTCAACCGCAACGGCACGGCTAAGGCGGATCCGGTGACCTATCAGACCGCTGAGCCGGACATCTTCGTCGGCGGCGACGTCTACTCCGGACCGAAGTTCGCGATCGACGCGATCGCGGCAGGCCGCGAGGGCATGGTCTCCATCAACCGCTTCGTCCACCCGGGCAACTCTCTCACGATCAACCGTGACCTCCGCCTCTTCAAGGAGCTCAACAAGGATGATATCTACGTGGAGACCTTCGACAACGCGAAGCGCCAGATCCCGGGCAAAAAGGCCGGTATCGCCGCGAAGACCTTCGACGATCTCCGCCTGACCCTCACCGAGGAGCAGGTGAAGACAGAGGCGGCAAGATGCCTCGGCTGCGGTGCCTCCAAGGTCGACGAGAACCGCTGCATCGGCTGCGGACTCTGCACGACCCGCTGTAATTTCGACGCGATCCACCTCGAGAGGACGCATCCGAACGCAACCCACATGATCCGGTGCGAGGACAAGCTTCCGCTCATCGCCTCCTACGCGGCGAAGCGCGGCGCGAAGATCGCGATCAAGAAGATCACCGGAAAATAATAACCAGGACAAAAAAAGCAGCTCTCGTCAAGAGAGCTGTTTTTTTGTATGAAAACATTTTCCGTTCACTTCCCCGGAACAGGCGGCTTCCCCATCGGCGGCATCGGCACGCTCACATTGAACACCAGCTTGATCAGCCAGACAAAGAACACCAGCACCAGGATCGGAATCACGCAGGAGGTCACGATCATCACCGCCAGCGCCTCGATCATGTTGTTCAGGACCCTCTCAAAGGTAGAGGTCGCCACCGTGACCTTGTCCTTCGCCGCCTCGATGATATCTCCCGCAGCGGATGTCACGGTCCCGGTCAGTCTCTCCCACCAGGAGAGCTCCGATTCGGTGCTCTCCGCCCCTTCTGAGGCATTTTCGGCCGCCTCCGCGACTGCGGACTCCGCGTTGGACTCCAGGTCCTCCACGGTCTCCGTGGCGGCCTCCAGCGTCGCGTTGATCGACTCCCCGTAGGTTGTCTCGATCATATCCGAAACCCATGCGCTTGCGGGTACGATCAGCATGATCGCTGCCGCAAATGCAAACAGCTTCAGCGCCGTCGTTTTAAGAAAAGGCTTTTTCCAGAAGGGCGTCAGAGCCCACATAACGCATCCCAGCGGTATCAGAACTTTGCACGCCGCAGCTCCAAGGATCGTGAGCAAATATTTCTCCAGATAGAGCGCGCAGATCACGATCACAAAATACCCGCTGATATCGGCCAGTTTGGTCGCGATCGGGGTCGCCACATCCCCCGGGATCAGCGTGATCGCAGCCGAGGCCGCCGTGGAAGCCGCCGTGAGCTCCATCACGTTCTGCTTCTTTTCATCGAGCGATGCGATCGTCTTCGCATAGGTGTCTACATTTGTCGCCCATTTTGCGGCTACGAAAAATGACAGGCATGCGATAATGAGAGGAATCACAACCGTCAGTACTTTCTTCACCCGCGGGTCCACGTTGATAAGATTCTTCTCTTCCATCCCTTAGCCCTCCAGGAAGAACCTGCACTCGTCGTCATTGCAGATCTTCGCCTCTTCCGTCTTGATGTTGCAGTGGAAAACATGATTAAGCGGCTCTTCCTCCGTCCCGTAGGTCTTATCGACAAATGAAACGCCCACAGCCGCCAGTTTCTCCGCAAGATGCTTCTGTGCCGGCGGCCCCGCGAGCGGGTCCTTATTTGCCGTCATGATATACGCTCTGGGGAATTTCTCATTGATAAAGGGAATCGGATTGATGAGTGCGATCTCCTCATCGCTTCCGTGTTCCGCAAGCAGGGCATCCATCAGGCCTTTTGTCAGGGCGGACGTGTCCTTACTCCCGAGGTCGATCTCATAGATACCGCAGTTGAGCCCGACCGCCGCCGGCACGAACGGCCGCCCGTCCGGGTATCTCGGCGTCTCAAAGCCCATGCGGGCCGCATAGGAGGGATCCGTGCAGGCCGCCGAGTAGATCGTCAGCATATGGGCGCCGGCAGAATCTCCGACCGCATAGATTTTCTCCATGTCAAACCACTCATCATTCCGAAACATCCACTCAAACACCAGATTTGTGTCGACCAGGCCTGCAGGGAACTTGAACTCAGGCGCCACCCGGTAGGTGAAATTGACAACCGCAAATCCCCTCTGGGCAAGGTTCATGCAGTACCACTGGTAGCGCTCCTTGTCCCCGTAGGTCCAACCGCCGCCGTGAATGCTCACGATCACAGGGAGTTTCCCTGCCGTTCCCTTCGGGCGGTAGACATCCAGCTTCTGCCAGGCCGCATCCGTCCCGTAGAGGATGTTGTCACGGCGCTCGATGTCCGGCGGCGTTGTGAGCCCTTTGTCCCGCTTGTCGTCGCCTGCCTTGAAGGATCTCCTCAGCATTTCGGTCATAAATGTCATTGCTTTTACTCCTTTATGTCTGTCAAATCTTTAAATATTTTGATCTGTGTCTCCAGTTCGTCATAGAGTGCTTCCATGTCCAGCGGCTTGGTGATATACCCCGTCATCCCGCACTCCCTGGCTTTGATGATCGATTCGTCAAACACATCCGCGGACATCGCGATGATCGGGACTGTTTTCGCGTCGTCCCTGTCCATCGCCCGGATCTTCCGGGTAGCCATGAGTCCGTTCATGACAGGCATGTGGATATCCATCAGGATCGCCCCGTAGCAGCCTTCCGGCGAGTTCTGGAACATGTCGGCCGCAGCCTCACCGTTGTCCGCCACATCGACGCAGATATCGACCCGCCCGAGAATACCGCAGGCCACCTTCTGGTTGATCACATTGTCCTCCGCGAGAAGAACCCTCATCCCCCGGATCAGGTCATATGTTTTCGGCTCCCGGCGTTCTTTTTCCACGGCAGGCGAGACCGGACAGCAGGCAGGAAAATCAACGGTTACGTAAAATGCGGTTCCCTCTCCTTCCTTGCTCTCCACCCGGATATCTCCGCCCATCATCTGTATGAGCGTCCTTGTGATCGTGAGCCCGAGGCCCGTCCCGCTGCCGTATTTGGACGGATTCCGGTTCTCCTGGGCAAACGGAACAAATATGCTGGGCAGGAACGACTCGCTGATCCCGCAGCCGTCGTCTGTTATCGTAAACGTGTTTCTGATATTGCCCTCCAAAAGCTCCTGCCCGACAGAGAGGTTGATGTGGCCGCCCCGCTCCGTGAATTTCACGGCGTTGTTGAGCAGATTGATGAGGATCTGCTTCAAACGGACAATATCGAAGCACATGTCCTCGTAGAGGATGCCCTTCTCATCCATAACCACCGAGATGCCCTTCTTGAGAGCCAGCGGATCGATGATCGCATGCATCTCCCTGAAAAGACTTTTAAGGTTTGACTCCACCGGATTCAGCTTCACATCGCCGGCTTCCGCCTTGTTGAGCTCCAGCACCTCGTTGATGATCGAGAGCAGGTACCGGCCGGAGATGCGGATATTTTCCAGATAGTTTTTTGCTCCTTCCAGCGTCTCCTGCTCAAGTCCGAGCGCCGAGAGGCCGATCACCGCGTTCATCGGGGTCCGAAGCTCGTGGCTCAGGCGGGACATGAACCGTCCCATATCAGCATTGAGCTGCTTCTCCTTCTCAAGAGAGCGGGCGAGCTCCTTGGAGAGCTCCTCTATCTTTCTTTGCTGCGAGAGCGTCTCCGTCGCATCCAGAAACGTTCCCACGAGACCGATGATCGTATCCCCGTCATAGGCAGGCGCCTTGGTCGCAAAGATATCCCTGTTTTCCCCGTGGACCCGGCACGTGCCCCGGGCAAGCCTCACGCTGGCGCCCTTAAGGACTCTCTCCTCGTCCTTGCGGAAGGGCTCCGGATCGTCATGCCAGCCCATATCCTCGTCCGTCTTGCCGATCAGAACATCCTCCGAAGGAAAGCCGTAGAAATCGAGGAATGCCTGATTGACGCCCACGAACCTGCGCTCCGTATCCTTCCAGAACATGCAGGTCTGGGTGGTGTCGAGCACCTTCGCAAGAAGAATGTCACGGACCTTGTCCCGGGCATGCCGGTTGTGGTCCTCCGTGATATCCATGGTCGTGACATAGATCAGCTTTCCGCCGTCGTCCGCCTCCCGGGCTTCCATATTTCCCCGAAACCAGCGGTACTCTCCGTTCACGTTGAGCCGCATGCGGAACGGATAAAGCGTTCCGGGAGCCCTGAGCATCTCATACAGCTTGCTCTCAAGGCTGATCCTGTCGTCCGGATGGAAGAACACATTCAGGTTATTGAAAAAATATTCCTCAAAAGTCTCCCTCTGAAGCTGCAGGGCCTCAAGGAACCGGTCCGTGATCATGACAAGCTCATATCGGTTGTTCTTTGAATAAAAGATAACCGTACAGTTCGGTATGCGCTCCATCTCGGAACGGATCTCATCAGCCATATGGTACATTTTATCAGCCATCTTGTCCTCCCTGTTTACGATTATTATGTGACTATTGTAGCATAAACGGACATTTTCCGCACAGATAATTAGATAGATTTATGATATTTTTTCCATTTAAAAAGAGGACCGCCCTTCCGGACAGTCCTCTTACGCTTTTATTTCGTAAAATAAACATTTACCACCATGATCTCGCTGTCGCAGCCTACCCGAAGAGGCGGACCGTAATAGCCGACACCCGACGTGACGACCGTCTGGAGGTCATCCACAACCTTGAACCCGTAATTGTTCTCATTGAAGAACGGCGTGAACAGGGTTGCGGGGAATATCTGGCCGGCATGCGTGTGGCCGCTCAGCGCAAGGTCGGCGCCGTTTGCCTTCAGGTTCTTATAATCAACCGGCTCATGCTCAAGCACCAGAACCGGCAGCGAGGTATCGATTCCCTTCATGAGCTCCGAAGCCGTAAGGCGCTCCTCAGTGCCTCTGCCGGACTTCTCGCCGTCCTCACGCAGAACCAGAACGATTGAATCGTCCACGACCTTTACGACCTCATCCGAAAGCACCTCCATACCGCAGCCGCAGATGAAATCCGTCACTTCCTTGCTTCTCACGGCGTCCTCGACCGCCGTCATGGGGAATCCTCCGAAGAGAGGCTCCTCGACATCGTGGTTCCCGTAGACGCCGTAGCTGCCGTATCTGGACTTGATCCCCTTCAGGATCTCCTGGTAGACTTCCGGCTCTCTCAGGCCATAATAGGTGCTTGTCAGGAAGTCCCCGGCGGTGAGCACCAGGTCCGCGTCCTGTGCATTGACGAGGTCGACCATCTTCTGCATGGTCTCGGGGTGCGAGTTGACGCTCATGTGCAGGTCACCGAGCAGGACAACCTTGAGCGGCCTCTCGCCCAGATCCGTTTTCAGCTCCTTATCGATCGTCACATCAAGCGAGTGCACCTTCACATCCTGCGCATGGACGAGACCGTACGCGTTCACGAGGATCGTTCCCAGGCAGACTACTGCAAGAAGCACCCTTGCCGCCGCCATGAGAGCCTCTCTCTTGCCGCTTCCAAAGAGGAAAATGAGAAGCAGCAGAAGCCAGGCTGCAAGCTCAAGGAGTATCATGTAGAAAAGGAAGCCCAGGATCACATTTCCGATCCGCATCATGAAGAATTTGAACGCGGAATCCGGAAGAAATGCCCCCAGAACGGGAGGCAGTACGCCGATGAGAAGCAGCAATACCACCGCCACGGCAAACCCCTTATGGTCCCTGTAGGAGGGAAATGCAAAGAGAAACAGGCCGTGCAGCATCAAAGTCATCAGAATATAAGTCACTACATAAGCAGATGGTATCAGGTATGTATACATTTATGTCAGTCCTCCGGGCCAGATTACCCCGGCAATCGCCTAGTCTGTCCGACTCTCCTCTCCTTCATTTGTTGTCTCGGCGCCGCCGGGCTCGATATCCGTGATGCCTTCACCCATATTCGGATGCTTCGATGAATATGTATTGTCCACGAGGAACACGCACATAACAACCGCCACCGCGATCGTAAAAGCCTTGACCGGAAGCTGTCTCGTCATCGTGTCAAGAGCCGGAGCCAGCAGGTAAATGATGACCGATCCCAGGATTCCGAATGCAAGCAGGCCTTCCGCACAGACCCTGCCCTGAATATTCAGGAAGTATCCGGAATAATCCCACCACTTCTGACCGTCATGCGTCATTTCAAGGAACCATCCCGTAAAATATTCCACAAATCCGCAGAGAACGATCGACGCCGCAAAATGAAGCGGCAGATTGCTGCGGAGCTTCTTGAGGAACAGTATAACGATGATGGCGCCTGTTCCGTAGATCGGCAGCCAGGGACCGTGCAGAACGCCGCGGTTGACGAATTTACCTGTCTCAATGAGATGCAGGGAGACCTCCCAGAGCCAGCCGGTAAACGAAAGAATGAGGAACAGGAAGCAGATCGTTGTGAGCGAATAGTTTCTCATGTAATAGATACCTTCTGCTCTCGGATCCTTCACGCGCCCCGGGGCGACAACCAGGCGCACCGGGTAAGATTCCTTTGCGAGAACGCTCTTAGCTTCGATAAGACGCGCTTTGGTCGCCTGGCTTCTCTCATAAGCCTCCTCTTCCGGCGTCTGTTTCAGAACCACACCGAACCAGTCCGCAACAAAGTTGAAGAAACCCATCCTGCGCGGCTCTTCCGGCTGCGGGGACTCAAGCTCGGCTCTCTCCACGGCATAGACGCCGGCCAGGCTCCCGTCATCCGCTTTCTCGTAGAGCCAGGTATCATTCAGCAGTTCGGCGTTCATGATCTGCTTCGCCTTCGCCTCGTCCCTGAGCTTAACGTAGTATTCGGTCATGGAAGCCGCTATATACGGATTGAGGAACAGAACGTTTACGATTCCGTACGAAAACGCGTCCAGAATATACCATCCTATAAATGATAGCTGCTTGACGAAGAGATCCCATTTGTGACCTTTCATCATCTCGCGGGACAGCCTGATGGCATCTCTGGCCCGGATATCCGGATTCTCGGCAACGATATAGGGAACCATATAGTAGGAAAAATACTTGATGGGACCGCCTATGATCGTTAAGCTCCACAGCATGAGCCGGATTTCCGTAAGGACCAGCGTTTTGGTTGCTTTTACCCAGCAGCGGATCTGATGAAAATACAGGAAGCGGGTATACGGCACCCTCTTATAAGTGCGGGCTTCCAGGAAAAACCGGCACATGACCGCCTCGTAGAACTTCTGGACGAAAGCCCAGTAAAAGAGGTAAACCATAAGAGCCCCGAGGATCGCGATCAGGGCGGAAATCGTGTCCGAATGGTTGATCTGCATCATCGCGGAGACAAGCTTCACCCAGAGCGCCCCCGAGGAGAGCGTATTGATTGCCGCGGAAAGGTAGCCTCTTGTTCTTCCGAAGGAAGGATCCTTCGCATTTTCGATGGCCTGCGCCTGAATCTGCTGCGAAAGCTCATCGCCCCGTTCCACGCCTTCGAGCAGCATACTGGTCAGAACACTTGTAGCTGTCTGATTCCCCAGCATGCCGGTGCTAACCGGTTCATTGTCCGAGGCCAGCTCAGCCTGCACATCGGAAATGACGCCCTCGGAATTACCTGTTATCACGTTCTGAATTCTGTTGAAGGCGTCCGTATATCTGGTGTGCAGAAGCGCGGCCAGCAGACAGACCATGACCAGCAGGGCGTAATGGTGCTTCAGCGTATGAAGAGCGGCTTTTTTCATTTCTCTGGAAGTCATAAACTTTTTCTTCTCGTTCTTCATCATGTCCCCCCTTCAGCTTACAGCATCCCTTTTACGGGAGGCTGTTCTCATGAATAATCACAATATTGTTTTCAAGATCGATGCTTTTTATGGTCCCGATGATTTCCTTCCGGATACCGAAAAGATCGCGGAAAACAAGCTTGTCTCCCTCCACTTTCACGGAGGATGTACTGCTCATGATAAGCTTTTTATCGATGTCAGTATAAACATTTGCAAGGCACATGTCAATATTCCCCCTTTTCAGAGCAATTCAGCCGCTTTTTTAAGCTTCTCATTTCCTTCTTTGAAGCTGTCGGCCGCCTGCCTGATGAGTTCCGCCGCCTCCGCACAACCGTCTGCGGCAAGCGCTTCAGCCATCTCCCGGATCTCCTCCGCGTGATGCTCGTTGTGGCTTAAGAGGTAACCCAGCATGGTTTTTCTCTTTTCCTGTTCACTCATACCGCCGGGGAGCTCTTCCCCGTGATGATGTCCGTGCCCATGTTCATGCCTGTGTGCTTCCTCGTGTCCCATCTCAATCACCTCATTTTCCTTTTTTGAGAGCCTTCAGGTGCTCTTCCCGCATCCCGTCGACCTCATCACAGACCGGCTTCATGCTGCAGTGACTGCAGTCAAGGCTTAATCCGTCCATGATGTGCGTCAGCGTCTTTGTGATGTCGTCCGTCTTTTTTGCGTTCGGTACAAGCGCATTTACCAGAGCCTCGTCCGTGATGAAGATGATCCGGACATTCCTGACGCCCGGGATCTCCTTGTAACGGGCGATATAGTCCGCCCCGACTCCGGAAAATGAAATTCCCGCGCGAGCTGCCTTCGCACTCACCCGGACCTGCTCCTTGTAGGAGGTCGTCGAGACCCTGACCATGTAGCCCTTCGGAAAAACGTGATATCTCACAAACTCCATCTTCCGGATGGCGTCATGGGCCGCCTCGTCCTCCCCGAGCTCCTCCGTGCCGAGAATGGCGATGCGGGCGAAGGCTGTGTCGGACCTGACAGTCGGAAGGTCCCGGCCGACGATCAGGATCTCGTCCTCCGAAAAGTCCGGGGCCGTCGTCACGCAGGTATAGTTGACCGAGGGCTTTCCGCTGCCTCCCAGCTCGAACACGGCCTCCCGCTGCATGACAAGCTCGCTGCTGCCGCTGTCCGGCCAGGGCCGGGCGGAGGCGCCGCCGATGCGGCGCACATCTCCTTTCCCGATCTCCAGCATCGTCTCCTTAATGATCTTATCGTATATGTTCATATCTTTACCATCAGAAATTCAGGTCTTCCTTCTTGCGGTCGAACAGTTCGTTCACCCTGCGGTAAGCCCACTCCATGAGCTTCTGGTCAAGGTTCCAGAAATAAATGACGAACAGTATGCCGGTCGCCGCGGCAAGGACCTTGAACGTCTTCCAGATGATCCTGAAAAATGTTTTCATTGTCAAATCACCTCTCTTCTGCGATCATCTCAGGCTTTCTTCGCCAGACCTTTCTGGCGGGCATACTCTGCCGCTCCGAGAGCCCCCATGAGCTGCGGATCCGTGGACAGATCCACGACCTTCAGCTTCAGGACTCGCTCGATGGCGGCTTTCAGGCCGTCATTCTTCGCGCAGCCGCCGGTCAGCGTGATGGAATCCGTGGCGCCCGCCTTCTTCGACATGACGAAGCAGCGCTTTGCGACCGCCATCTGGATACCTGCCGCGATCTCATCCATCGGCTTTCCCTCGCCGACGAGCGTGATGACCTCGGACTCCGCGAAGACCGTGCACTGAGCCGTGATCGGGATGACGTTCTTGGCCGTCAGGGACAGCTTCGAGAACTCGGGCAGGCTCATCTCGAAGGAGCGGGCCATGGCCTCGTAGAAGCGTCCGGTACCGGCCGCGCACTTGTCGTTCATGGCAAAGTTCTTGACCGTGCCGTCCGTGTCGATGGAGATGCCCTTGATGTCCTGGCCTCCGATATCGATGATCGCCTTCACGTTCGGGTTGGTCACATGGACGCCCATCGCGTGGCAGGAGATCTCGGAAATGTTCTCGTCCGCAAAAGGAACCTTGTTTCTGCCGTAGCCGGTGCCGATCAGGTAGGCAAGGTCTTCCGACTTCTCAAGTCCGGGAACCTGGTCAAGAACTTCCTTCATCGCGAGCTCCGCTGACTCCTTCGCGTTGATCTTGCTCTTCAGGGTCGTATCCGCAACGATCTTTCCGTTCTCATCGATAATAACAGCCTTAGTGTATGTGGATCCTACGTCGCATCCGCCGAAATATTTCATAATTATATTCTCCAATCTTCTTAATCTGCTTTACCAGGAGGCATCATCTTCAAAATCTACGAGCGACGGATCGAGCGGCTCCTCCCGCATGACCGTGCGCATGTATTCATTTACCTTGGACCGCATATCCTTGCGGGATACCGTGCGCGGATCCATCAGGTCGTGCTCGATCCAAATGAGCCGCACGCCGTGCTCTCTCGCCTGCTCGTCGAAGAGTCCGTTCAGTGTGGACATGTTCTTGCAGGAGACATGCTGATACATGATGACGATATCGGGCTTCCAGATCTCCACCTGACGGAAGAGCTCCGTTAAGACGTGGTCGTAGCCGCCGTTCGTGTGGCGCCTCATGACCATGCGCTCGTAGAGGCGGGCCATGTCGCGGAGAGCTTCCTCCTTGTCCTCGGTCTCAAGCGGCTTCGTGAAGTTCAGGCTCTCCATCTCCACGAGGACGTTGATGCCCCAGCAGTTGGCCAGCCAGTTCGAGAAGTTTGCATAGTAGTGAGCCGGCACGCTCCAGACGATCGCGCGGTGACGCATCTTGCCGCGCCAGGGCTCCTCGCGGTTCTCGTAGGCCTGCTTCATGAGCCGGTCGACCTTCTTGAAGGTCTTTAAGATGCGCGGGTCGAGGCCGCCGTCCATCTCGTAGTTCCATTTTCTGAAGAGCTCGTAGCACGGGCCGATCAGCTGCGGGTACGGAGTCTGGTTGACTTCCCATTTTTCAAGCTCGTACTTCGTCTCCTCGTTGAAGCGCTTCATCGCTGCAAAATAGGCGTCCCAGTTCCACTTCGCACCGGTCTGCTCCTCGATGAAGCGGATGCAGGCCTTGATATCCTGAACGGCCGCGTCCATGATGGACTCGTCCTCGTAGCGGACCGGGAAGGCCAGATGGAAGGTCGGCAGATCCTTGAAGCGCCTCGACGTGTAGGACGAGGCCATGACGGAGCCGTCGCAGGGCATCGAGCTGGAAATGAAGCACGCTCCCAGATGCGGCAGCGCATCGATGACGCAGGCGCCGCACTCCGATGTCGGAACCGGACATGTGTCCGAGGGCAGTCCGTAGGACTCAACCGCATCGATGTAGGGCATGCAGGCAAGCTGGTCGATCTCGGAGAGCAGGAATACCGGCATGAGCTGGTAGGGAATACCCGCAAGGTCCGGGAAGCCCGCCATGATCTGGGCCATGGTCATCTCGTCGAGCAGGACGATCTTCCTGGAGAGATCCGTGCTGTTGCCGCCCTTGACGTCCGCCTTCATGAGGAGGACCAGGTTCTCGGCGACGTAACGGAAGATCGCGTAGATGAGCTCGTGGTGCATCTTGAGCGCCTTGCCGCGAAGTCCCAGCGTGTTCTTGTCCATGAAGGAGTGGCAGCAGAAGTAGGAGATCATCCAGCGGTAATGCAGGGCTCCGTTAAGAGACGGAACGAGGTCCTTGCCGAAGGTGGCGAGGAGCATGCCCCACATCTTCGCCCACTCGTAAAAGTCGGCGCCTGTGTCCTTGATGCCTCTCCACTCGCGGCGGACGGTTGCCATCTTGCCGTTTCTATAGAGCTTGCCCAGCTGCTTTTCGCCGTTGATCATGAAGTCCTTGAACTCTTCCGGACTCATTTTCGCGAGGAGGCCTGCCTCATACTTCACTCGCTTTGCGAAGGCCTTCGCATCCCCTGCCGCATCTTTGCCGACATCCTTCCAGTCGGTCTCCTTCAGCATATCTTTGATAATGCCGCCGACCTCCTTCAGGTTTTCGGCCTGGAGCTTCAGGTTCATGTGATCCTTCATTCTGAAGAATTTCGGATTCGGGTATTTCATGTTGCTCAAGCCTCCTTTCCGCCGTGAATTCTCTTGATCTCAAGGGCCTCCACAAACGCCTGGAAACGGGTCCTCAGCTGGCCGGAGTTGCGGACATTGTACGGGCGGTCGATGGAGAGGACGGGCCATCCGTACTCCTCCTTAAGAATATGGCTGGCCAGCGGCCGCTCAAACGCCCAGAAATCACAGAATTTCATCTGCTCGTAGATGATTCCGTCCGCCCCGTATTCCCTTGCGAGGTAATCCGCGGTGTCTCTTCTCTGCTTTACCTTCTCCTCGCTCATGTAGCGGGCGCACTCGGAAGTCTTCATATAATGAAGGACGATCTGGCGGAGAATGTTCTCGTTCGGATCGATCTTAATCTCCTCCCGGCCGGGCTTGGAGCCGTAGCAGTAGCGGTCCGCCACGACCATCGCGCCTGCCTCCTCGAGAAGTCTTGTAAAATCAAGATCGTCGATCTCGGACCCCACAACGGCCACTCTGGCGCGGAACGCGGGCTTCTCGTCCGGCTCACGGCTTTTGATCTCCTCGAGCGTCTCCCGCAGCATCGGCAGGATCAGACGCTTCGGGCAGCAGTAGGTGACAAGACAGAGCACATGGTACTCGTAGCCGGTGATCGGCGGGTTCGGGAGCTTGCGCATGTCCCCGATCTCCGTCATGATCCGACATACCTCATTGTGCTCCTCAACCGCCTTGAGGAGGGCCTCATCGGAGGTGTCGACCCCGTACTTCTCCGTAAGAACATCGAGGAGGCGGAGCCGCATCTGGATCTCCATCTGGTCGACCGTATAGCTCTCGATCTTGTAGGGGATGTCGCAGTGGGTGATGAAGAAATTCGGCTTGTCACAGCACTTCAGTATCTCAAAGTGCTCGTAGCAGCGGTTCATCGCGGAGCACGCGTCCACACCCGCGATGCCGTCGAGGAACTGGTAGCCGCCTTCGATGGCTCTCTCGAGAAGCGAGCGGCAGTATTCGCAGGTATAATTCGACATATAGTAGGTCGCGATATCGATTGAAGATGATCTGGGCGCTCTCAGACGGACCGAGAAACAGTTGCCGACGTTTAAGAGCACTTCCGGCATGTGATAGCAGGTGTAGCCGATGGCAAGATCGCCGTCCGCCTGCGCTTTCTTTACAAGCTCGTTGTCCGCGTTCTCCAGCAGATTCTCAAATTCAATCAGGTATTTGAGATCTTTCAAAAATCATCCCTCCTTTACTTCAAGATCGTAAGTCCTTTGAGCGCACTCCTTGCGCCCTCAAGGATCATTGCATCCCTCGGCAGGTCGAATACGCTTCTGCCCTCCACATCGTTTTCGATCTGGCGCTCATCGGTGCCGATCACGGCGACGATCTTCATTTTCCCGATGTGATCCTCCGTGATCCTTTCCGGAAACAGCACCCGGTTCAGCACTGCTCCGACCTCGTCATACATCACCATATTCTCGGCGACATTCTGGATCGTCTCGATGATGGAGATGCCCTTCCGGCTCTGGTCGGATACACAGAGGAGGTGGGTCACACGCTCCATCACGCGGCGGTTGATCTGCTCGATGCCCGCCTCGCCGTCGATGACCACATAGTCAAATTCTCCCGCGAGAAGGCCGATCACCTGGCGGAGATATGTGTTGATCGCACAGTAGCAGCCGGCCGCTTCCGGTCTTCCGATTGCGAGAAATGCAAACCCGTTCTTCTCCTCCATCGCCTCGAAGATCCGGAACCTTGCCTCCGCCAGTATATCCTGGGTCTCCGAGAGTCCTTCCGTCACATCCTTTGCCACCCTGAGCCGGATGTCGTCCAGCGTCTCCGTCACCTGAACGCCGAGAGCGGTTGCGAGGCCTACGGCCGGATCCGCGTCGATCGCAAGGATCCGCGCCTCCGGCTTCTCTTCGACAAGGAGTCTTATGATCGCCGCGGAGAGTGATGTCTTTCCCACGCCTCCCTTGCCGGTCAATGCCAGGATGGTTGTCTTTCTATCCATGGGCAAAGCCCTCCTTATTATGCAATTATACATATTCAAGCATAACACACTTGTGCGCATTTTACAAGATTGTATATAATATACGGACATAAACCCATATTTTTACACAATATCCGGTATGATACGTTTGTAATTTTCAACAAAATATGTTACTTTTAGTATATAGTGTTATTTCATTTTTTCAGCTGCCTGCAACGTTATGCCAGACATCTCCTCTCTCAAAGAAGATGCGGAAAGGAGCCTTATGAGGGATCTCAAACACATTATTGAACTGGAGCAGCTGCTGCTCGAGGCCAACAACGACCTCGTGCGGCAGGCAAAAGCGGAAGGAAAACGGGCTTTGGGCTACACCTGCTCCTTCATGCCTGAGGTGCTGCTCGACCTGCCGGGATGTTTCTCCGTGCGCCTTCGGGCACCGAGGAGCGGCTCTCCGGACATTGCGACCTACTATATGTCCAACCGGACCTGCATGTTCGGCCGCTGCCTCCTTGAGCGCGCGCTGGAGGGCGGTTTTAATTTCCTTGACGCCGAGATGGCGACGGAGACCTGCACCGTCACCTGCCGCTTCCAGGAGCACCTGCAGATGATGGATGTGATCCAGAATCCCGACTTTTTCTGCGAGTTCACGGATGTTCCCTTCAAGAAGAATCAGAACTCCATCGACCACTACACCACCCAGCTCCGGGCACACGTGCTTACGCCGCTCCATGAGCGTTTCGGGATCGATGTCTCCGACGACGCCCTCAGGGCCGCCGTCGCGGAGCACAACGAGGTCTGCCGCCTCATCACGGAGATCGGCAGCTACCGCAAGAAGGACATTCCGACCATTACGGGCTTTGAGTTCCAGCTCATCCAGCTCTCGACCCTCGTATGTCCCAAGTACCTCATTCTTCCGATTCTCCGGGATATCGCCGAGGACCTTAAGACCCGCGAGCCAGATGCCCGCATCCCGTGGCGCTGCAAGGTCGTTCTCGCCGGTTCGGAAAATGACGACCCCTACTTCACCCAGCTCATCGAGGAGTGCGGCGCCCTGGTCGTCGCCGACCGTCACTGCTTCGGCTCTCTCCCGGGACGCGAGGAGATAGAGCTTCCCGAGGGCAAGGATGTGCTGACCGCCATCGCGGAGCACTATCTCCTCCACGAGCAGTGCCCCCGCTTCATGGAGCAGCACACCATGCGCGAGCGCAAGGAGTATCTTGCAAATCTCGCGAAAGAGTACAAGGCAGACGGCATCATCATCGAGCAGATGAAGTTCTGTGAGTACTGGAGCTACGAGCGCACGATCGACACCATCGTGATTCCGCGCGACTACGGCATCCCGGTATGTTCCATCGAGAAGGAATATGTCAATACCGCGATCGGCCAGCTCCGGACTCGTTTTCAGGCATTCATCGAGAGCATTGAGATCAAGAAGATCCAGAAAGAAAGGGAAGGAGCGGCTATATGAGCGAACGCACAATTAAGGAGACAGCGGCCGAGCGCGCAAAAGCTGCAAAAAATGCCGCAAAGGCAGCAGCTTCAAAGCTCCGGCACGCCGATTACAAAAAAGCTGCCGAATCGGTCCGTGAGAAGGCAAGGACTTTTGACATCAAAAAGGCCGCCCGGGATTTCTGGTACGGCAAGCCCCACGAGGAGAGACGGCTCGGCGACCTCTACATCGGCAACACCGGCCTCTACAAGCACCGTGAGTGGCGCGGCTTCAAGGACACCATGTACTATTTCCATATGATCTGGCTTTACAACTACGTTCATATGGTGACCGACATCCTCTCGGGCGACGATCCCCTTTCCTTCTTTGCGGGAACCATGCGCTACCGCTGGATGGGGCAGACTTATCTCACCGTCATGCACTGGTTCGACCGCGGACTTGAGGGCCTGCGCGGCCCGGCTCTCGCGGCCTCCGCCTGGCACTACCGCGGCATGACCAATGAAACCATCCGCCAGTTCATGCGCATGTTCGCTGCCGACAAGAAGCTTCACGGCGGCAAGGAAAACAAATACTGGAAGAACACCATCGCCCACGATGAGACCGTCTCCGGCAACATCTTCTATCCCTGGAGAGACGTCATGGATGATGTTGCACTGCAGATGATCCCCTATTTCGTCACCTGCCACGTCAACAACCATACCGTCTTAAACTACATCGATGCGATGCAGTCCATCGGCCTCCCGGCGGATCCCTGCCCGATGTGCCAGGCCGAGGCCGGCATCTTCGTGCTGGATGACTACCCGGATTACAGCCCGGTCATGGTCACCTCCAACGAGGCCTGCGACGGCTCCGTGGCGACCTCCGTCATCCAGGACTGGTTCCTGAACCGCCCGCTCTTTGCGATGCCGCAGCCGATGCGCTTCGACGATCCGCTGGTCCAGAAGCACTGCCAGGAGGAGATCGAGGAGTGCTGGAAGTTCGTCGAGGAGCAGACCGGCCATCCGTTCAACTGGGAGGAGTACAAGAAGCATGCGGAGAGCTTCAACAAGCTCACCGACTTCGAGCATGAAAAATGGGACGTCGCCGCCAACACCCCCTACTACCCGATCAACGGTGTCGCCCAGGCGCTCTACCGCATCTACTATTCCCAGGACGGCGACCGCCCGATCTGGCATTTCGTTGATGCGCATGTGAGAAAGATCATGAACAAGACGGTCAAAAACAAGATCGTGACCTTCCCGAAGACCCGCCACCGCGCGATCGCGTGGAGCTGCGCACCGCTCTACTACTCCAACTGGTGCACATGGGCCTATAACTGCTGGGGCATCAACACGATCATCAACATGGACTCCCTGATGTTCGACCAGTACCTCCGCACGGACACCTACGAGCACGCGCTCGAGGACCTCGCGACCTTCAACGAGCTCGCTCCGATGCGCTCCATGGCGGTCGGCGGCCACGAGCATATTTTCCGCCTCTGGGAGTTCATGGAGAAGTTCAACTGCGATTTCGTCGTCATGTACGACCAGCTGCAGTGCAAGGGCATGCAGGGCATCCACGGCATGTTCGAGGATGAGTTCAGAAAGCGCAACATCCACGCGGTCTGGGTGCCGCACGCGCTTCCGGACAAGCGCACCGTCTCCCGCAAGGAGATCCGCAAGATCATCAGCGACTACATGTACACGGTCATGCACGAGGAACCGCTCGATCCGTCGCTGGTCGACTTCGACGATTCCGAATCCTGGTAAAAAAAGATGCGGCCCCGCAGGCGGAGCCGGAAAGGAGAATTCATGTTAAAAGTCTTGTTCAAGATTATCAAGGTCCTGGCCGTCGTCTGGGTCGTGCTCTTCACGGTCTTCTTCTTCGACCTCGACGGGAAGTTCCTCTACTATGTGTGGGAGCCGATGATGATCAAGCGGTTCGACAATATGAAGCGTCCGGATCTCACCGGGACACCTTACGAGAGGAAGGAGCCGGTCTGATCAGCATGAGAAAGCCCTCGGAGAGCAGCTCCGGGGGCTTTTTTAGTTCCTGCCATATGATTCAAGGCTCAAATACATATTATTTCCTGTTCAGCAGATACCCCGCCGCCGAACCCACAAGCCCGCCCACGATGTGGGAGAGGTTCGAGACCGAGTCCCGGAGGAAGATCCCCTCGTAGACCTGCTGGCCGATGAAGATCGCCGCCACCAGGATAAACGAGAGCGGAATCTCGCCCTTCGAGAACCCGGTGAACGAGGTCATCAGGATAAATGCAAACACCACGCCGCTCGCGCCGCAAAGCCCGGTCGCCGGAAACAGAATGAAATTGATGAGCCCCGTCACGACCGCCGTGAGCGCGATCACCTCCGCCATCGTCCGGACACCGTACTTCTCCTCCAGCATCGGGCCTAAGAGCAGCAGGTAAGCACCGTTCCCGATAAAGTGCTCCCAGCCCTCATGCCCGAAGACATGGGTGAGCAGCCGCACATAGGTGAGCGGATTCAAGAGCGAGCCGCGATAGGTCATGAAAAGCACCCGGTTGCTGGCGCCGCGGGTGATGTAGTTTAAGAGCGTCGCACCCGCACAGATGAAGACGAAGATCAGCGTGACGGGCGCGTTCAGGGTGATTTTAAATTTGTTTTTCATAATTTGTGCCTCTTCAGATGAAATGTTTGACCGTCTCAAGCGTCTCCTCGCTGAAATCGCCGACGTCATCCACAGTAATCACACCCTCCCGCACAAGGTCGATAAGGTCAAAAAGCATCTCCTCCTCGTTCGGGACGAGCGTGAGCCCGATGCCGGCAAAATCAGCCTCGGTGCGACCCTTAAGGGCCGCCAGCCTCTCGGCCGCGCTCCCCTTCCCGGTGAGAATCTTCATATACTCTTTTATAAGCCGGTCGGCATAGTCCTCCTGCCATTTTCCCAGCTTGCTCTTATAGAGTTCCCAGTCCTTCTCCTGATTTTCCATTTTCATTTCCTTCCTGATTGTTCTTCATATTCCGCACCATCTCGGAAAATGCAAGGATCCTCTCCTCCTTCAAAATCGCAAGACCCTGCTCCTCGTCGCCCAGAACGACCAACCGGTCGCCCGCTGCGATCCCAAACAGTTTTCTCGCCTTCGCCGGGATGACGATCTGGCCCTTGTCGCCCACCGTCACAACACCGAAGAGATGCTTCCCCTTCGGCGGCAGGCCGAGCCCCAGACTCTCCTCCGGCTCATATTTGGCCAGGTCATCCAGCGACACCCCGAAAAGGTCCGCCAGCATTCTGCACCGGTCAATGTCGGGCACGGTCTCACCTGCCTCCCATTTTGCAACAGTCTGCCTTGTCACGTCAAGCCTTTCCGCGATATCTTCCTGGGTGAGCCGCCTGAGCTTCCGCATTTTGACAAGATTGTCTCTGAACATACACGCCCTCCAAAAAAGTTATCCTTCCTTCTTCTTTCCGATGCCGAGCACCGCCCATCTCATAAACGGAATCCGGGAAATGATCTCATAAAGCCCGTATCCGAACACAAACCCCATGACAAGGCTTAAAAGATAGCAGGCCGCCGGCGGAAGAAGCCCCGGTTTCGCAAAAAGAAGCGCAACCGACGAGATTCCCAGATAGTGAAACACATACAGGCCAAAGCTCTTTCTGCTCATCCAACCGGTAAATGAACTGCTGAAATCGCCGAACCTCGCCATCCCCACAAGCATCGCCAGCGACCCGAACCAGGCGCACGCCGCATAGAGGACTCCCCGGTTGACCGGCTTGTCCGCGTAGTTTGCGCCTCCCCGGATCCCGAAATTCAGAACGGTAAAAACCGTGCAGAGCAAAACTCCGGCCAGGATCAGCGGAACCGCCGCCCGTTTGAGCTTCTCCGTCACCTCGTCACCTGAGAAAACGTAGTACCCCAGCACAAAAAACACAAAGTAAAATGAAACCCGGTACACCGTTATGATCGGAGTGTTTAGGACCTGCCCCGCACCCCAAACCGGAAGAAAGAATGCCGCGATCATCCACAGCGGCGTCTTTTCCCCGATTTTCAGCAGCCTCCCCTTCTCGATCTTTCTTATAAAAATGAGAACCGCACTGTAAACCCAGAGAAGATGCATAAACCAGAGCACACCGCTCCCGGAGGCGACCATGATGAGGAACAAAACCGGCTTCGGAACCCCTGCCGCGCCGAGCTCCGTGAATGCCGGGCCGAGCGACATGGACACGTACCCCTGAATGAACTGGAAGGCAAAGAGGCCGACCGTCGACGGCACCAGAAGCTTTAAAGTCCTCGCCTTGAAAAACTCCTTCTCCGTGTGCCTGTCAAGATACAGCTTCGAGCTGATCCCCGCCGTAATAAACAGCACCGGCATAAACCAGGGATACACGAAATACATAAACGCGTCATAGGGCTGAACGCTCAGATTTGTGATCCTGCCGGCCCCTCCCAGTATTCCCTCCGCATTGTACATGTAGAGCACATGATAGAACACCACGATGACGACTGTCATCCACCTCACATTATCCAGGTAATATTTTCTCATAAAAATCCCACCTTTGCAACTATTTTTAACATTACTATAGCTGCAAGGGTGGGAATTGTCTATCAACGAAAGCTGACATTCCGGGGCTTCTTTTGTTAATTACAGTTGCTTTTTATAGGAGCAGGCCTCCCCGTTCTCTCTTTCTGCCCGGATCGTAAGCTCTCTTCCGGTCACCAGAACCGCCGCAAGGCTCCGTCCATAAAAGGTCCGGTATTCACCGCTGTGGAAAACCTCTTCCGTGCAGGGTCTCGCGCTCCCGAAGGCCAGCAGCGTGCCGCCCGTGACAGAAACATGCAGATTCTCATCCGCATTGCTCTCCGCCGCGCCGTTCTCACCGCGCAGGGAAATATCAGCAAACAGGACTTTTCCGATCTCCGGCTCTTCTTCCGGTGTGATGACCGGACGGACCGTTCCTTCGGCGGAACAAAGCGTGCTCTCTGTCCGGACTCCATCCGGCCCGTAAGCCGCCGCTTTCAGTTCGCCCGGCTGATACCGGACCTTAAAGAGGGCCATACCGTCGACGGTTTCCGCCTTTCCGAGCGGCTGCCCATTGAGGAAGAGCTCAACAAAATCCGCCTTTGAGTAGACTTCCACTTCTGTCTCAAGCCCCTCCAGGCCGCGCCAGCTCCAGGAAGGAATCGCATTGCTGCCGCGCCATGCGGCATGATACCAGCTCTCCCCCGGCTTAATGATCGGCCGAACCGCGATATAGGGGGTCTTGCGCGCACCCCAGATGACAGAAGCCATGCCGGCTTCGGCGGTTTCATTTCCCAGAATATCCAGCGCTCCGGTGTCGCCCAGCTTCCAGGGGTAAGGCTTGGCAAAGCCCTGCTGCCCGGGATCGGCAACCCAGCCGCCGATGCCGACCTCGCCGAGATAGTCCCAGGCGGTCCACATGAAGTCTCCGATGACCCAGGGGCATTTCTCCACAAGCGCCCAGTTTCCGGGCAGATCCTGCGGAAATGTCTCGCTCCCGACCACAATGCGGTCCGGGTGCAGCTCCCGCTCCTTCTCATAACGGCTCTGGGCGTAGTTATACCCCGCGATATCGAGGAGATCCAGCACCGGGGAAGATGCTTCATCCCCTTCCGGACTGGCTGCCGCAGCCATCATTCTCTTGCCGAGTCCCGCGGCCATCTCATTGAACTCGGCGCTGCTGACCTGATCCTCTCCTCCGCCTCCGTTAAAGTTTACACCTTTGGCCGCCATCAGGATCAGAGTGATATTCATGCCGCCCGTGACAGGCCTTGTGACGTCAAAACGCTTGATTTCCTTAATGATATCCGCCGCAAGCGCAACGCCCTCGGGCTTCGCGGGTTCCGTGACCTCATTTCCGATGGAATAGAGGATCACGGAAGGATGGTTGTAATCCTTGGCGATCATTTGCCTGACATCCTGCCGCCAGTTTTCCGGGAAGCGCTCCGCGTAGTCATGGTCCGTCTTCTTCTTGTCCCACATATCCCAGGTCTCATCCATGACATATATGCCCAGCGCATCGCAGGCTTCCAGCGCGGCGCGGCAGAGCGGGTTGTGCGCCGAGCGGATGGCGTTGAAGCCATACTCCTTAAGGCGCTTCACGCGGCGCCATTCTGCCTCGTCGAAGCTTCGGGCGCCGAGGATACCGTTGTCGCTGTGGATACAGCCGCCCCTGAGCTTTACGCTCTGTCCGTTGACAAAGAGCCCTTCCGTGCTGAACGTGATCTGCCGGATCCCGAAGCGGGTCTCCGCTTCGTCGGCCGTCTCTCCGCCCTCAATAAGCCTCACCCGGCAGGTGTAGAGATTCGGATGCTCCGCGTCCCAGAGCTTTGCATCCGGAACCGCAAGATCGACGCTTCCGCCCTCACCGGAAGCAACGACGTGATTCCCGTCGAGGATCTCCACGGAAACATCCGCACTTCCTTCGTACTCTGTCTCGACCCGGACAACAGCTGGGTCTGTCGACAGCGTCGTCACCCGGATCCCGTCGTGCAGGATGCGTACTTCCCCGCCCATCATGAGCCAGACCGGCCGATAAATGCCCGCTCCGGCGTACCAGCGGCTGTTCGGCGTCCTGCTGTTGTCGGCGATGACGGTAATTTCATTTTTCTCTCCGTACCGAAGGCCGCAGAGGGGCACTTCGAACTGGCTGTAGCCGTAGGCGCAGCCGCCGATTTCCTGCCCGTTAAGGAGCACCTTCGATTTTGGATAAACGCCCTCAAAGAGCAGGGAGACCGTCTGTCCCCGCCAGCTCTCCGGAACGTCGATCGTCCTTGAATATTCATATGAGCCGCCCAGATAATAAGCTCCGCCGGTTCCTGACGGCGCGTCAGCCGCCCGACCCTCATACTGGGTGGCGTCGTGCGGGAGCAGGACCGGCTTTTTCTCTTTACCGGACTTTCCGAATAACCAGTTTTCGCAAAATGCAATCTTCTTCAAGTCTTTTTCCTCCATCAGTCAGTCAATTAACCGCAAGATCATGTACCTTACCGCACTTCGTTCTCCCAGAATGTATAGCTTCCGGCAGGAACTTCCCGGGTTTCATTTCCCACCATGAGAGCCGCCGGAACCGGCGTCGCAAGCTTGTACCGAACGCTCTCGCCCTCAAAGCGCCAGGCTGCCCGGATCATACCGTGTCTCGTCATAAGATTCGCTTCCAGAAAACCGATACGACGGTCGGGATGCGGCGCGTAAACCAGCTTTGAAAAGCCGGGAGCGTCCTCCTCATGGCGGATGCCTGCCGCCTTCTCAAAAACCCAGTCCGCCACAGCGCCGTAGGCATAGTGATTGAAGGAGTTCATATCGGTGCTCCAGAAGCTTCCGTCCTCCTTCGCGCCGTCCCAGTGCTCCCAGATCGTGGTCGCTCCCTTCGTGACCGAGTAGAGCCAGCCCGGGTACGCCTTGCGGAGCAGCAGATCCCAGGCAAGATCGGCATGGCCGTAGTCGGAAAGGACATGCAGAAGATACGGCGTGCCCACAAAGCCGGTGCGGAGCTGCCTGCCGTCGGCAGTGATCATGTCCGCCAGGGCATCCGCGGCTGCCTGCGGATTTTCGGCAAGATGAAAATGAACCGCCAGCACATGCTCTGTCTCGGTCCGATACTCCGGAAACGCGCTGCGGAATGCCTTGACAATGCGCCGATACAGCTTCTCGTACTCCGTCACATCGCGTCCGAGCAGCTTTCCGGTTTTGACCACCAGTTCTGCGGAATGCGCATAAAACGCAGTCGCGATGAAATCCTCCCGGCTCGAACCCTTGTAGCTGCCCTCCGGGGCATCGAGGCCCAGCCAGTCGCCGAAATGGAAATGCCCCGTCCAGAGATCCGGCGTCTCTGTGGCCGACGTGATATAGTCCACCCACTTTTTCATGCTCTCGAACTGTTCGGAAAGCACCGCCGGATCGCCGTAAGTCTGGTAGATCGTCCACGGACAGATGACCGCAGCATCGCCCCAGGCGGCACTGCCGGGAGCCGTCGGCATCACATCCGGGATCACCTGGCCGACCTCGCCGCTTTCGCGCTGGTCGGCGGCAAGGTCCCGCAGCCATTTGCGGAAGAAGCGCTCCACATCGTAGAAATACGACGCGGTACGCACAAATACCTGTGCGTCGCCTGTCCAGCCCAGTCTCTCATCCCGCTGCGGGCAGTCTGTCGGCACATCGAGGAAATTGCTGCGCTGGCCCCAGACAATGTTGGAAAAGAGCTGATTAAGGAGCGGATCGCCGGACGCAAGATTCCCTGTCCGCTTCATATCCGAGTGAACGACAATAGCGGTGAAATCCTCCGCCTTCGCCTCACCCGGCCAGGCGAGGAGCTTGATGTAACGGAATCCGAAGAAGGTAAGGCGAGGGTGCCAGGTCTGCCGGCCGTCTTTGCAGCGATAGCGGACTTCGGCCTTCGCGCTGCGGTAGTTGGCGTTGTAGAAATTACCGTCGCTGTCAAGCATCTCTCCGTGCGTAAAATGAACTTCTTCTCCCTCCCGGGCTCCGACCGAAAATTCCACATAGCCGGTGACTTCCTGCCCGAAATCGATGAGCGTCTCCCCGGCCGGGGTGTGGATAACTTCCTTCGCGGACACCCGCTCTGTCTCCCGGATGATCTCGCCCTCCTGCGGGATCAGGATCTCTTTGGACCAGTCCAGAATGCGGGCGTTTTCCCATTTTGCGGAAACAAAACCGGCATCATAGTGCTCGCCGTCGTAGATCTCACTGAACCGGACAGGGCTCTCGGCGAACTTCCAGCTCTCATCCGTGCCGAAGACCTCCTCGCTTCCGTCGGCATAGCGGACGCAAAGCTCTGCGATAAGCCCGCAGGGCTGCCCATGGCGGCGTCTTTTGTCCTCTGTATCCTCCCAGCCCGGCATGGGCGAGCGGAACCAGCCGCGGCCCACGGTGACTGTCAGTGTATTCTGCCTTAAGAGGAGCCCGGTCACATCGTAGGTCTGCACCTGCAGGCGGTGGTCATAGCTGGTCCAGCCGGGCGCCAGGACGTAATCGCCCACGCGCGCTCCGTTCAGTTTGGCTTCATAGACACCGAGGGCCGTGATCGTAAGCTCCGCGGAAGCAACTGTCTTATCGGTTTGAAAGTTTTTGGAAAAAACCGGGCACACGTTGCCGAGGTCCCGGGCGGTTGTGATCCACTGAGAATTATTCATGTTCATATGTAAGCCTCCTTTTTCCTGCTGTAAGACATATATAAGGCGTAATAATTATCTTCAGCCAGTATATACGGTTTTCCGTACTGTAAAAAGGCCATGATTTGCTATTTCAGGCAATAAATCGCCTTACTTTTGAAAGGTTACATTTTCATAGCCAGCACCGCCAGCCCCTCTTTCCCGGGCAGGCGAATAATGGTCTCTCCGCTGACATCCTCTTCGATAACGGTCCTTGTCATCTCCCACACATCGATGAGTTCGACGCGGAAATGCCCATCCTCCGGCAGGCGAAGCGTCTGCTCGCCGAAGCACATAAGGTCGTTAAACCAGAGGAATGCCTCCTCCCCGACGTGAGCAGCCCATTCATGCTCGCCTCCGATGTGAGCCGTCCGGTCATCGACCCGCATGCGGCCGATGCTCGCCGCAATCATGCGAATAAAGTCCCTTAAATCCTCCGGCTGCTGAGCCATTCCCTTCTCCATCTCCTCCGGAGACATCTGAGCGAGTTCAACAATGCCCCCGTCTGCCGGCACAAGCGGTCCCGGCAGGCTCTCCATGATCTCCCGTAAAAATGCAATGCGCCTCGGGCTCTCTCCCTTTAGTACACCGCCTTTTGCCCACCAGACCACATCATCGTCCGAAAGATAGGTCTCACCGTGCGTGCAGTATGCTCCGCTCGCAAAGGTGCGCCAGAAGCGGAACACCATCTCCCTCGCCGAGAGGCTCCCCCAGAACTGAGGGAGATTTCCCTCGTAACAGCACTCGTCGATCATGACCGGCTTCTTGCATTCTTTTATCCAGCGCGGTATTTCCGTGAGGCTTTTGGTCTGGAGGCTCGCATGGGTAACATTTTCGCGCTTCGTATCCCAGTGACAGAAACAGTTGTGGCAGGATAAAAGGTGCCCATAGGGGTCATTCTTCGCCACGTACTCCTCGATCTCTTCCCAGTCCCTGAGGGACTTAGTCCTGGAGAGGTCATATTCGTTGGCGAGCGACCACCAGATCCCCGGCTTCGCCGCAAGTCTCCTGAGAAGATAGTCCAGATAGATATAATTATCCGCCTGTTGCATCGCGTCAAATCCCCAGCGGTCATAGGGGTGGAACAGGATAAGATCCACCTGGATCCCCATGGCTGTTATCCGGTCAAGGATGTTCTCAAAGCGGAGCCAGAATTGAATGCAGGGCCGGCTCGCATCAAAGGCGCCGTCCGCCTTTTTCTCAAAGGCATAGCAGGGCGGCTCATTCTTATTGTATAGATAATCTTTCGGGAACACACACATCCGGATCTTGTTGAACGGCGCGGCGCCAAGGGTCTTCAGCGTCTCTTCCACCAGCGCATCCTCCTGATGAGCCAGAGCGTACACGGTCGTGCCGAAGGGAATAAACCTCGTTCCGTCCTCGAACTCAAAATGCGTATCGACCGCTTTCACCATACCGTGATGCGCTTCGTCCGCCGGGTCGCAGTACTCATGGCCTTCTGCGTTCACGATACCGGAGACCTTCCAGGTGTACTCCCCGGGCTTCCTCGGAAGAAAGCGGATTTTGTACACACCCTCACCGTCATAGAAGCCCCTCACAACTTTTTTCTCTTCGCCGCAGGTAAACTCGGCCGATATATTGCATTCAAAAGCATTCTCATGGTTTTCATTTTCCGTAAAATGAAGTTCAAATGTTTCGTACTGCCTCATCTGATTCCTCCTTCCGTCACACCAGCATACAATTTTCGTTTGTACCAGTATATACGGATTCCCAGCACTTGGAAAAGGTCCCGATTTGCTATTTTAAGCAAAAAATCGCCAGATTTATGAGGGCAAAAACGGACCGTCCTGCCGGTCCGTTTTTTCCCTCTTATGATTGTCCTCTTGTCTCCCGGTAGCGCCTTGGCGACATGCCCACCTCCTGCCGGAACACGCGGTCAAAATAGCTGCGGCTCCCGAACTGAAGCTCCTCGCTGATCTGCTGGATATCCTTCCGCGAAGTCAGCAGCATAACCCTGGCCGCGTCAAGACGGACCGCCCGGATATAATCCGTCAGCTTCATGCCGGTTTCTTTTGCGAATTTTCTCGTCAGATAGTATTCCGTGTATCCGCAGTGGCGGGCGATCTCCTCCGTGGTGAGGGCCTTTGTGTAATTCAGACGTATATATTCCCGGCAGTCACGCACCGCCTTCGAGAAGTCGCTGCTCTCGCGGATCCGCCTGATCTGCTCCTGAAATGAGCCGTACATCTCCTGTACCGTGCGGCTGATCCCCCCGAAGCTGCGGACCGCTTCGATCCGGCGGATCCATTCCCCCTCCATGGTTTTGCCGATGTACAGCGGCACGCCGGCTCTGATGGCTCTGCGGGCACATAAGCCCGTAAAGATGATGATGTTGTCTTTCATTTCCCGAAGATGGTCATTCATTTTAAAATCCTGCACATCTCCGCCGTAGCGGTTGCTGCTGTCTCCCGGAGACACGCCGTCCGCCAGGCAGTTGAGCAGGTAGTTTTCATGCTCCGCCATCCGGGCATAATCATTTGCCAAAGCTGCTGTTTTATCCGCCGCATCGCCGGCGATATTCGTCTCTTCAATCACCGGAGCACTCTCCGTCTCCTCGTAGAGCACATCTTCCCGGCTCAGATTTTCTTCATAGCAGGCAAAATGGAGCATGCAGGCATACTGCATGAGCGTCTCGCTGTGCAGGGCGGGAACATCACCAAGAACCGTCATATAATGGCGCCGTTCCGAAGGCGTGATTCCCTTTTGGTCCAGGCGGCCGAGGCTTTCGGCAACGGAGTGCTTGTGAAGATAGGCCGGCCCCAGAACGACCAGCAGCTGCCCTCCGTTCTGCAGATTTACCCACTCGCTGATCCAGCCGAGGCCGAGTCCCCCGCTTAAAATGAAAGGCTTCGCCGGTATGTCCTTCCTGGCCATGGCCGCATCCAGGCAGCCGCCGGTCTCGAGCAGCTTCCGGTATTCCTCCTTGTGCGATGCTGTACTCATGAAAAACTGTCTCTCGGAGCCGTAGCACCATGCTCCGAGCCGGCAGGCTGCATATAACATCCCCTGAAGATCATTTAACCGGTATTCTACATTCGGATGAGCAAGTTTCATTTTCCGCACCCCACTTTCTCAGTATCTATATAGTATAAACCAAAAATAGAGGCGGCGCCATACTTCGGCACCGCCTGATTTAAAATTCTTATTTATTTTCGGTCTGAGCAGCCTTTGCCGCAGCGCGATTTGCTTCATTTGTCTTCTTGATTTCCGGCATCATTTTGTCCAGCTTATAGAAGCGGCAGACTAAGTATACGATGATGTACATTCCGGCGGGGATCAGCGAGTAGAGCAGACGCACCATCGTGATGGCGGAAGCAGGCTGCACAGCCAGATTGCCGTCATAGCCGGCCATGCCGATCAGAATACCGAGCAGACCTGCGCCAAGACCCGCGCCGACCTTCTTTGCAAATCCGTTAACGGCGCCGAGCGTACCTTCCAGACGGCGGATGCCGATGTACTCGTTATAGTCAGCACACTCGATGATGACAAGCGCGGCCAGCATGGAGATCGGAACCGCACCGCCGCCGGTGAGAAGGTTGCCGATGATGAGGAGCACAAGATTGCTGCCGGCAAAGAAGTTGATGGTGAAGCCGACTATTGTGCAGATGACGCCGATGCGGATGAGCTTCATGACGGAAATCTTTTTCAGGATCTGCGGGAAAATGAACATCAGCGGCAGGATAATGAACTGGGTGGCTGCCAGAACGCCCATGAGCCCGACATTGCCGACGATATCCGTGAAGTAGAAGACATTCACACCCATGTTCGTGATGATGTTCATAACCAGAGATGCCAGAGAAAGAATGTAGATGTACGGATTCCTTTTCAGAACTTCAAGGATGTCCTTGAGTTCTACTTTCTGGTGTTCCGCCTTAACGTCGACGTCGTTGGTCTCTTTGACAACGAAGAACCGGAGCATGCCAAGAAGCGTCATGGGAACCGCGAAGATCGCAACCAGTTTGATCCAGCCTGCCTGGCTGGTAGCGAGGCTGCCCATCAGGCTCGGGAAAACGATGTTGAACACAGCCACCAGCAGCATCGGAACAACACCGCCGTAAGTGGAGAGTGACACATACTGTTTCTCATTCGAGAACGCGCGGACCATGTAGACCGTACCGTTCGCGTTGAGGAACGTGTAGAAGATCGAGTTGGCAAACAGATACATAAGAAGGATCCAGATGGATTTTACTGTATTGTTCGCGGCAGCGGGGACGCAGAACATCAGAAGCGTCGTGAGCCACATGCCGACCACGCACCACTCGTAGGGACGGCCTTTGCCCCATTTTGTTCTCGTGTTGTCCACGATATAGCCGGCAAACAGGTCTGTCACGCCGTCGATGAGCTTGCTGGCAAGCAGCAGGGTGCCGACCAGGGCGGCGGGCATCTTCATGGTATTGACCGCAAATACGGTGAGGTAGCCCATGATCATCGTTGCAATGCCGGTGGAGGCGGGACGCAGGGACCAGGCCATCAGGGTACCGAAGCCGACGCCCTTATCTTTCTTGTCAACAGCAGCGGTGGTTTTCACTTCTTCGCTCATTTTTTTCTCCTCTCTTTCTTAACAATTCGCTGAGCTTCATGTCTATATTGTAAAATTTTCAGAAATGAATTCTATGAAATGATTGGTCTTCTTTTTCCAAAATTCGTTCTGTCATTCAACGATCACGCGCACGCGGTCAAGGTTCAGAACCTGGGTAAACAGCTCATCCTTATTCCCCTCGCGCTGGGAGGATACCCTTGTCGAGACAAAATAGGTGCCCGGCTCATCAAAGCGGTAAATGATCTCCGACCATGCTCCTTTGACGCCGTTCTCTTCCGTGCGCACCACCTTGCCCTGTACCGGGAACAGCCCTTTGAGCTTCTCCGGGAAGCCCCAGCGGTCGCGGAAATCGAAGGCGATCTTCGTGATCTCGCCGGCATTTTCCGGGAGCGTCGCCTCGGTGCGAAGAACGAACTCGCCGCCGGCACGCACATGGATGCATTTCTGACCGTTGGCTGTCAGCACCACGCCGGCCTGCATGCCGCCGCGTTTGGACGCGTCCGCCTCCTCAACGATCTGGCCGCCTTCGCGCTCATAAACGGTCGTCTTCAGCGGCTCCTTTCCGTTCTCAAGCCAGTCAGCCATATCGAGCAGAGCCTGATAGAGCGCACCCATATAATTGACCACCATATTGTTCGCGGAGTCGTTTGAGTTGTTGTGCATGCAGCGCTGCATATAGTAGAGGCGGAAATCATCCTCATTTCCTTTTGCCTCGATGACCTTGTTTCGGTACCAGTCGCCGCACCACGGGCAGGTCGATTCATCCATCAGAGCCTGGATGACCATGACCTTGCCCTGGATCTGTCCGTCCTGCGGGCGGCCGGTTCCGTTCAGCGAGTAGCCCATCACATTGCGGCGCTGCGGCAGAGCCGGCGTTCCGTCTTCCTTGCGGAACTGATCCCAGGCGTGGAAGCTCGCATCCGGCACCTGATGGCGGTAATAATGCTGGATGGCAATATAATCGGAGTTGTCCATAAGGAGCTCATCGCCGGGTTTGACGCGCGAGAGCGCTTCATTTAGATCAGCCATGCCGAAGCACATGCCGATCGTGAGGAAACCGCCGCCTGTCGTCTCATCCCGCCTCATATCACCGAGAAGCAGCGTCATTCCTTTTGCATCGCCCGTCTCAAAGGTCATGTTCACGCCTTTAAGGTACAGGTCGTCACCCTCGGGAAGCTTTTCGAGCTCGATCCAGGCATCTTTCCCGTCGGTGAGCATCTTCTTCCAGGCGTCGTCCACGCCGTTGCGGCTCTCAAGCTCCTGCTCCTCGGCCGCACTCTCCGGCCTGCCCGGCAGGTGAACACGTTTCACGACTCCCTTAAACTGCAGGCGGTCTTTCACGGCGCTGCTTTCCGGGTCGGCGCCCGCATAGCCGGGAACCTTCCAGAAATCTTCGAAAAATCCCGGATCTGCCCGCTTCACACCGGGTGAGAGCACCGGCAGAGAGCCGTCATCGATTTTGCCGCCGGCTTCCAGGTACCAGGCCATGGGCGGGAACCCCATATCCGTGAGCTCGCGGAGCATAGCCGCTTCCATCTCATTGAGACCGTCATACATGTTTCCGCTGCCGCCCGGCTCCAGGTTGTCAATGATCCTGCCGAAGCAGTTCCGAAGAACGCGCTGCCCCTGGGCATGCATCGTGATCGTGTTGGGCAGGCTTGCTGGAGAGCCGATGACGAACGGCACCGCGCCTTCCCACGCATCGGTATTCTCGATGCAGGCCATGGTCTTGTAGCCGCCGCCGCTGCCGCCGAAGACGATGCCGACCGGGCGGGAGCCTCCGTAGATCTCCTGCGCCTTCTTGCGGCTGTACTCCGCCACCGCGGCGCTGGATTTCCAGCGGTCTTTGTCGTCGCCGTTCGGTCCGAACATGACCACGGAGCCCATATTGCTCTCTACAAAATACGCGCCGTTCAGGAGCGAGAAGCCGATCATATCGTCCGCACCTTTTTTATTCAGGCTCGCCATCTCCTCATCCGGGCCCGGGAACGGCGAGAGATACTGGAAGAAACGTCCCTTATAGGCATCCCGCCGCGGGAAACAGAAGCTGAACTTAACTTTCTTGGCCTTGAATCCGCCGTGGACATAGCGGTAGGCAAGTTCCGTTCCGTCATAAAGCACGCGGGTCCTCATTTCCTCCACATCCACATAGACATCCTGATAGTTCGGGTCTTCAAGAGCGTGATAGATTTCTTTTGCCATAATGCCTCCTTTTTTAGTGGTGATTTCGTTTCCTTGTAAGTCAAGAATAGCAAAAGCCTAAGTCCGAAAATATGAAATCTCTCGCCATTTTTGTCCATTTTTCGCTATCCGTTCCGGCGGTCCGCGCTGCTTCGGAATGAACGAATTTTGAGTAAAAAAAACGGATTTTGGAATAGAAGCTTCTTAATATAATCGGCATAATAAAGCCATGACATTTCGATAAAACATAAAGAAAGGAAATGAAAACATGAACGCAAAGGAAATACTGAATGCAATGACCCTTGAGGAAAAAGCCGCCTTCTGCTCCGGCCGGGACTTCTGGCACACAAAGGCGATTGAGCGTCTGGGCGTACCGTCCGTGATGATGTGTGACGGCCCTCACGGCCTGCGCAAACAGGAGGGCGAAGGCGATCACCTGGGCATCAACAAGAGCATCGAGACCGTCTGCTATCCTACCGCGGCAGCTCTGGCATCCTCATTTGACAGAGACGTGATGCGGCAGCTCGGCGAAGCCCTGGGACAGGAATGCCAGGCGGAAAATGTCGCCATGCTGCTCGGCCCCGGCCTCAACATCAAGCGCAGTCCCTTATGCGGCCGGAACTTCGAGTATTTCTCCGAAGACCCGTACCTGGCCGGCGAGATGGGCTCTTCCTATGTAAAAGCGCTGCAGTCGAAAGGCGTTGCCGCCTGCGCAAAGCACTTTGCCTGCAACAACCAGGAGACACGGCGTATGTCCGGCTCGTCCCAGGTTGACGAGCGGACCCTTCACGAGATCTACCTGCCCGCCTTTGAGGCTGTTGTGAAAAACGGCAAAACCCGCAGCCTGATGTGCGCCTACAATGCCGTCAACGGTGAATTCTGTGCGGAAAATAAAATGCTCCTGACCGACACCCTCCGTGAAAAATGGGGTTTCGACGGCTTCGTCGTCACCGACTGGGGCGCTGTTAAAGGCCGCGCCGAAGGTATCGCATCCGGCCTCGATCTGGAAATGCCCGGCGGTCCCAACGCCACCGGCGAAAAACTCATCGAAGCGGTCAAAGCCGGCACGCTCTCCGAAACCGATCTCGATAAGGCCGTCTTAAACATCCTTCATTTTGTGGAGACCGCGCTGGCAGAGCGGGATGAGAACGCCGTTATCGACCGCGATGCCTGCCGGGAGCTTGCGGGAAAGCTTGCCGGAGAGTGTGCGGTACTGCTGAAAAATGAAGACATCCTGCCGCTTCAAAAAGGTCGGAAAGCCGTCTTTATCGGAGAGTTTGCGGCAAATCCGCGCTATCAGGGTGCGGGCTCGAGCCACATCAACGTTCCTCACCCCGTAAGTGCGCTCGAAGCAGCCGGTGACGCTGTCACGTACGCGAGAGGTTATGATGCCCACAGCAGTAAGACAGATGAAGCTCTGCTCGCCGAGGCATTAAACGCTGCAAAGGACGCGGAAGCCGCCGTGATCTTCGCCGGACTTCCCGATGCGTTTGAGTCCGAAGGCGCCGACCGGGATCATATGCGCCTGCCGGATAATCAAAATGAACTGATTGCGGCGGTCTCGGCAGTCAATCCTCATACGGTGGTCGTCCTTCACGGCGGCTCTCCCGTAGAGCTTCCGTGGCTCGACAAGGTTCCTGCGGTCCTTCTTATGTACCTTGGCGGCGAGCGTGTCGGCGCAGCCGCGGCAGACCTCCTCTGGGGCAAGGTCAATCCTTCGGGCCATCTTGCCGAAACCTGGCCGATCCGCCTTGAGGACAACCCCTCCTACCTGAACTTCCCGGGCGAGGACGGCGTGGTCACCTACGCCGAAGGCATTTTCGTCGGCTACCGTTATTATGATAAGAAGAAAATGCCCGTAAACTTCCCCTTCGGCCACGGTCTCTCCTACACTGACTTTTCCTTCTCCAACCTGACAGCCGACAAGGAAAAGCTGACGGATCGGGAGACCGTCACCGTCAGCGTGGATGTGACCAACGAAGGCACATCAGCGGGCAAGGCTGTCGTCCAGCTCTACGTGCGCGATGTAAAGAGCACGGTGCGCCGCCCGGTCCGGGAGCTCAAAGACTTCGCGAAAGCCGCTCTCGAGCCCGGCGAGACCAGGACCGTGACCTTCACGCTGGATAAGCGCGCTTTCGCTTACTATGAGCCGAAAGTACACGATTTCTTTGTCGAAAGCGGTGAATTTGCCGTCGAGATCGGCCTTAGCTGCCGCGATATCCGCCTTGCAAAGTCCGTTCACGTTGAGGGCACCGCAGAGATAAGCTTCACGATCGATGCAAACACCACCATCGGCCAGCTGATGAAGCACCCGAAAGGAGCCGCCTTCATCCGTCAGATGATGGGTAAGTCCAACGGCCCCTCCGATTCCGAGCAGGCCGAGGCCATGGGTGAGGGAAGCGAAAAAATCATGCAGCAGATGATGTTTGAAATGCCGCTGGGTTCTCTGGTCAGCTACGGGAGGATGACGAGCGGACAGCTCAGGGGATTGATTGCGTCGTTGAATTCATAAATAAATCATTTAAGCAAGGGGCAGCGTTCATATGCTGCCCCTTTTTTACGGTATTTCCTCTTGACAGAATATAAAAATAATGAAAGAATGAATAACGCGGTTTTCATTTCACAAAATTAGAGCCGTGATGTACTTAGGAGGTTCTATGGAAGAAAAAGAAAAAATCATTTCATCCGAAACACTGCCGGAAGATCAGGTGCCGGAGACTGTTGCGCCTGAGAGCAACGAGCAGGATAATGAAGCGCCGGGAATCGCGCCGGACGGTTATTACCGCGGGGCAAATGTACTGAAGTTCTTACTTATGCCGTTTGTCTGTATTGCATCTTTCGGGTTCCCGGGACCGTTCGGAGATATCGTCTCACGTTTCTGCCTTTTTGCCCCGATTGCCTTCTATATACTCTGCGGTTTCACTCTTGCAGCCAATGAGGAAGAAGAGCCTGGCATCTATGGCCGGATGATCGGCCGGACCGTCAAACAATTCGCCGTCATATTTATGATTCTCATCGTTATGAATCTGTTTCTTATGTGGCTCACCGGTTCACTTGGCTCGATAAGCTCCCTGCTTCACTCAAGGAGATCCTGGTTCAACATCGTTGTCCTGTGCACATGGCCGTTCCCGATCGGCGAGACGATCTGGTTCATCCAGTCGCTTCTTTATGCCAGGATCATCCTGTTTATCATGGACCGGATTGGCCTGATGCGGCACTACAAGATCGTTCTGATCGTCACTGCCCTTCTGACCGTGCTGCTCGGCGAGTTTGCGGGGATCATTCGTTTTCATTTCCTTGGGTACTATTATATTCCGGGAAATGCCATCACCCGCGCACTCCCCTACATGCTGTTCGGAAGACTGCTTTATGAGAAGCGTGACTCGCTCTTCAAACGCTCCTTCTGGTTCTATCGTGCAGGTTTCATCGTTGGGATACTTGCAGCGCTCGGAGAAATGTTTTTGCTGGCAGCGACAGGTCTCCTGATTTACACCGGGCATATGATCGGGTTCGGCGTGATGGCATTTTCCGCCTGCTGCCTCTTCCTTAAGAAGACCTATCCGGAAGAGAATTTCCTGGTCATGCACGGACGGACCTACCCCTGGCGCATATATGTGCTCAGCCAGCCCGTCGGGAATCTGCTGGTGCTCTGGGGGGCGATTTCAAGTCCCGCCTTCTACGGTGTGATGAGGACATGGGGCGGCATAATCGTATATATCGTATGTCTGGGGATTGCTTTCAGAACCAGATACATCCTGCATCTGCTCCGCCCGGTCCCGGTTATGCAGTAATTCATTAGAAGGAGGTCGATCGGTAAAATGAAATTACGGTATGAGTTCACCATGATGGATATGGGCGGCGAGATTGCCGCTGTGCCGACGGGCGACAACGCCGCCGAGTTTCACGGCGTTTTGAAGCTTAATGATGTGGCGAAGGATATTCTGGAACAGCTTGTCGAGGATACGACCCCCGGGAAGGTCCACGCGTATCTCAAGGAGAAGTACCCCGAGTCCACGGACCAGGAGATCGGCGAGACGCTCGTGGAGTTTCTGAATCAGCTGCTGCGCGAGGGGCTTCTGATAGCGCCTTGATTCATTGGATCCGGGTAGACAGATTTGGGGGCGGTTCTTTTCTTAAACGAAAAGAACCGCCCCCATATCCGTTGAATACATATGTCCTGGCACGGAATCGTCATCGAATCTCCCATATCACGGTCACGGTATCCTCTGCCTCGATCTCATCCGGCTCAATATCCATGTCAAAGCCTGCCGCCTTGGCAGCCATCGGCGCCGCAGCGTCCGCCATGCGCATCCGGTTCACGGGACGAACTTCAAAATCAATCTCTCATCATCGCCTCCGCCGCAACGAGAGCCGCCTCCGGCTCCATATTGCAGGCGAGCAGATAGATGCGGACGCTCTCCCCCAACCTCCGGATGAGCTCCATCGTCTTTTTGACCGTCTCCGCCTCTGTCGGCCTGTAGATCTGCTGAAAGAGGTGCGGATATGCTTCAAGAAATGACATCTCTCTGATGGTATTTTTCTCCCCCCTGGTGAGCAGGCAGATGGCTTTGAGCGGAACGATCACGTTCGTGTTCATGGCTTCCTTCCCCGCCCAGGGGGTTCCGCAGGCTTCCGTGAAGCCGTCCCGCACCCGAACGAGGGGCTTGTCGCCGTTTACGACGTAGGCGCCGGGTATATTTTCGAGCCACAGTCTCGTGTGGGTCGTCTTGCCCGTGCCCGAAGGCGCCGTAAAAAGGAAGGCCTCGCCGGACACGGCCACCACAGAGCCGTGCATGAGGAACGTGTCATGCTTCAGCATTTCCACGGCGATCTTCCGGTAAACGGCCAGCGTCTCGAGATAGGGATCCGGGTAAATCGTCGGCTTAAGGTGCTCCAGGATCGCCTCCCGGATCGATTTCTCACATTCGAAGGCGATGTCGGTCTCCGAGGTCGTGACCGTGAAATCCGCCGGTCCTCCCTCCGCCAGATAATCTTTGCACATCTTATATATTTCATCGTGAATGCTGTTTATTTCGATCCGTAAACCGGCCAGTTTTATTGTAAAATGCATTTCTCCCCGCTTCTATATCTTCTCTCACAAAATCCTCTTCAGGAATCCTTTGACCCGGCCGGCAAATCTCCGCACTCTCAGCACGAAAAACCGCAGATGGTACGGCGCGCACCAAAGCCTCACGTAAGCGCGATACTTTAGGTCCATATTTTTGATCATCTTCCCGTCCCGCACGACTCCGGTCAGAACGCCCAGGATATTCTTTCGCTCCACGGTCTCGCCAAAGACACAGTTGTCCCCCACGATCCAGTATTTTCCGTCCGGTCTTATTTTCAGGATGCGGTGCAGGACATAAGCTCCTCTGCCGGATACCCCCTCTCTCTTAAAGAGGACGGCGTCAAGCGGCTTTAAGACATCGGTTTTCTCGATCAGCATCACATCCCTTCCCTCGCGGAGGAGGGGGAGCATGCTTACGCCAACGTTGGTGTAGACCAGCTTTCCGTTTTGTTCGAGTTCTTCTTCAAATGTTGTGTACATACCACAATTCCCTGCATCAAAAATCAATCGCCATCCGCCCGGCTTCCTCCTCGTCCAGCTCCGTCACCTTCGTCTGCATGACCCGGTACACCCGCTGGCAGAGATTCAGGACGCTCGGCCGGTGGGTCGTCACGATCACCGTCCGGTTCGGCTGCCGCTGCACGATGTTCCGCAGCACCTGCCGCTCCGTCGTCACGTCAAGCGCACTCGTCGCCTCGTCGAGAAGCAGGATCGGTGCGCCAGCAACGATCGCCCGCGCGATGCTGAGACGCTGGGCCTGCCCGGCGGAAAATCCCCTGCCGTTCTCTCCCACCTTCGCCTCGAGGCCGCCCGGCTTTCTGGAGACGAAATCCCAGGCGCAGGCCATTTTCAGCGCTTCGATGAGCTCCTCATCGGTCGCATTTTCATTGACCATGCGCAGGTTCTCCGCGACGGTTCCGGTCAGGATTGCATTTGTCTGGGGCACGTAGGCAAAGAGATGGCGCGTGTTTGCATTTGCCTCAACCTTCTGTCCGCCGGATTCGATTGTGACCTGACCTTCATTCGGCCGGATCAGGCCGAGCACCAGCCGGATCATGGTCGTCTTGCCCTCGCCCGAAGGCCCGACCAGCGCGACGATCTCGCCCGGATTCGCGACAAAATCCGAGTTCGTGATGACCTTCTGATCCTCCATATAAGCAAAATTCACATCGTTCATGCGGATCGAGAAGCCCTTGTCGATATACGCGTCCATCTCGCTGCTCTCCGGGATGTGAACCTCCTTGGGCAGCTCAACAAGCTCGCGGATACGGTGCGCCGACACCGAGCTCTGCAGAAATGCCGGGATGATCCCGACAAGGCTGTGGAATGCGCTCGAAAGCGCCGACCTCTGCTGCAGGAACAGCGTCATCGTACCGTATGTGATCGAATGCCGCCACAAAAGGAACAGGCAGTAGCAGAATGCGATCAGCTGGATTGTCGTTCCGAGAAGCGACAGGAATATGTTCGTCTTGATCTGGAACATATTGTACTTGAGAGAGATTTCCTTGAACTTCTGCTGCCAGCCCCTCAGCTTTCCGCTGTACTTGCCCGCGATGCCGAAGCTCTTGATCGTATCAAAATTGTAAAATGTCTCCACCTCAAAGCTCATCATCTGGGAGGACATTTCCTTGACCTTCTTGCTGTACTCCCTCTGCTTGGAGATCAGATAATGTGACGAAAGCATCAAAAACGGCGCGCTCGCAAATGCCAGAACCGCCATCACCACATCGTAATGCAGAATGACGAAGAATGTCGCGATGAAATGATACACCGCGATAATGATCGACGGCAGCCAGGAGATCGCATTTCCCGAGACGGTGGAAACGTCGGCGTTGAAGCGGTTCAGCACGTCGCCGTTATTGTATTTGTTCATTGCCAGCCAGTCGGAATCGATGATTTTGTCAAATATATCCGCCTGGATCGCGTTGTTGATATTGATGCCTAATTTCAGCGTGATGCGGCTCAGCACACTGCCCACGACCAGAGAAAAGATCGTCGAGCCGATCATCACCGCGAGGAGCAGCGCGAATTTGTCTGTCTTGTACCCCGTGATGATGTCGATCAAGTACTTGCTTGCGATACTGCCGACAAGCCCCATCGTCGTGCTCACAATACCTAGGATGATGTAAAATAAAATCGCCCCTTTGTACCGTGCGCTGTAGGTGAAGATCCACTTCCAGTCGTCCACGATTTCCCTGAATGTGCCGTCGTGCCAGGAGGCGAGCAGCGCTTTCGCGGCTTCCATCGAGCTGCTTAAGTTTACTCCCTGCAGCGTGTCTTTTAATTCTTTGTTTTCCTCTCCCATGAGCGCCCCCCTTCTATCCGATACGTTTCATTAAATAGTAGTTTTGGGGTGTTGTCAAGAACGTTTCATCGACGCATTCACGATCACAATACCCGCACTCACCAGCAAAAGCGCCAGAAGTCCGCTCGCCGAGAACGCCTCTCTCCCCTCCCCGAGGAAGACCGCGGAGAGCAGCACCCCCATCACCGGGTTGATGAAGCCCAGGATCGACACGCGGCTCACCGGGTTGTACTTGAGGAGAACACCCCAGAGCGTGTAGGCTCCCGCGGAAATGAACCCCATGTAGACGAGATTCAGCACGCAACCGGTACTGTAGAAGACCAGAGAGCCGCCCATAAGCGATCCGATGATAAGGAGCACGATCCCGCCGATAAAGAACTGCCAGCCGCTCAGGGCCGCGGGGTTCTCATTTTTCGAAAATACCTTGATCAGGCACCCGGAGAGCCCGTAGAAGAGGTCCGCCGCGATCATCGCGCCCTCGCCCGCGAGTGTGACCGCACCGCCCTCCATGAGCGCCCTGCCGCCTCCCAGGATCATGACGATCCCCGCAAAGCCCACGATGCAGCCAAGAAGTTTTTGCAGGGTCATTTTCTCGAATCTGAAAATGTAAACCGCGTACAGGATCGCGATGAAATTCCCCGACGCGTTGATGATCGAGCCCCGGACACCCGACGTGTTCGCCAGCGCCGTGAAAAAGAAGTAATACTGAAACACGGTCTGGACCAGCGAGAGGGTCAGGACATTTTTCCAGGACTCCTTCTTCGGGAGCAGTACCTTGCGGTTTAAGACAGACCCAAACAGGATCGTCATAAGCCCCGCGATCACAAACCGGCCGCCGGCCAGCATGATTCGCGAGGCGGTGTCCTCCGGTCCGATCCGAAAGAGCTCGTAGGCGATCTTGATGGCCGGGGAGGCGCTGCCCCACAGGACGCAGCAGAAGAACGCCGTGATGAAGGTTACGGGGAACCAGGACCAGATGGTTCCTTCATGTTTGGATATCTTTAATTCCATTGCTCAGATGTTTGTCCTTTCATTTTTAATGGGAGAGCTGCCGTATGCACAAAGGTCAGTCGAATTTCTCCCAATCATATTCCTTAAGCATTGCATGGAGGAGCTTTGAGTAAGCGGCCAGAGCATTCCGCCCTCTCTCGCCGTACTCCTTCTCGATGAACGCAAGATCATCTCTTTCGGTGTGCATGATGAGTCCGTGTTCCTGTGTTTCGATCGGAGACCCGGTTTCCCAGTTATTCGCCTCGAAATACACATAGGGAATGCCGGCATCGCTGAAGGGGGCATGGTCGCTTCTCTTCTGGCCGGTTGGATACGGATAGTCCTCATTTCCTTCCGGCACGAGCTGTATCGCAAGCCCGCTCTCATCTGCGATTTCTGCCGCTCTCATGACCGGTTCGGTGTCGACAATTTTCCCGTCCGGGTTGATGCGCCCGCCGTAGATATACATATGATCACCCGCGAGAACACTGTCGATGTTGATCATCAGGACAATGTTCTCCTTATCTTTTTTAGAGAGCTGCTCGACATAGGCTCTTGATCCGCACATCCCAATCTCTTCCGCCCCGAAGAACACATACCGGATCGTATAACCGGGTTCGGCATTCGCCATCCTGAGGGCGCTCTCCAGCGCCACGGAGACCCCGGAACCGTTGTCGTCAACACCGTGCGTTCCCGCGCTGTCATAATGCGCGCCGACGACGATCGTTTTTTCGCTTTTGCCCTTTATGACCGCTTCGATATTCCGGCTTGTGCCGCTTTTCTCTCCCCCGTCGAATATCTGCGCCTCTCCTGCCTCCATTGCGGGAGCTGCGGTCGGTATCGAAAACGGCTGTACGTTTATATTCTTTTCGGAATATCCGCCGTTCAGGAGAACGGATAATACAAAGAGGGCCGTTTCCTTCTCTTTCTCAGAGCCTGCAATGCGTCCGGGATAATTCTGCTGAATGGATTCAAGTATCGCTGTGGCTGTAGTGCCATAGTTGTCCTCCGTGAACGCAGCCGGAATTTCCTGAGTCATATCCATCCCTCTGGCTTCCGCGATCAGCTCCGAGTGAGTCTGTCCGCCGCAGCCGGCTGCAAGGAGCATCATCGCGATACACAGTGCCGGCAATGTTCTTTTCATCATGTCGCCTCCGATCGGTCGTAAGTTCTCTCAGCCTGCACTGATTATAGCACGGAGCGTTTTGTGTGTCACCGTAAAGGATTCTATCGGCGGGCAGAAAAAGTTTTTTCATTTTGCGTCACAAATAAAGCTCCGCTTTCGTCTATAATATGAATGCAAACATGTTTGTAAAGGCTCTTTTGAAAGGAGACGCCAATGGAAATAAAAACCGAGCGAGACCTGGAGACGCTGGTGCGCCGTTACCAGGAGCCGCTTCTTCGCTACTGCACAGGTATCACCGGAAACCGGGAGGATGCCGAGGATGTGGTGCAGACCGCCTTTATAAAGGCATGGATGAAACGGGACAGCCAGAGAAAGAGCGGATCCCTCAAAAGCTGGCTCTTCCGCATCGCCTACACCACCTCTGTGGATTTCCTCAGGGCAAGACGCCGGACGAACGAGCTCCCGGACAGCCTGGCGGAGCAGGCAGCTAAGGGTCGTGACCCCGGGATCTCCGATGAGATGCGGGCTGCCCTCGCCTCATTAAGCGTCCTTGACCGTGCGATCGTCGAAGAGCGGATCCTTATGGAAATGTCCTACGAAGAGATGGCGGAGATTCACCATCTGCCCGCAGCAGCTCTCCGCAAGCGGTACAGCCGCGCCAGACAAAAACTTCAAAAGCTTTTGGCAAAGGAGGAACATCATGCGTAAAGAAATGAACATCACATTGGATCATGAAGAACGGATCCTTCAGAAAAAAATGAAAGACAGCTTCTCCCCCGCGGAGAAGGATCTCTGGCCGGCGATTCAGAAGGCAATCGCCAGGGAGCCTGCCGTAAATGAGATCGCAGCCAAAAGAGGCATGCGCGGCTCCCGCCGCCTGCTCATCACGGCGGCCGCACTCGTCGCAGTGCTGGGCCTCATTGGTGCGGGGATTCTGAGACACTGGTGCGTCTACAACAGCAGCGGAGACAAGACGACACTGGCGGAAGACGAGGGGCTTCTCCCCGGCGGCGGGTATGCAGCCATAAAACCGGACATGGACACCTCTCTTCCGGCAGAGGAAGACCTCTATTTCGCCTACGACTGGGTGGAAAATAAAGAACTGATCCCGGGCGGGCTCCAGATTCCCGGAAGAACGCCCGAAGAAAGCGACATTCCGGAGCTTAAGGAATCCCTGGAGAAGCTTCCCCGGGGAACCTTCGTGGACTTGCAGGTGAACGGTACTCAGTACACCGCCATTCAGGGCTTCTTCACCGAAGACTATGAGACCTGCAAAAATGAAACCCATAACAACACCCTGGGCATCCGGCTGCCGGATGCGGCCGCGATCCCGGCGGACTACAGCGAGCATCTCTCCTTCACGGTCGGCTATTATATGACAGACAAGGATTATGCTTCCCGTAAGGAGCTGAACTCGGAGAAAACAGAACGTTATGCGCTTCAGACCTGGCTTCTGCCGGAGACTGTTAAGGACCAGATCGGACAGTATGCGCTGGAATGGTTCCGAACGGATAAACAACCGATCACCTGTACCGCACATCTAGCGGCGACCGATGAGATGTATATCCCGACAACCGATGCTTCGGTTACCGTGCGGCCGCTGACCGTCAAAGGGTTTGACAAAGCGCTTTACCTTGAGCAGTACAATGCGGCGTTTGATGCGCAGGAGATTTCCGTTATGCTCTGGCAGAGGATCGATCCCGTTACGGTCCTCACGCCCGGCTTCCACGCCGCACCGGTCCCTGAAGAAAAACATTACATCGTCTATATCCTTGATGCGGTGGGAGTCACCGAAGAGGAGACGGTAAGGATCGCGGAAGCCTGGTAAACGAAAGACAGTTCAAGAAAACAAGCCCGCCGGATCAAATCCGACGGGCTTGTTCTACTTCCCGGGTATGAATTTCCACATGGTTCTCTTCCATTTCCGGATCTACGATAATAGTTATTTTCATTTTCCCCCTGATCAAACGCGGAGTTTTCCTAAGTGACAGCTGATACTGATGGTCTACACAATGAAGTCGCACTGACTGCATTATCTCATAGCCGCTGCTTCGGGTTGAAGGGCCTCCGGAAATCTGATAAAATCTTCCTGAGGGATCGCATGGATTGTGGAAAGAGGCGGAAATGACCTTCTCGAATGGAACCTGTAAGCACACCTTACAGCCGCTTCGCATCCGAAAAAACCGAATCAGACTGGAACAGGAGGCAGAAGAACCGTATGATGCAGAAAAAAGCCAAAATCCTGATCATTTATACCGGCGGGACCATCGGCATGATGAAAACTCCCCGGGGATACGCGCCTCAGAAGGAGGCATTTCATCGTCTGCTGGAAGAGATCCCGGAGCTGAGGAGTGATTCCATGCCCCTCTGGGATATCGTAGATCTGGACCCGCTGTTGGATTCCTCCAATATCACGGTTCTGGAGTGGAACCGGATCGGACAGAGAATTGCCTCGCACTACGATGCCTACGCTGGCTTTGTGGTTCTCCATGGAACAGATACCATGGCCTATACGGCTTCGGCCCTGTCCTTCATGCTGCGGAACAACCGGAAGCCGGTGATACTGACCGGATCCCAAATCCCTCTGTGCGAAATCCGCACGGATGCCAGGGACAACCTGATTACCGCCATGCTGTTAGCAGCCGATGAGATGGTTCACGAGGTCTGCCTATACTTTGGCGGGAAGCTGCTTCGCGGAAACCGCTCAATGAAGATTTCAGCGGATGATCTGATTGCCTTCGATTCCCCGAATTATCCGCCTCTGGCTGAAGCCGGGATCGATATAAGATATCACACATCTGCTCTGCTGCCGCCCTGCAGCGGGCAGTTCTCTCTCCAGATCCTGAAGAACATCCCGATCGGCGTCATCAAGGTATTCCCTGGAATTCAGTTTGAACTGTTTGACTCCATTATGACAGACTCCCTGAAGGGGATTGTCGTGGAGACCTTCGGAGCCGGCAACATCCCGGGGGGAGGAGACAAGCTCCTTCCCATCATCCGGAAAGCGGCGGAAAACGGCACCATACTGATTATCTGCTCCCAGTGCCCTCATGGGACTGTGGCTCTTGGCGCTTATGAAACCTCCTCTTCTCTGAAAGAGGCCGGTGCAGTCAGCGGATATGATATTACGACAGAGGCAGCCGTGGCAAAGCTGTACTACCTTTTCAGCAGAGGGCTTGGCCGCGAGGAAATCAAGAGTCGGATGGAGAGAAGTCTGCGCGGCGAAATTACCATTCCTTCCAGGACATGAGGCTGGAGGCGGCGGAGTGCTGTCCGCCAATCCCCGGATCCGGGAAACTGGGACATGGGGACGTATCTCCTTGTTCCGGTTACTGGAAATGCTTGCAGATCCGGATATTTCCGTGCACCGTTTTTTTCAAGCATAATGTCTCAAAATTATCCTTCACACTTTAAGACCATCCTGATTTCAGTGGCTCCGATATTTGAACTGATCAGTTCCTCTCCGTTTGGGACGAAACCGCACTTCTCATAGAAGCGGATGGCTCTTTTATTCTCTTTGAGAACCCAAAGACAGACCTGCGGGTAGTTCATAAGCTGCTGAAGCCCTGCTTTCATCAACTTTTGTGCCACACCTTTTCCGTAATACTCTGCCAGCACATACAGAGCAAAGATTTCTCCGGTATTCGGAGTTTCATTACCACAATCACCATATCCGACAAAACCGATGACACGGCCATTATCCTTTGCAACGATAAGGTTGTCCGGCCAGCTGTAAGCTATCTTCTCGCACTTTTCAAGCGTCATATCTTCGAGATACCCCTGATCCACAAGACCGGGGTAAGCCTCGTGCCAAGCCTTCCAATGGACATAAGCTTTGCCTCTGATCTCATCGTCAGTTTCCATCTTTTTTACTTTGAGATTATTGACCATCTATTTTCTCCAAGTCCCTTCCAGGGGACCTCCACCGAAAATACCAGAGGGACTAGAACTTTGAGATAGGTTACCAAGATAAAAAAGTCCTCAGAGAAATCGATCTTTAACTGATATTTCTTCGATATTCATCATCACTATAAAAAATAAACACCCTCACAAATATCGATTTCTACCCTGAGTCGAGTAGGCAAGGTATTCGAAGGCAGCAACTAAAATACGTACCTTGTACCATGCGAAAGCAATAATCCATCTGTCAATTTGATACACAAGATGATCGTGTTTTCATCGGAAAAATCATTATGTCCATTGTCAATCCACTCCGCAAAAACATCTCTTAGCTTTGCCGCTATTTGCTTATTCTCTGGTTTTTCAAAATAACCCAAATTTATTCCTTTTCCATGTGCAGTAAACCATTCTCCAGTAACTGCTACAACAGGGTTATTGCGAATTTGCTGTATTTTGTTCGAAAGTGCGTAGGTAATAACATAAAAGCATTCATCCTCATAATATGCATTCACATAACGGACATATGGGATTCCATTTTCTTCTGTTGCTAAAGCAATCACGCTGTCTTTTCCAAAGCGCTCTTTCATTATTTGTTCAGCTTCAATACTTAGTCTTTTCATGGCTGCTCTCCAATTCTTTTGTTTTTAGCACTGTTTTAGATGGCTTGCATCTTTCGGTTCATAGGGTACTGATATGAACTCTTTCTTTTGGTGGTACAAGCAGCATACCGTCTCGACGTGGCTTGAGACCACGATACGACTAACTCATTTTTCCGACTGTTCGCGGAAACTTGTCCATGATATCGACCGTTCGCTAATCGGCGCCCGGGAACATCTGCCCGTTCGCGGAAACAAGTCGAGAAATCGTTAAGGAAAGAATCGAAGATGGTGCAAACGAAAAAGCAGCCTTGAACTCTTCGACAACTGCCTTTTCGTTTGCATCAATTTCGATTTTTCCTG
>ONHA01000030.1 GCA_900317515.1 uncultured Eubacteriales bacterium
TTCATGCTCGAGAAGGACTCCCCGCTCATCCCGATCGCGGACCTCGCAAGCTACAACCTCTACTTCGGCTGGTACCTGGGCGAGCTTGAGCAGAACGACGAGTTCTTCGACGAGTACCACAGGATGTTCCCGGACCGCGTCATCGGCTTTTCCGAGTACGGCGCCGATGCGAACATATCCTTCCACTCCTCCCGTCCGGACCAGGGCGACTACACCGAGGAGTACCAGTGCGTCTACCACGAGCACATCTTAAAGTGCATCGAGGAGAGACCCTTCCTCTGGGCGACCCATGTCTGGAACCTCTTCGACTTCGCGGCGGACGGCCGCAACGAGGGCGGCAAGGACGGCCAGAATCAAAAAGGCCTTGTGGAATTTGACCACAAGACCAAAAAGGATGCGTTCTATCTCTACAAGGCGGCCTGGAGCAAGGAGGCATTTGTGCATCTTTGCGGCAGACGCTACGTCGACCGTGCGGAAAGCCTGACTGAGATCAAGGTTTACTCCAATCAGAAGAGCGTCACGCTCTATGTCGACGGAAATGAATTTGAGACAAAGAGCGCCGATAAGGTGTTCATTTTCAAAGTGCCGGTGACCGGCGAGCACACCGTGAAGGCGGTCAGCGGGGACCTCTCCGACGAGATTAAGATCCGCCGTGTGGAGAAAATGAACCCCGACTACTGCTTCGGCGGTGCGGGCAACGTTGTGAACTGGTTCGACCAGATCGAGATCCGCCCGGGCTACTTCTCCATCAAGGACAAGTTCGGCGAGCTGATGGCGAATCCCGGCACGGCAAGGGTCGTCGGGGCGATCATGGCGAAGGCCTCCGCGAGCCGCGGCGAGGTCGCCGAGGGCACCAGGAACAACAAGGCGCTCCAGCAGATGATGGCCTCGATGAGCTTCGAGGGACTCCTGAAGAAGGCCGGCGCGAACGTGGTCCCGCCCGAGAAGATCCGCGAGATCAACGAGATGCTGCAGAAGGTAAAGAAAGACTGACAACAATGAGGGGACGGTTTTAAGCCGTCCCCTTGCCTTACTTATCTCCACTTGAACGTCGCAATTCCGTACACATAGATAAACACGATGATCGCCGGCACAATGTACCTGAAGAGCACCTGCATCCACGGCTGAATCTTAAGCCCCTTGCCGGCGTTGGCCTCCTTGACGAACTCATCCCAGCCCCAGGCGAACCTGTTGCAGCAGAAGACCGCGAGCAGCAGTGACCCGAGCGGCAGAATGTTGGTCGAGACGATGAAATCCCAGAGATCAAGCCAGCTCGACCCTTCCGCGAACGGCTGGAAATGAAGTACGCTGTTCCCGAGCGCCGTCGTGAGCGCCAGGACGAAGACACCGACACCGCAGATGAGGCAGCCCTTCGGGCGGCTCCAGCCGGTAAGCTCACGCACCATCGCCAGGATATTCTCGCATACGGCCAGCACCGTCGACATGGCCGCAAAGACCATGAAGAGGAAGAAGATCGAGCCCCAGATACGGCCGCCGGCCATATTTGTGAAGACCGCCGCCATCGTATCGAAGAGCAGGCTCGGGCCCGCGTTGACCTCGAGGCCGTAGGAGAAGCAGGCCGGGAACATGATGAGGCCCGCGATGACCGCGACGAACGTGTCGAGGGCGATGACGTTGACCGCCTCGCCTAAAAGCGCGTGGTGCTTGTCAATGTAGGAGCCGAAGATCGCCATACTGCCCATGCCGACGGAGAGCGTGAAGAATGCCTGGTTCATCGCACCGACGATGACGCTGCCGGTTATTTTCGAGAAATCCGGTACCAGGTAGAAGGCGAGGCCTTCCTTCGCGCCCGGCAGGGTCAGGCTGTGGATCGCGAGGATCAGCATGAGGACAAGGAGCGCGGTCATCATGAACTTGGTCACGCGCTCAAGTCCGCCCTGCAGGTTGAAGCTTAAAATGAAAAACGCAGCCGCCACCGTCACAAAAAGGAAAATCACATTGACGGCCGGGTTCGTGATCATCGGCACGAAACCAAGGGTTGCCGTGTAGCCGGTCAGGAACCTGAAGAAATAGTAGATGATCCAGCCGGTGACCACGCAGTAGAAAGCCATAAGCGCGATGTTGCCGGCGAGGGCTATATAGCCCCAGATGCCCCATTTGTCGCTGTGGGTCTTTGCCATTTTCCGGTACATCATGACCGGGCTTGCCTGCGCTGCGCGGCCCAGGGCGAACTCCATGGTCAGCACCGGGAGCCCCAGGACGACAAGGCAGATGAGGTAGACCAGCATGAAACTGCCGCCTCCGAACTGCCCGCACATCCACGGGAATTTCCAGACGTTGCCGCAGCCGATGGCGCAGCCCGCCGAAAGCATGATGAAGCCTAAGCGGCTTCCGAGTCGTTCTCTGTTACTCATAGTTGTGTCCCCCTCTCCTATGTTGTTTTAATCCGCCCCTTGCGGGCGGCTTTTTAATCCTTACTTTCCCGCAAGCTGCAGCTCCTCGGCGTGCGCCTTCATGCCTTCGATGACGATTGCGGCGACATCCCTTATGTCCATTCCCAGCATTTCACAGCCTTTTAAAATGAGAGGCCTGTCGCACTTTGCCGCAAATCTCTTATCCTTCCACTTCTTCATGAAGCTTTTGACTTCCAGGTTGGTGATGCCGTTCGGGCGCATCCGGGCTGCGGCCTGGACGATCCCGGTGAGCTCGTCCACCGCAAAAAGGCTTTTCTCGAGGTTTGTGACCGGCTCGACATCCGTGCAGATCCCATACCCGTGCGCGAGGATCGCCCGGATGTCCTCCTCCGGCACGCCGAGTTCCCTTAGCGGCTCTTCGGTGTGGGCGAGATGCTCGTCCGGGTATTTTTCATAATCGTAGTCGTGCAGCCAGCCGACCGCCTCCCAGTGCTCCTTATCCTCCCCGAAATGGTCCGCCATCGCGCCCATCGCGGCGGAGACGTTGGCGGCGTGCAGCAGGAGGTGTTCCTCCGTGACCATCGCCGCGTTGATTTCCTTTGCTTTTTCAAGCGTCAGCTTGTCCATCTTCCTTCCCCCTTTAAAATCAAACCTTCAGAGGCAACTTTATCTATCATATACTTTATCGGTTTAAATTTCAACCGTTTAATGCGCCGCTTTCAACGTATGAGGGACGGTTCTTCAACCGTCGAAGAACCGTCCCTCATACGTCGAAGAACCGTCCGTTTTCCCGTAGAGCCCTTCAGATCTGCCGCATCACCCACGCAAACGCTTTCGCTGTCCGCCGGTCCGGCTCCCTGAAATGATTCCCCTCATTCCACTCGAGCGTGCAGCATATCCCGGCATCTTTTAAAAATGAATACCCCCCGCGAATCGCCTCCCCCACGCGGGCCATCACACGGTTCCGGGTCTTCTCTTCCTTATCGCCAAGACTCAAATAAACCGCTTCCGCCCGCATCGGATGCTCCCGCATGTAATCGGTAAAGCCCGGGAACCACACCGACGGCGAAGCCGCCGCGATCCCGCTGAATCTGTCCGTCTGACAGCCGGCCCAGAGAGCGAAGAGGCCGGCCAGGGAGTAGCCGCCGAGGATGAATTTTCGTTCAGCCCCTCCGCATGCACGGTCCGCTTCGGGGATCACTTCCCTTAAAATGAACCCCAGCATATCCTCCGCGCCGTCCCCGAAGCCTTCCTTACCGAAGACCGGCGGCGCCGGCCATGGCGAAAGGTCCTTATTCCAGTCGTTCACGACAAGGGCGGCGAGGCAGAAGTCCTGCTCGCCGTTCATTTCCCGGATGAGCGTGGTCTCCTGCCCGATTCCTTCAAGCTCCCGCTCATCCACCGGCTGGATGAGCAGCCACTCGGCCGCCGGGTTTCCAAAAATGTGTATCACAGGATTCATTGTTTCCTCCTTTCACGGTTGAGAGACGACGCATGATTTTTTCCGGCTTCCGGTAGTGTGCTTTTTTTGTGACTATTCCTCTGCTACAATAAGGGCAGTTCAGGAGAAACACATAAAGAAATGCTTCATTACCGCTTAATGCGGCTGTGAGAAAAAGCGTTTGCCTGAATGTATAAAGTATAGTAAGATAAAAAAGATTAAAACAAATCAGGAGAAAAAAATCATGAAAAAAAGAATGTCTCTCGTACTTTCTCTTCTCTTATCCGCATCAATGCTGGCTGCCTGCGGCCAGTCGGGATCTCAATCGGGCAGTTCGCCGGCAAGCTCTGCACCGCAGGCATCCGAAACCGCATCGGCCGATGTGAGCACCGCGGAGAGTATCAACCTGGAGAACTACCGGCTCGTCACCGTCAACATGGAAGGCAATGGTCAGGTAGCGATCGCCGAGGAAGGGGCGGCGCTGGCATTTACGGATGATCTCCCCATTCATTCGGCCGGCGTGAACCGGGAAATCGGCTCTCTTGTCACGATCGGCGCCAAGCCTGACGAGGGCTATAAGATCCTCAAATGGACAAAGAACGGCGAAGTCATCGGCACCGAGCCGGAGATCACGTTTACGCTGGAGGACAACACAGACTTTATCGTAACGTTCAGCAAAGCGAACCCCAATGAAAATGCAAAGCTCGCAGATCTTAAAACCGTGGGCGATCTCTATGCCAATGTGGCAGAGCTGGGATCCCTGATGATGGAAGACAAAATGGTCTACGGCTTCGAGCTTGGCGGCGGATATTACCGCGCGATAGCGGAGATGACGCCGGATATTTTCCAGGCTGCGATGGATCTTGATATGTTTGACGAAAACTACGAGGAGAAACAGCATGAGCTGCTTGCGCCGCTCGCAGTCGTACGGATTGAGGACCTGAACAAGGCGGCTCTCACAAAGGATGAGATGGATGCGCTAGCCGGCAAGACCGTCTCTGAGCTTCTCGCGGACGGATGGTTCTTCAACGGGTACAATTTCGAGGACATGGAATTCACCGCCGACCACGATGTTTCTTCCTACAAGCTGATTCTTGAAGGGGAGGCGCCCGCAAAGGAAGATTACTCGGACGAGGATCTCGGACCGATGACGGTCGTTTCGGTGTCGTATATCGGTTACTCGGATCTGACGAACATGGAGTATGAGGCACCGGCGGCTCAGTAAGCCGCATTAAAAAGGGGGGACGGTTCTGTCAACGTCGAAGGGAGCATATCACGGTTCTGTCGACGTTGACAGAACCGTCCCTTCGACGTCGACAGAACCGTCCCCAAATATGCGATCCAACGAACCGCTTTACTCCTCCGCAAGCGGCGCCTCATAGTCCATGTTGGTCAGATCCCCGAGGCCGCAGTACTTCGCCGAGACGACCTTGAGGTCCGCAAGATCCTCATCCGTGAAGTCGGCGTAATCCGCCGGAGCTTCGCCCTCCATGGTCAGCTCGTACATGGAGATATCATGGTTGCCCGTGAAGATCATCTCCTCAAAATTGTACCCGTCGAACATCCAGCCGTCCTCGAGGAGCTCGCCGAAGGTCTTTCCGACCAGCGCATCCAGCTGCTCCTGTGTCGGAACCGCCTGATTCAGGTCCTCGATCCTCGTAATGGCAAGATCGCCGAGCAGAGCCTGAGCCTTCTCATCGTACTGCTCATCGGAGAAATCCAGAGCCATGTATGCGTCGAATGTCTCCGTCGGCATCTCTGCCACTGCACGGTAGTAGCTGCCGCCGAGCTCGAACGCGTAGACATAGATGCCGTCCATCGTCATGGACTGCTGCTCCGCGACATTTTTAAAGAGGTCGCCGACGGTCCTCATGTCCGCGAGTTTTGCATTTTCATTCGGGTTCGCCTTGCTGAAGTAGACGACAAAGTTCGTGTCCTCCTCCAGCGTGAACGTGATCTCCGCATCGTTTCCGACGTTCTCCCCGTTCTTTGTCCACTTGAGGACCTTCCAGCCCTCATCGGGTTTGGCGCCGACCGTGACGGAGGAGCCCAGCTCCCTGTTCACGACCGCCGACTGGGTCGGGAAATCCGGATCGAATGCCACCGGCATATCTTCCTCGGCGATCGCGACCTGGCCGAAGCCTTCCATATTGAGAGTGACCGTTCTGTATTTTTCCCAGTCGATGCTCTCCGCGGCGCTCTCCGCCGTGCTCGCGGCGGCCGAAGACGCCTCGGCGGCCGGCTCACTGCTCCCTGCCACGGAGCCTGCCTGTCCGCAGGAAGCCAGCATTGCTACAGATATGAGAAGAGCTGTCACAAACGATATTCTTTTTTTCATTTTCAAAACCTCCTTTAAAGTAGTCTCTTTTATCATACTATATTCCGCACCTGAGAGCAAATATTTCCTTCCGAAACACAGTTGCACCCGCTGCGGATTTATGGGAAAATGAAACCATCCGCAGCAAAGGAGACATCCCATGAAAAAAATCATCTTCCTCGACGTCGACGGCACCCTGGTCGACTATGAAACCCGCATCCCCGCTTCCGCGGTCACTGCGATCCGCAGGGCCCGCGAAAACGGCCACCGGGTCTACATCTGCACCGGCCGAAGCCGCGCGGAAGTCTACGCCCCGATCTGGGACATCGGCCTCGACGGCATGATCGGGGGCAACGGCGCCTATGTGGAAGATGCCGGGACAGTCGTCATGCACCGTCTCATCACCGCGGACCAGTGCCGCCGCATTGTCGACTGGCTGAATGCCCGCGGCCTTTCATTTTATCTTGAGTCCAACAGCGGACTCTACGGGAGCGTGCATTTTGAGCGTGACGCCCTCACTGCCATCCGCCTCTATGCCAAACGAAAAGACCGCCCGGGCGCGGAGGCGCTTACGGTGCGGTCTGTATTTCCCGATATGATCTTCGGCGGTGAGCTTTACCGCGATGATTTGAATAAAGTGAGCTTCCTCCTTAACTCCTATCAGGATTTTCTGGATGCAAAGGAGGCTTTCCCGGACCTCGCGGCGGGAACCTGGGGCGGCCGAGGCGAGGAGGCCCTCTTCGGCGACCTCGGGGTAAAAGGGATCGACAAGGCCTCCGCAGTCAATGCCCTGATAGGGCACCTCGGAGCGGACATAAAGGACACGATCGCCTTCGGCGACGCGAAGGTCGACATCCCGATGTTTGAGTGCTGCGCCATGAGCGTTGCGATGGGGAACGCCGGCCCGGAGACGAAGGCCGCCGCGGACTATGTGACCGACGACGTCGAGTGTGACGGGCTCTTTAAGGCCTTCCGGCACCTCGGCCTTATCGGTGACTGATCCTTGCGGGACGGTTCTCCAGAACCGTCCCGGAAACCCAAGAACTGTCCCCGCATCATTCCAGATTCTCCCAGTCAATCCTCTCGCTCTTATAGAAGTACTCCCGGTCGCGGTCCGAAACCTCCCGCATCACGCGGCAGGGGTTTCCGACCGCCACCGCATCATCCGGAATGTCCCTCGTCACGACGCTCCCGGCGCCGATGACCGCATTCTTCCCGATCGTCACCCCCGGAAGGATAATCGCGCCGGCGCCGATCCACGCGTTCTCCCCGATGTGAATGTCCTTGTTGTACTGGAGCCCGCGGGCCCTGAGCCCCGGCTCAATCGGGTGGTTCGCGGTCGTCAGCGTCACGTTCGGCCCGAACATGACCTTGTCCCCGACGTAGATATGCCCGTCGTCCACCGCGGTCAGGTTTGCATTTGCGTAAATACCGGACCCGAAATGAAAATGCCTCCCGCCCCAGTTCGCCCTGAGCGGCAGCTCGATGTAGCAGTTCTCCCCGCACTCGGCAAAGACTTCCTTCATGTAGGCCTGCTTTTTTGCGTAGTCGGTCGGCTTCAGCCGGTTGAACTCCCAGAGCTTATCCTGAAAGGGGGTCTGCTCCGCCATGATCTCCTCGTCCGCGCAGTCGTAGAGGAGTCCGGCTTCCATTCGTTCGTACTCGGTCATCTTGTTTGGTCTCCTTACATATTTTTATCCATATTATAAGGAAATCCAGCGCGCCGCGCAAGGTCTTCCCCCTCAGAATCCCTCCCTGTAAGCCCTCCGGTACTTCATCGGGGAGAGCCCCCGCGCCTTTCGGAACACCCGGCTGAAATACAGCGGGTCCTCATACCCGACGATCGCCCCGATCTCCGCGACCGTCCCGTCCGTCGTCTCAAGGAGCACCTGCGCGTTCCTGACCCGCTCCTCCATGATAAACCGCGTCGGCGGCTCTCCGACCGCCGCCGTAAAGCTCTTCACAAACCAGCTCGTGCTCATATTCCGCGAGGCCGCGTACTGCTCGATGCTGATCTCCTCGTTGTAGTGGTCGCGGAAATAGTCCCGCGCACGATCGACCTCGTCCTGCACGAACCCCTCGACCCGCGGGAGTCCCTCGTTCATCCGCCGGTTCATGGAAATGAAAAGCTCCCGGAGGAGATACGTAAGCTTCTCCTCGTAGCCCCATCCGCACTCCACGAGCTCATCCCGCATGCGACGAAAGAGATCCTCGTACTCCGAGGAGAGCCCCGTGTGCAGAACGTAACCGTCAAGCGGGATCTCGTAGTGCTTAAGGATGCTCTTCACCTGCCTCCCCGTAAAATGCACGAACCAGTACCTCGCCTTCACTTCCCCGAAAAACCAGTAATGCTGCTCCCTCTTCGGCGGATAGAGGATCATGTTCCCTGCGGGCACGGTCACCTCTTTCCCGTCCAGGACAAAATGCCCTTCCCCCGCCGTTATATAGATGAGCTGCCAGTCCACGCGTCCTTTCGGCCGCCAGGTCGGCAGCTTCGGCCATGTAAAGAGCTGGTAGGTTCCGGCGCTCAGGATCCTGAGCGCCTTTTTTGTGTCCTTAAACGGAATTCTTGAGTTATTAAGATACCCGGAATTGACGTACATGGCGGCTCCTCCTTCATACAGGTTGTCTTCATGTTCATTGTACAGAAAATGTCACCTTTCCGCCACCACCCGCGCCCTTCTGTGCAGAAAATAAACTTTTCCGTGCATATGTTTCGAAGATTCGCCCCTGTATGATAATAAGTGGGTAACTGCAGTCTCCGACAACGAAAGGAGGTCATGACCTTGCTGGTAAAAAGGCTCTATGAAGATCTGACGGTCCTGCACGAAAACACGCTGCCGGACCACGCTTATTTCATCCCGACATCGCGCAAGGCCGGGAAGCCCGGAACGCCGCCGCGGGAAGACTCCGACCGGATTCAGTTTCTGAGCGGTTCTGACTGGGATTTCCGGTATTTTCCGAGTATCCACTCGCTCACCGACGAATTCTACCGGGAGGACTATGCCCCGGACACGGCCTGGCGGCCCGAAACCGTGCCCTTCGCCTGGCAGATGCGCGGCTACGACACCCACCAGTACACGAACATCCGCTATCCCTTCCCGTTTGACCCGCCCTATGTGCCGCAGGAGAATCCCTGCGGGGCCTATCGGCACGCCTTCACCTGGCATGCCGACCCGGAGGCGCCGCGCGCGCATCTCATTTTCGAGGGCGTCGACTCCTGCTTTTTTGTCTGGCTGAACGGAACTTACGTCGGTTACAGCCAGGTGACCCACCACACCTCCGAGTTTGACGTGACGGATCTCCTGCGCGAGGGCGAAAATCTCCTCGCGGTGCTGGCCCTCAAATGGTGCGACGGCTCCTACCTCGAGGACCAGGACAAGTTCCGCATGTCCGGGATCATCCGGGATGTTTATCTTCTCCGCCGCCCCGAGGCGCACATCTCGGATTATGTGATCACGACTTCCCTCTCGGAGGACCTTAGGACGGCCGACGTCGGCATCCGTTTCTTCTATAATAAGGGTCCTCTTCCGGTCACCGTGCGCCTCTTTGACGCGGATCTTCCGGAAAATGAAACCCTCTCCATCCCTCTCACGGGCGGCGAGGTGCATTTTACGGTCCGGGACCCGCTCCTTTGGACCGCGGAGACCCCGAATCTCTATCCGCTCCTCATCGAGACGGAGAAAGAGACCATCTCCGAGCGCATCGGCTTCCGTGAGGTACGCGTCACGGACGGCGTCGTGCTCCTAAACGGGTCCCCGATCAAGTTCCGGGGCGTCAACCGCCACGAGTCCGACCCGGTCACGGGCCCGGTCATGACGCGGGAGAAGATCATGCGGGATCTCACCATGATCAAGGAGCATAACTTCAACGCGATCCGGGCCAGCCACTACCCGAACGTGCCCTACTTTTATCAGCTGACCGACGAGCTCGGCCTCTATGTCGTCGACGAGGCCGACAACGAGAGCCACGGGACGGGGCCGCTCGCGGTCACCGAGGACGACTACGCCGAGCGCATGAAGAAAGCCCACGTTCACATCGCGGACAACCCGGCTTTTGTGGAGCCGACCCTCGACCGCGTGCGCTCCATGGTCCTCATGAACCGCAATCGCCCCTCAATCCTCGTCTGGTCCATGGGAAATGAATGCGGCTACGGCCGCACCTTCGAGGAGTCCCTTACGTGGACAAAAATGACCGACCCCGGGCGCCTCACCCACTACGAGAGCGCCTTCTACCTGCCTGATGACCGCGCCTACGACCTTACGAACATCGACCTCTTCGGCCGCATGTACCCGGCATTCGGGGAGATCACGGACTACCTCAAAAATGACCCCGAAAAGCCCCTCCTTCTCGTCGAGTACTGCCACTCCATGGGCAACAGCCCGGGTGATTTTAAGGAGTACCGGGACCTCACGGAAGCATACCCGCGCCTTTGCGGCGGTTTTGTCTGGGAGTGGTGCGACCACGCGGTCTGTAAGGGCACCGCCCCGAACGGCAAGGCCATGTACGCCTACGGCGGCGACCACGGGGAGCTCCAGCATGACGGCAATTTCTGTCTGGACGGCCTGGTCTACCCGGACCGGACGCCCCACACGGGTCTCCTCGAGTACAAAAATGTCCACCGCCCGCTCCGCTCCTCCTACGATCCGAAGACGGGGCTCCTTGTGATCGGCAATCACTGGGATTTCACGGATCCGGCGGGCCTTGTCGCGGCTGCCTTTGAGGTCACGCGTGACGGGGAGACGATCGAAAGAGGACAGCTTTCGCTGCCTCACATAAAACCGCACGGGACTGCCTCGATTCCGCTGCCGCTTGACATCCCGCTGTCCGGCCGGTTCTTCCTCACGGTCTCCTATGCGCTCGCAAAACCGCTCGGGATCCTGCCCGCGGGCCATGCGCTCGGGTTCGACGAGATCCGCCTGCACACTGCCGACGAGAGGAACCACAAGGTTTCCGAACTGTTTGCCTGTTCGGGAAATGAAACCCCGCAGGTAACCGAAACCGGCACGGACCTTGTCATTGAAGGCGCAGACTTTGCCTACACACTCGATACGCTCTCCGGCCACTTCACCTCGCTCACGGTCAAAGGCAGAGAGTTCCTCAAAAAACCGGCCGACTTCAACCTCTACCGGGCCCCGACCGACAACGACCGGCCGCTCGCAGACCTCTGGAAATGGGAGCGCCTTGACCACACGCTCTCCCGGGCCTATGAGGTCACCCGCGAAATATCAGACGGCGCTGTTGTCCTGAAGCTCCGCTCCTCCGTCGGCGCGATGTCGATGCAGCCCATCCTGCGAGGTATGTCCGAATACCGGATCTTCCCGGACGGGACAATCCGCCTGGAGTTTGCGCTCAATAAGGACCCCGAGATCGTGGCACTTCCGCGGCTCGGCCTCCGGTTCTTCCTCGATCCGGCACTCACCGAGGCCGAATACTTCGGGATCGGACCCCATGAAAGCTACATCGACAAGCGCCGGAGCGGACGGCACGGGCTCTACCGAGCGAATGTGGCGGACCTTCATGAGGATTACATCCGGCCGCAGGAGAACGGGAGCCGTTTTGACACCGACTGCGTTGCTCTCTCGGGCGGCGGCCTTGCATTTTACGCCGCAACGGGGGACGGGCAGACATTCTCCATGAACGCCTCTTACTACACCCAGGAGGAGCTTGAGCGCAAGGGCCACAACTACGAGCTTGAGCCTTCCGGTTCGACGGTCCTCTGCCTCGACCATAAGATGGCCGGCATCGGCTCGAAGAGCTGCGGCCCGGACCTCTCAAAAGAATACCGGGTGGACGCGGATACGTATCACTTCTCGTTCCTTTTAAGGCCGGAAGTGCTGGGATGGTTTCATTTTTAATAAAAAGGGGGTTTCTATGAACGAAAAGACTTACTTGAAATGGTACAACAAAGTCGGCTACGGCTCCGGCGACATCGCGGGCAACGTTGTCTACGCGCTGCTCTCGGCCTTCGTCATGATTTTCCTCACCGACACGGTCGGCATGAACGCCGGCATCGTCGGGACCCTGATCGCGGTGTCCAAGCTCTTTGACGGGGTCTCCGACATCTTCTTCGGGTCCCTGATCGACAAGACCCACTCGAAGATGGGCAAGGCCCGCCCCTGGATGTTCTACGGGTTCTTCGGCTGCGCGGTCTGCCTGGTCGCGATCTTCTGCATCCCCGCGGACCTTACGCCGACCGCCCAGTACGCCTGGTTCTTCATCGCCTACACGCTCCTCAATGCGGGCTTCTACACCGCCAACAACATCGCCTACTCGGCCCTCACCGCGCTGGTCACGAAAAATAACCACGAGCGCGTCCAGATGGGCTCCATCCGGTTCATGTTCGCGTTCGGCACCAGCATGCTGATCCAGACGATCACGGTCGGGATGGTCGCCTATTTCGGCGGCGGCGCGGCGGCCTGGCGGACGGTCGCGATCATTTACGCCATCGTCGGCATCATTTCCAATACGATCTCGGTCTTCTCCGTGAAGGAACTCTCCCCGGAGGAGCTCGCGGACGGCGAGGTGCAGAAGGCCCCGGGCGAGGAGGAGAAGTACAGCCTCATCGACGCCTTCAGGCTCCTTGTGAAAAATAAGTACTACCTCATGATCTGCGCCTCCTACATCCTGATGCAGATCTACTCGGCGACCCTCAACATGGGCATCTACTACATGACCTATGTTCTGAAAAATGCAAACCTCCTCGGCGTCTTCTCCTGGGCGATCAACATTCCGATGATCATCGGCCTGCTCTTCACGCCGACTCTGGTCGCAAAATGGGGCGGCATGTATCGCCTGAACCTGACCGGCTACACGGTGGGCACGATCGGCCGCCTCGGGGTCCTCGTTGCCGGGTACATGGGCTCGGTTCCGCTCATGCTGATCTGCACGGCGGTCGCCGCGATCGGGATGAGCCCGCTCCAGGGCGACATGAACGCCCTGATCGCGACCTGCTCCGAGTACACCTACCTGACCAGCGGGAAGCGCGTTGACGGGACGATGTACTCCTGCACTTCCTTGGGGACCAAGCTCGGCGGCGGGATCGGGACGGCCCTCGCAGGCTGGCTGCTCGCGTTCAGCGGGTACGTCGGCGGCGCGGCGGTCCAGTCGGCCTCCTGCATCAACATGCTCCACATCATGTACCTCTGGATGCCGATGTGCTTCAACCTCCTGATCACCCTGATCCTCACCCGCCTCAATGTCGAGCGGGCGAACGAGGAGCTTCGCGCCGGGAGGTAAAACAACGCTAACGCAAGCGGGACGGTTCTCAGCAAAAAAGCTTCTCGAAAGAGAAGCTTTTTCGCTAGAACCGTCCCTCTGCGTTGATCCCTCAGCCCGCCAGAGCGATCCCAAGCCCCCGAAGCGCCTCCACAAGCTCGTTCTCGCCCTTGTAGACGATCCCGGCAAAGCCCTCCTGCTCGGCCGCCTTAACATTCTCCTCGGTATCGTCCACGAAGACGCACTCGGCCGCCGTAAGGCCGAACCGCTCGAGGAAGAGATGAAACATCGCCGGATCCGGCTTCGTCATCCCGACCTTAAACGAGACGATCCCGCCGTCCGTATAGGGCATGAACGACACCGACTCCGCGCACTCGTCATACGCCTTCTTCGAGTAGTTCGAGAGGTAGTAGACCCCGCAGCCGGCCGCCTTCAGCGCCTTTATGAGCGGGATCGTGGATTCCTTCAGGGTCAGCATCCCCTCGAGGCTCCCGAAGGCTGTCCGAATTTCATTTTCAATCCCCGGATCCGTTGCGACAAACCCGTCGATCGCCTCCTCCTCGCTGATCTCGCCCCGCTCGAACGCGCCCCAGTAGGGGCTCATCGCGGTCGCCCTGAGGATCCGCTTTGCCATGGCCTTATCGAACCCCTTCTCTCCGAGAAACTCGAAGATCCTGAAATCCGCAAGCACGCCCCCGATATCAAACACGATATTCTTAATCATATATCTTTCCTTCCTCTGCAAACAGATCGCCTTCCAGCTCCGCCCTCTCGCGAACCTCCTCCGCGGTCTTCCCGATCGCATCCTCGTACCCGGTCAGGGCCGCAAACGGCATAAACTGGGCCGCCCGGTTCTCTGCCGGCATCCGCTTGTGCCTCGCCGGCTCGGGCCGCGGCAGGTTCAAAATATCCGCATAATCATCGCTCATGCCCTGTGCCCTCCTATTGTTTCGTTCCGGAAGCGCCCCGTGGACTCCTCCTTCATGTTGACGCCTTTCACGATGGAGTTGGACCCATACTTCTTACGGATGTCCAGCATGGCCTTCTGCAGGCTCTTCTCCTTCTCCAGGGCCTCGTCCTCCTTCTTCCGCTCCGCATCCCGCGCCGCGTAGTCCGTGAAGAGATCGAGCTGCTCGTAGGTCTCCTTCCGGGCTTCCGCCTCCTTCTCCGGGACCACGTGGTTGACCCCCAGGTACATCCGCCGGACGAGCAGATCCGGGTTTACGATGCGGTCGTAGAGCTCCGCCACCGCTTTGGAAATGAAAACCCCCGACGAAGTCTGCCTTCCCAGATTCGCCGTCCCGTGAGCCGGCTTCGGAACCTTCCGCCCGTAAAAGTCGGTCGTCACTTCCCCCTTATATTTCCGCCGGATAAGCGGATCCGTGAGGCAATCGATGTCGTAGCCCACCGTGAGGACCATCTGGTCCGTCACGAGCCCCTTCTCGACGAGCGAGAGCGCCGCTGCCTCCGCCATCTCCATGACGACGGTCCTGGCTTTCTTCGCATCGTAGGCACAGTGAAGCACCTGCCCGCTGCTGAAGGATTTCTCCTCCGGCTTATACGCCTTGATGAGGTCCATCGTGCAGGGCTCATACCCCCAGGCGTGGTCGATCAAAAGCTCCGCGTTGACCCCGAAGGTGTCGTAGAGGAGGTCTTCATTTAAGAGATCGCCCGGCTTCCCCACCGAGCACCGCGCGACATCTCCCATCGTGTACATCCCGAACTTCTCGAGCTTCCTGGCATAGCCCTTGCCGACCCGCCAGAAGTCCGTGATCGGCCTGTGGCCCCAGAGCCGCCTTCGATAGGACATCTCGTCAAGCTCCGCGATGCGGACGCCGTCGGCATCCGGCTCCTCGTGCTTGGCCAGGATGTCCATCGCGACCTTGGCGAGATAGAGGTTCGTGCCGATCCCCGCGGTCGCGGTGATCCCCAGGGTGTCATAGATGTCCGCGATCATCCGCTTCGCGAGCTCCCGCCCGGTCAGCCCGTAGGTGCCAAGGTAGGCGGTCGCGTCGATCATCACCTCGTCGATCGAGTAGACGTGAATATCCTCCGGCGCGATATATTTAAGGTAGACCTGGTAAGCCCGGGTGCTGTACTCCATGTAGAGCGCCATGCGGGGCACCGCGGCGATGTAGTCCGCCTTGAGGCGCGGGTCGGCCGCAAGCTCCCTCGCGTCCGGGGAGCTTCCGGTAAATTCCCGCTCCGGGATCTTCCCGAGGCGGAGCGTGTTGACTTCCTTCATTTTCCGGACGACCTCGAAGAGGCGGGCCCTCCCCGGCAGCCCGTAGGCCTTGAGCGACGGCGAGACCGCGAGGCAGATGGTCTTCTCGGTCCGCGAGGCGTCCGCCACGACCAGGTTGGTGGTGAGCGGGTCGAGCCCGAGCTCCCGGCACTCCACGGAGGCATAGAATGACTTCATATCGATCGCGAGGTATGTGCGTTCCCGTTTCATGGCGTCCTCCTTTCCGCCTCGTCGGCTTTTGAAGCCATTATATATGGAAAATGAAAACCTTTCAAGAAAAGCCTCCTTCTAAAATGAGCGGGTCTGCCGCTCCCTCGAATCCGCACGAAGAGGCTTGAATCACAGCCGCATAAATGGCAAAATATGCATAGATGCAGATTTTTAAGCGGAAAAATATGCATCCGTGCACATTTTTCCATCTAAGATTCTTGCAAGGTTAATCCAGGTCGCCGGATAATCTTCTGAAACGAGAAGACATTCCTTACGGATACAAGCTGATTGATGGGAACGTGGGCGTTTCCGGAAAGAAAATAACGCTCCCGCTATATATGGGAATGTTTTTATGATTCCGCCTCCCGGTTGATCCCATTTTCTTCGGAGGTGCATAAATAGTTTGCATTTGTTCCTTTATTGCAGTAAACTATTGAAGTATATTTGTTCAGCACCCACATAATCGGGCCGCGTCAGCGGCTGCGAATGAGGGGTGCTGCAGCGTCCGTATCAAGCCTCCGCCGCAAGGCCCCTCAAAAGGAAATCCTATGAAGAAAGAAACCCGCTTAAAACTCATGTTCATCATCCCGTCCACCATCGGCGTCCTGCTTTTTATGGTGCCGATCCTCGTGCATGACACCTGGACCATCCTGGTGAAGCTCCTCGCGGACATCATCAACGGTGCGGTCGGCACGTTCCTGCCGCTTCTGTGCGCCGCCATCCTGACGATCTCGGCTGTCATGGCGCTCATCACTCTGGTCGCAAAGCCCCGCTTTGTCCTTGACAATGACATTTTAAAGGAGTGATTCTCCTGCACTCCCGTCTGGGTCGTCGTCCGGATTCTGGGCTGTATATTCGTGAGGATGACCTACCTTAAGATTGGCGCCGCCGGAGACGGCATCGCAGCCATGATCTCCGGTGCCGACCAGGGCGGCGTGGCCCTGGACCTCATCGCGGGCCTCGTCATCATCTTCGCGATCGCGAGCTTCCTGCTGCCCCGCTCATTTTATGCCCCTTTTTCTTCAACAAAAACCCCCGTAAGCCGCGGCACCCGGAAGCGCCCCGTAAAGAGGTCGCACTTGCACAAAAACGCGTAAAATACATGCCGCCCCTGCCCGGACATGGACTCGTAGTTGCCCTGGCCCTTCGCGAGGACCACGGCCGCCTCATCAAGGACCTCCCTCGCCGCCTCCGGCAGCATCCCGTAAATGGTCCCCGCCACCGCCTCGCCGTTCGAGACGATCGCCGCCTCGCGGTCCAGCCCGACGTAGGAGGCGTCCTCCCCTGTCGCATCGTTCAGGACCTCGCCGCCTCGCACCATCGCGGAGACCGTAAGACGCGGAAACCGCTTCTTAAGCTCCCGGATGAAGAGCCTGTCGAGCACGATCTCCCCGCAGTTGTCGCAGATGAGAAGAAAATTTCTCGCCTTCGCGCACTCCGCGAGGAAGGACGCATAGACCTCCTTATCCGCCTCCCGCATCTCCGTGTCCTCGAACAGGCGGAGGAAGGTGCCCTCATCCACGTGATTCATGGCTCCGAAATCGATGTAGTTCCCGATCCGGGCCATGACAAATGCCTTCGCGAGCGGATCGTCCGCCGCCTCGATCTCCCGCACCAGCGCGTCCTCCATCGAGAGGACCAGGTCGTTGTAGGCTTTCTTCAGGTCCCGGTAGTCGGCTCCCTTTCCGAAGAGCTCTTCGTGCAGCCTGTTGAACTGCCAGACCAGGTAGGGGCTTGAGTCTGCTTCTCCCCGGGTTTCGATGATCTCCCGGACCCGGGCAAGGTAGACCGGGTCGCTTGTCTTGTTTTTCTGCTTGTCATAGAGACAGGCCGCACAGCTTTCGGATATACGCATTTTCATTTCCTCATCATTCATAAATCTCATATCAGTATATCGCGAAAATGCAGATTATTCCAGCAGCTTCGGAAAATGCAAATATTTTTGTAATTATTCTAAATCTGCAAAGATGTTGCAAAGGTCACCCTGCTAAGATGAGATCACAACAAAAGAAAACACACGGATACACAAGGTATCGGGAAAGGAAAATACAATGATGCTCAAATCCTTAAAAAATTCTTCGGTCTCTCAATCTTATGCGGCGCGGGGCGGTTATGGTGCAGGGACACTTCATCAGGGAAGACTGAATGAAAAGCAGGTGCAAAAAAGCAGCCCAGCTGCTCACCACGGACTCACCGGTCGCCCTGATCGGAGAATCCATGGGCTTCGAGGACCAGCACGTCTTCTCCAGGGCCTTTAAAAAAAACTGGGGCGTCTCCCCGGCACTCTATCGAAAAAAGAGTCAATACATGTTATCATTGTTGTCAGAAGGACTTTAAACCCGCTGCTCTTTAAGGAGATGTTTCATGGAACACTATATCGATGTTATTTTCGAACATTCATGCTCTGCTCCGGGACATGATACCGTTCAGTGGCTGAAAAGCTCAGGCACCGCCCTGGAGTCACAGCCGCCTCTTGTGACAGAATCAGGCTTTACCACTCATCATCTCACAGCACAGCGAGAGATTGCGATGGACTCGGTCATCGTGTTCCTGTCAGGCGAGGCTGCCCTGAATGAGGACTGGCGGGCCTTTGTCACCGGAATTCCCGAACAGGTCCGCCTGATTCCCGTCGAGAGATCAACCACCGAGGAATACAGCAGTGAGGGACGCATTCCCGCGCGCATCGGAGAGGTCAATTTCATACGGCTGGACGGAAACGAACGCGCAAATCTGTTGGATTCTCTCGTCACGGATCCCGAATTCTACACGATGAAAAACCACCTTCTCTTCAAGTGCCGCACCTGGCAGATTGCGCATTACAAAGGAGAGCTCCTGACCGAAAAGAAGAGTATTCTGGCGTACAAAGCCGTCATTCTCAAAAAAATGACTGTCGAAAAAGATGCCGGCCTCCTTGCTCAGCTCAAAGACATCTCCTCTTATCTTGACGCCTCCGAGCAATATGCCCGCAGGCTGGCCCGGCAGAAATTCCTGCGCCTGGCCGGCAGAGGACTTCTTGCCTCAGCCGCGATCCTGCTCATGATCGGTTTCTACAAGGCGGCTGAATATTTTCGAAGGATCAGCTTTTCAAACATTGCACTTTCGGTAGATGTCGAAGCGGGCGATCCGGAATCCGGGGCCGTCAAGATGATCGAAGCGCTGACAAATCCCTTCTCCGAGGCCCCTTCCAAAAAGATTGCCTACGACAGACTTGTTGATTTTATGGATTTCACCTGGACACAGACGCCTGTCGGCATGAATTACAACGATATCATCCTCGACCTTGCGATCCCCGACGGTTCGCAGTACGTGTGGACCGCCACGCAGGGGGGCCATGCTCTGTGCTGGGACACCTACACCGGACAGATCGTGGAAAATGAAACCCTCGCAGCTGATCCTCTTCCCGCCATAGCGGAAGACAACGGCTCCCTCGCCGCTCTTGACGCCTCCGGCTGTCTGCATCTCTTCGGTGGCAGTTCCCGACGCGACATCCAGACTGCCGGATCGCTTGAGCCGTCGCTCACAAAGCTGAGGCTCTCCGGGGACTATGTTCTGCTCTTTGACAGCGACAGTGCGGAGCTGGCCGGGGGAAGCGGCGATATTAAGATCATCCTCCCTCCCGAAGAAGGCAGAACCGTCCTGACCGCCGGGTTCGCAGACGGAAAACCGCTCATCGTCTGTGCCGATGGAGGAAACCTGGTTCTCTTCTGCTATGAATCAGAGGCTCTCAGGCAGACGTTCCGCGGGGACATCCCCGTCACATCCTTCAGCCTTGCCGACACAAAAGACGGAACCGTCATCGTGACAGACCGCGACGGGCAGGTCTGGCAGGTTCGGGACGGACAGGCACAGCGAACCGCACTCCTCCTTCCCCAGGGCATCTCGCTTTCCCTTATCAACGATCACACCGCAGCCTATCTCGAAAGAAACATGGGACTCGGCATCTACGATCTGAAGCGCGAATTTGATTACGGAGATCTTTTCACATCGCTCTCCGGCGCAAAAGACCTCCGGGTCTCCGAAGGTCTCCTCGCAGCGGACGTATCTGCCTGCTGGCAGGTCGTTTCGCTGGCCGATATTCTTCCGGCAAACCCGGAACCGGCCGTCCCTGTCGAAGCTGAGTACAGCTCCCGCCGTGCGGAAGCCGATCTTTCCGTCTCGGGCGGCAAGGGTTTGGGAAGTGCCGAGATTGCCGAAAACGGCTTGCTGTTTCTCTCCGTGACTCTTCAGGATTCGGAGGAAGCAGTAACCGTCCTGGTGGATCCTGCCCGGGTCCTTAATAATGAGGCCGGTCATCTCCCGGATGAGACTCTCGCCGCAGTGCCTGACGAGTTCGCCTGTTATGAGGACGAACCGTTTTCGACCGACGGTCTTCCGACAGTGGCGGGTATCCGCTATGTCCCCGCAAACGAGTTCAATAAAAAGGACTATTATTACCTTTTGATCGGCGCTTCGGACGGCAGTTTCACGGAGCTGGCGGCTGACCCTGCCGAAGGCACGATGGTCCGCACCTGCAGTCATACGATTCCTTCCCGTGCGCCGGTCACGGCGATCCTGCAGACTCCCGACGGCTACCTGCTTAAGGATGAGGCCGGACTTCTGTGGCCGTGCCGCAGCGGCATTAACAACGTGACCGAGCGCGGTATGATTGCCAATGTTCGCGCGAAGCTCCGCTCGGCCGTCACGACACAGATGAAGGACGCTGTCTCCTCCGATGTGTGGAAAGCGCTCGACCTTGAGATCTTTCCCGGCGGCGACGGAAAATGGTGGGGGTGAACGATGAGTTATATTTTTATTTCCTACTCAAGAAAGAATTCGGACATCGTGGATTCGTTTGCCGGGCGGCTCAGAACTGCCGGGTATGAGATCTGGCTGGACAGATCCGGTTCCGGCACAGGCATTCCCTTCTCCACAAAATGGTTCGAGGTCATCAAGGAGGCTCTTTACCTCTCCGCCGGCGCCATTATTTTTAAATCGGAGTACTGGCTGGCCTCCGGCCCCTGCAGCGAGGAGTTTTCACTCATAAAGAGCTGCAGCATGCCCTACCTGGAGCTTGATCCGGCCGATGTCAGTTCGGATCCCGACGCCGCCTTCGCAAAGTTCAGGCAATTTTTTATAAACCAGGTGCAGACTTCCGAAAATGCAAACCGCACCAGTCTCTTCTCGCATGCCTATGAGCTGAAGTCCGGCGTGGATCCCTACCAGCTTATCGAGCATCCCGGCGGCCTCGGCGCCTCACTGCGCTATCTGGCTGTCGATCTGCCCCAGCTGACCGCCCGGATGACAAAAGAACGCTACGACAAGCTCTGCCCCGAGCTCTATGACTATATGCTCAAATACCTTGGCTTTGCAAAAAAAATCACGCGGGGCCGGATAGCCAAAAGACTTCTGGGCTTTTTGATCGCGGCCGCCTCGCTTGTCCTCCTGCTGTCCGTACCGCTTGCCCTTGCGCAGGGATCAAAGGAAAACTGGGAAACCTATGCCGGTCAGGCTCTCTCGGGAAAGATAGCTTCTCTGCGCAATATCGATCCTGTCGCCGCAATCAATACGGCAGAAAGTATGGATGATTCCTATCTGTCGGTCACATCGTACTATTCTCTCTCCATGAATGCGGTGAGACTCCTCGATGCCCGGCTTCCGGACAGGGTCCTCTGTGCGGATGACAGCGATTACTCTGCGTTTTCCGCGGCAAGTACTGTCTCAAGCAGTCCTCTTTTCGATCTCAAACTATCCGGCACCTCCGGAAGCCTCATCTTCACCGATCTGTCCTCCGGTGTCTGCCGGACGCTGAACACGCCTTCGCCGGTCGATCATTTCGCCTGGAGTACTGACGGAAAAATGCTGCTCTTCTCGGCGGGCAGCAGAATATATCTCTGCAGCCCCGGAAAGAGGCTGGCGCCGATACAGCTTTCGGAGAATTTTGAGCCTGTCAGGGAACTTAAATTTGTAGAATCAGACGGTTTGACGTATGCTGCCGCCCTCACAGAGCATGATACACTCCTTATGTGGGAATCTCCTTTCCCGGAGAAGCTCTCTTCCCGCAGAGATATCAATTACGGTATTTTCCTCGATGATGATACCGTCGTCTATACCGACGGAAGTGATATCATTATAAGAGAGGCAGACACCGAGACCGTATTTACGCCGTATCCGGACCGGACGATCAAATCGCCCTCCTGGTCGGTGTCCGATGACGGGAAGAAGATTGCCGTGCTTGCAGAAGGAGACTCCGACACGCTGATATCCGTCATCTCCCTCACGGACGGATCTGTCTGCACCGAAGTACAACCGGCTGTCACAGCAACCGCCCTCGCCTTCAGCGATGACGGCCGCTCTTTATACGCCTCCGCCTTCGGCTGCGGCATCATGTGTATCGATACCGCTTCCGGGGAGGTTGCCTGCGGCACCGAGGAAATGTATTTTCAGAACATCGCCCGGTACGGAAAAAGATGGGTCCTCATAGATTACAACGGAGCTGCCGTCATATTTGACAGCCAGCTTCAGAAAATACTCGATGCCGGATCGGTAAATCAGGTCTTCATGCCTGCCTTCTCACTGGCTGTAAACGCCGATACAGGGTATCTCTACACCGCAAACCGCGGCGGCGCGTCCACCTTCGGATGCTCAAGATTCAATCTCAATACCGGGGAAATCAATCTGTTTATCGTACCCAGGCTTTCAAAAATTGATTCCAACACTGCCGTGGGACTCTCGGATGACGGCGCCTTTGTCGCCTTCGGTTACCCGGACGGCACTGTCCGGGTCTACGAGCAGGAGCATATGTATCTTGTCTATGAGAGACGCTGTGCGGCCGAGTCGGTCTCCGCACTCAAATTCTCTGCGGACAATACGACAATTCGTGTTCTTGGTGAATCCGGCAATATTTACAGCGCAGAGCTGCCGCTGTACGAACTCATGACAGGTGATGCGAGTGCTGCTGCAAACTGGGCTGCCATGAAGGAGCAGCTGACAGATCTCAGGGATACCTATTATGACGGCATAAGTCCTCTTTTTCGGGAACAGTCATGAATTCGGCACAGCAAAAAAGCGATCCCGCAGCCTGATGCTGCCGGATCGCTTTTCTTATCTCACTGATTATTCCCCGGCGATAACCTGCCCCTCGGCCTCCGGATCGTCCATGATGATCTCGCCGATGCCGGCCGCATGGATGGTCCCGCACTTCGGGTTCTTGATGCTGATGACGGAGGTCGTGATCTCCGCCTCGACCTCGGACTTCTCGAAGGCGAGGTCCGTGTCGATCATGCGGCAGTTCACCAGCTTAAGGCCCTTGCAGTAGCAGAGCGGCTGGGTCCCGATGATCGTGCAGTTCTCGAAGGTCACATTCTCGCAGTACCAGGCCAGGTACTCTCCCTTGATCGTGCTGTCCTTCACAACCACGTTTTTCGCGTGCCAGAACGCATCCTTGGTGTCGAAATTGCAGTTTGTAAAGGTCGAGTCGGTAATGTACTGGAAGGAGTATTTCCCTTTAAGGGTCACGTTGTCGAAGTGAAGCCGCTCGGAGCGCAGCATGAAATACTCTCCCTCCACCCTGGAGTCCTTCATGTCGATCCCGCGGACCGACCAGCCGAACTCCGGGGAGATGATGTCGCACCCCTCGATCGTGACGTCCGCGCACTCGCGCAGGGCCTTGATGCCGTGCATTTTCGTATCTGTGATGCGCACATCCTCCGTGTACCAGAGGGCCGCGCGGCAGAGCGGAGTCATCTCCGAGCCGCTGATCGTAAGATTCGTATCGTGCCAGAACGGGTAGCGCAGGTTGAAGAATGAGTCTTTTACGGTGACGTCCCGGCTTTCCTTCAGCGCACTCTCGCCGTCCGCCGGCCCGTCAAAGCGGCAGTTCACCACTTCCGCGCCGCGGCTGCCGTAGAGGGCGCGCTCCTCGTCGAATGTCAGGTCTTTATAGGTTGTCATTTTTATCTCCTCTATCTATGTGCATCGCATGCATGCCGCTATTATAGCGGGTTTCCTGCCGGTTGGCAAACCATAAATTTCTTTAAAGCACCATCGACATCGTCCCAAACACGAAGATGAGGACTATAAGGAAGACCAGCTCCTGCTTCCAGCGGTTGGCGAGGAGACCGACGACCTCCCGCATGAACGCGTTGGGCCAGTACCACCACCTCGTGATGCTGCCGATCCCCTCCGCACGAAGGCCGGCCAGGGAGGCCCAGACGCCGCTTCTGAAGACGTGATAGTTGGTCGTCGAGAAGATGACGCGGGCGTCTTTGTTTTCATTTTCAATCAGCTTCTTTGAAAATACCATATTCTGGTAGGTGTTTTTGGACTCCTTCTCCGGCCTGATATACTCATCCGGGATCCCCTGGGAGAGAAGATAGTTCCGCATCGCCTCGGCCTCCGCCATCACCTCGTCGGGGCCCTGGCCGCCGGAGGGGACCAGGATGGCCGTCTTCCCCTTCTCCTTCTGGTCTTTCCAGAACGAAATCGCCCGGTCGACGCGGCCCCGAAGGAGCGGCGGCAGCGTCCCGTCCTTGCGGAACCCGCAGCCCAGGATCAGGATATAGTCGACGGGTCCCTTAGGAATGTGCCTCGCGGCCTTGATTCCGCAGATGATGGAGCCGATCAGCATACATTCAAAGTAGGCGTAGGCGGTGCAGTACACATTCTGCATCGTCATCCTGAGCCGGTATTCAAACTCGGATCCCGAAAAATTGGCCCCGCCCACAAGAAAGGCCAGGACAGCGCCCCCGATCATCATGACGCTGATCAGGATCCCCAGCGCATTCTGGATACGCGGTCTCTCGTGCCGGAGAAGCTCGATATTGCTGACCGTCATGGAGACGGCAAAGACAAGTACGAGCGGAAATGTCAGAAACATGAAATTATAGCCCGCCGAGGAAATCTGCGAATACACGCTTGTCATGAAGAACCGGCCCGGAGAGAAGATGTGCCGGATCGTCGCCATGAGAAGCATAATACCGGTCAGAAGCAGAAAGAGAGAGAAGCCCGCAGCATAGATCGTGGAATAGGAGTAAAATGAAGCCCCCTTCGCCCGCCGGTAGCCAAGCAGCAGGAAAAGGCTCTCGCTCAGCGCAAGATACGTGAGCGCGCACATCACGATGTTGTCCCCCGTAAATTCGCCGCTGCTCATATTGTAGATGGTTCCGAACCGGCTCACTTTGAAAAAGCCGAAGCCTGCCTCCTCCCCGGCTTCATCGACCAGAAAAAGGACCACATCGCCGGGTTTCTCCGGGCGCACATCCACGAACGCAAATCCTTCCCTGATTTCCGGAGTGCCGAAGGACACCCTGCCGCCCTCCTCTTCCTGGCGGACACTGAACGACTCCGATTCCGTGCTTATGTAGTTCATCGGAATGTAGGCTCTGTATACGCTGCGCGTGGCGATCCGGCCGATGACGCAGACCAGAATAACGATCATTAAATTGATAAGGCTCTGTTTAGCGAACTTTTTCATGCGGGCCCCTTCCTGCGTTTTTGGTGATACTAAGAGTGTACCATTTTACTTCCTTCCTAACAAGTGGTATCCTGATAGTGCAGCCCGCTGATCCTGCACACCGGAGAAAACCATGAATCTCATCTATCTTGCCCCCTATACCCTGCCGGAAGGCGAAAAGGCACACACATATGAGCATGCGCTCGGCCGCCGGCTCCTAAGCCTCGGCCTTAAGGAGCTTTTCGGCCTTGACGTCACGCCGGAATGGCTTGATGCGAATATCCGCACGCAGAAAAGCGGCAAGCCCTTCATTTCGGGCCTGCCGCATATCCATTACAATATAAGCCACTGCGCGGGGATGGTCGCCTGCGTCTTCGCGGACTCTCCGGTCGGCGTCGACGTCGAGAAGATCCGCCCCGTCAAGGACAATCTCATCGCCCGCGTCCTGACCGGGGACGAGAGAGCGTTTCTCTCCCGCGTATCCGCCGATGAGGCCTCCCGCGCGGAGTGGTTCACCCGCTTCTGGACCCTCAAGGAGAGTTACCTCAAGTACACCGGTGCCGGGCTTTCGGGTTCCCTTCAGTCGGTCTCTTTCCGATTTGAGGAGCATTTTTCCGAAAATGAACCCCGCATCACCTGCTCTGACCCATCCGTCACCCTGTATCAGGTGCCTCTTTCTGACGGGATCATCCTATCCGCCTGCGCAGGGTCAAAGGAGCCCTTTTCGCTGCGCTCTGTCAGTCTTCCTTAAAGAGCGGCGTCGAATAGTACCGGTCGCCGCTGTCCGGGAGGATCGCGACGATCACCTTTCCTACATTTTCCGGCTTTTTGGCGAGCTCGATCGCCGCATGAAGAGCCGCCCCCGAGGAGATTCCGACCAGGATCCCCTCTTTTTTTGCGAGGAGCTTTGCGCCGGCAAAGGCGTCCGCATTCGTGACTCTGACGATTCCGTCATAGATCTTCGTGTTCAGGACCTCCGGCACGAAGCCCGCGCCGATCCCCTGGATCTTATGCCCGCCGGCACGGCCCTCGGAGAGCACCGGCGAATCGTCCGGCTCCACCGCATAAACCTTCACATCCGGGTTCTGCTCCTTTAAGTACTCGCCAACGCCGGTCAGCGTGCCGCCCGTGCCCACGCCGGCGACGAAGATATCGACCTTGCCGTCCGTATCCCGCCAGATCTCCGGGCCCGTCCCCGCTCTGTGGGCTGCCGGGTTGGCCGGGTTCACGAACTGGCCCGGGATGAAGCTTCCCTCTATCTCCCCGGCGAGCTCCTCGGCCTTCGCGATCGCGCCTTTCATGCCCTTCGCGCCTTCCGTGAGGACCAGCTCCGCACCGTAGGCCTTCAGGATGTTCCTGCGCTCGACGCTCATGGTCTCCGGCATGGTCAGGATGATGCGGTAGCCCTTGGCCGCCGCGGCGGCGGCGAGGCCGATTCCCGTATTGCCGGACGTCGGCTCGATGATTACCGAGCCGGCCTTGAGCAGACCCTTTTCCTCCGCATCCTCGATCATGGCCTTCGCGATGCGGTCCTTCACGGACCCTGCCGGATTAAAGTACTCCAGCTTGACAAGCACGGTCGCCTTCAGTTCCTCCGCTTTCTCGATATTCACCACCTCGACGAGGGGTGTATTTCCGACCAGTTCCTGTGTTCCCTTATAAATCTTAGACATGCTTCCTTCCTCCCTGAGTGCCTTTATTATATTGCGTCAAATCCCTTTGTGAGATCCGCAATGATATCGTCGATGTGCTCCGTCCCGATGGAGAGCCGGATCGTGCTCGGCCGGATCCCCTGGTCCAGAAGCTCCTCCTCCGTAAGCTGCGAGTGGGTCGTGGACGCCGGATGGATCACCAGGCTCTTCACGTCCGCCACGTTGGCGAGCAGGGAGAAAATCTCCAGGTTGTCGATGAATTTCCAGGCCTCCTCCTGACCGCCCTTCACATCAAATGTGAAAATGGAACCGCCCCCGTTCGGGAAATACCGCTCATAGAGCGCATGGTCCGGATGCTCCGGGAGAGACGGATGGTTGACTTTGTCCACCTTCGGGTGATTTTTAAGGAACTCCACAACCTTCTTTGTATTTTCCGCATGGCGCTCCAGCCTGAGGGAGAGGGTCTCGACGCCCTGCAGCAGCAGAAATGCGTTGAACGGGGAGATCGCGGCTCCGGTGTCGCGGAGCAGGATCGCGCGGATGTAGGTGACAAATGCAGCCGGCCCCACCGCGTCGTAGAAGGAGACCCCGTGGTAGCTCGGGTTCGGGGCGGCGATGTTCGGGTATTTCCCGCTCGCGCGCCAGTCGAATTTTCCGGATTCCACGATGATGCCGCCGAGCGTCGTGCCGTGGCCGCCGATGAACTTGGTCGCCGAGTGGACCACGATGTCCGCGCCGTGCTCGATCGGGCGGATGAGGTAGGGGGTTCCGAAGGTGTTGTCGATCACGACCGGGATGCCGTGCTTATGGGCGATCTCCGCGACCGCGTCGATGTCCGGGATATCGCTGTTGGGGTTGCCGAGGGTCTCGAGGAAGATCGCCCGGGTGTCATCCGTGATGGCCGCCTCAACCTCTGCGAGGTCATGAATGTTGACGAATGTTGTACGAATACCGTATTGAGGGAGGGTATGCGCAAGGAGGTTGAAGCTGCCGCCGTAGATCGTCTTCTGTGCGACGATGTGGCCGCCGTTTGCGGCCAGGGCCTCTATCGTGTAGCTGATGGCCGCCGCGCCCGACGCGACCGCCAGGGCTGCGCTGCCGCCTTCGAGTGCCGCAAGTCTCTTCTCCAGGACTTCCTGGGTGGAGTTGGTGAGGCGCCCGTAGATGTTGCCGGCATCGGCCAGACCGAAGCGGTCCGCCGCGTGCTGACTGTTTCTGAAGACATAGGATGTGGTCTGGTAGATCGGGACCGCACGGGCGTCCGTTGCGGGATCCGGCTGTTCCTGTCCGACGTGCAGCTGTAAGGTTTCAAATTTATATTCGCTCATGATTGTTCTCCTTTTTATTTTTCTTATTCATGGTATGCCGGGACAAAAAACTGCCCGGAAGTTTCTGAATCGAAAACTCCCGGGCACTTGGCATATGGAGCGATGGTTACTTACATCGGACCGTCACGAGGCGCATGGATGCCGCCCCGGCCAATTTACCTGCCCGGGAGATACACATTCGACACCACATGAGATCATTCTGTCTGTTTGCTCCGAACATATCCTGCGCCTCCTTTCTCTGAACTGATAAGAGAATACCACTATTCACCTACTGTGTCAATAGGTTTTTAATTTTTTTCAATCAGATTTTTCAAGGTGTGCCACGAGAGCACCGCACACTTGACCCTCGCCGGCATGTGAGAAACGTCTGAGAGGGCTCCCGCCTCCTCCAGCATCTCGATCTCGTCCGGCCGGGCCTCTCCCTTGATCATCCGAAAGAACGTCTCCGCCAGATTGACGGCCTCCTCCTCGCTCTTCCCGATCACGAGGTCCAGCATCATGTCCGCGGAGGCCTGGGAGATCGCGCAGCCGTCGCCCGTGAAGGCCCCGTCCTCGATTACCCCGTCCTTCACGAAGAGAGAGAGATAGATGTCGTCCCCGCAGCTCGGGTTCACGCCGCGGAGGGTCAGGTTTGCATTTTGAAGCTCATGTTTGTGAGCCGGCCGGAGGTTGTGGTCGTTCACGATCTCCCGGTAAAAACTATTCTGCATAGCCCATCCTCCTTCTGACCGTGCGGAGGCTCTCGCCGAGCCGGTCAATTTCCTCCTCCGTATTGTAAAATGAAAGGCTCGCCCGCACCGTCGACGGCACCCCGAGCGTCTTCATCAGCACCTGGGCGCAGTGTCCGCGATGTCGTGGGGATGAACGCCCTCGAGCACAAAGGAGAAGATCCCGTGGTGGGCCGCGGCCTCGTCCGCTCCGAGGAGCTTTAAGTGCGGCACTCTCTTAAGCACGGAGAAGGCGTACTCGCCGAGCTTCTCCTCGCGCTTCACGATCTCATCAAACCCGTACCGCTTATAGCACTCTATGGCCGCCTGAAGACCCGCCGCGTCCGCCGCATTGACGGTCCCCGCCTCGAACTTGTGGGGCAGCTCCGCCCAGGTCGCATCCTCCCTTGTCACATACTCGATCATCTCGCCTCCGAAGAGGAAGGGCTGCATTTTGGAAAGAAGTTCTTCCCGACCGTAGAGGACGCCGATCCCCATCGGTCCGAGCATCTTGTGGCCCGAAAATGCAAGAAAATCAACCCCGAGTTCCCTCACATCCACCGGCATGTGGGGCACGCTCTGGGCCCCATCGCAGACAAAGAGAGCCCCCTTTTCGTGGGCGACCGCCGCAAAGGTCTTCACATCGTTCACGGTGCCGAGGACATTCGACATCTGGGTCATCGCGACGATCTTCGTCCTGTCCGTGACCGCTGCCCGCACGGCCTCCTCCGTGATGACGCCGCACCGGCCGCAGCTGATCCAGTTGGCCGCAGCTGATCCAGTTGAGGCGCAGGCCCTTTCTTTTCGCCAGCTGCTGCCAGGGGATGAGGTTGCTGTGGTGCTCCATGACGGTGAGGGCGATCTCATCGCCCTCGCGGAGGTCCTCCCCGAGGCTGTAGGCAAGGAGGTTGAGGCTCTCGGTGGCATTTCTCGTAAAGATGATCTCTTTCGCAGCCGCCGCGTTGATAAAGCCCCGGACCGCCTCCCTCGCCTCCTCATAGCGGTCCGTCGCCTCCTGCGAGAGGTCGTAGAGCCCCCTTAAGGGGTTTGCATTTGCCTTTTTATAAAAATCTTCCACTGCCCTTATGACCGCGGCCGGCTTCTGGGTCGTCGCACCGTTGTCGAGGTAGGCTAAGTGCGGATTTGCGGCCAGCAGCGGGAAATCGTTTCTCACCTGTTCCGTATTCATAGATACTTCTCCCTGATCTCTTCCCTTATCTTCTCATCCGGGATCCGGTTTACGACCGCGGCGAGCTTTGCCGCCGCGAGGAGCTCCACGGCCTCGTCCGCGCGGAGCCCGCGGGATTCCATATAATATAGAAGATTCTCGTCCGGGCGGCCGATCGAGGCCCCGTGATTGCCGACGACGTCCTCCTCATCGCAGAGGATGACCGGCACGGACCGGTTCCGGATGTTCTCCGAGAGGAGCAGAACCTCCTCGCTCTCATTTCCGACCGCGCCGGCGCAGCCGCTCTTAAAATCGATCGTCCCCCGAAGGAGCTTGTCCGCCTCGTCCGCGAGCACCCCCGACGAGAGGATCCGGCTCCCGGTGCGCTTCCCCGTGTGAACCGCTTCGCAGTTGACATCATAGATATGGTCGGAGGACAGCCGATAGCCGATATCCGCCGTGAAGGAGCTCCCCTCTCCGGCGAGCTCCGCCGAGCAGTTGTCGTAGGTCGCCTGCCCGTCAAAGAGGAGCCGCGTCCAGCGGAAGTGAGCATCCTTCCCGCACACCGCACGGATATCCGCATGGGTCTTTTCCGGACCGTCCGCGCTCTTTATTTCTATAAAATGAAGTGACGCCCCCTCCGGCAGCTCCGCCTCATACCGGACATAGAGGTCTGCATCCGTGCGAACGACCGTTTTCGTCTCTCCGGGAGCCAGCGAAAAGACCTCCCGCGCGGGCTCCTCCGGGAGATCCACCGCCGTTCCGCCCGCATGGAGCCACCCGTAGGTCTCCGCGATCGGCTTATTGATGATTGTTTTCATTATCCGATGGCTCCTTTCATTTCAATCCGAATCAGATTATTCATCTCCACCGCGTACTCGAGCGGCAGCTCCCGGGAGACATTTTCCGCAAAGCCGCTCACGATGAGAGCCTTCGCGTCCTCCTCCGAGAGCCCGCGGCTCATCAGGTAGTAGACGGCCTCATCCGAGATCCGGCCGATTTTGGCCTCGTGGCCCACATCCGCAAGGTTCGTGCGGACATCCATGGCCGGGATCGTGTCCGACCGCGACTCCTTATCCAAGATCAGGGACTCGCAGGAGACCGCTGACTTGCTCCCGGCCGCCTTCGCGCCGACGACGACCGCGCTTCTGAAGGTGCTGATGCCCCCGCTCTTCGAGATGGAGCGCGTGTTCACATGGCTGGTCGTTTTGGGAGCGCTGTGCACGATCTTGCACCCGGTGTCCAGGTTCTGGCCGGCCCCGGCAAAGGTGACCCCCGTGAACTCGCACTGCGCGCCCTCGCCCGCCAGAATGCTCATCGGGTAGAGATAGGAGACGTGGGACCCGAAGGATCCGGAGACCCACTCGATCTTGCCGCCCTCCTCGACCCGGGCCCGCTTGGTGTTCAGGTTGTACATGTTTTTCGACCAGTTTTCGATCGTGGAGTAGCGCAGCTTTGCATATTTCCCGACGAAGAGCTCCACGCAGCCGGCATGCAGGTTGGCCACGTTGTACTTGGGTGCGGAACATCCTTCTATAAAATGAAGATCCGCCCCCTCATCCACGATGATCAGCGTGTGCTCGAACTGGCCTGCGCCCGGCGCATTCAGCCGGAAATAGGACTGCAGCGGGATCTCCACCGAGACGCCCGGCGGCACGTACACAAAAGAACCGCCCGACCAGACCGCCCCGTGCAGGGCCGCAAACTTGTGGTCCTCCGGGGGCACCAGCTTCATGAAATGCTCCCGGATCACCTCGCCGTAAGGCCCGCGGAGCGCGCTCTCGATGTCCGTGTAGACGACGCCCTGCTCGGCGACCTCCTTTTTCACGTTGTGGTAGACCAGCTCCGAGTCGTACTGGGCCCCGACGCCCGCGAGGGACTCCCGCTCGGACTTCGGGATCCCGAGCCGCTCGAACGTGTCCTTGATGTCCGCGGGCACCTCATCCCAGCTCGCGTGCATCCGCTCCGTGTCCGGGCGGACGTAGGTCACAATGTTGTCCATATTGAGGCCCTCGATGGAGGGACCCCAGAGAGGCATTTTAAGCCGGTTAAAGACTTCCAGGGATTTCAGGCGGAACTCCAGCATCCAGTCGGGGTCCTTCTTCTCGGCCGAGATCTGCCGGATAATCTCCTCCGTGAGGCCGCTTGCCACCTTGTACCCCGCATGTTCCTCGTACCGGAAGTCGTAGAACTCCCGGTTCACGTCCTCGACGTACGTTTTCTCTCCGCTCATGCCTTTTTCTCCTCGAAATCCGAAAAGCCTTCCCGCCCGATCTTCCCGATGAGCTCGGGACCGCCGGAGGTCACGATACGTCCGTCAACCAGGATATGCACCTTATCCACCCTGAGCGAGGACAGAATGGCCGCGTTGTGCGTGATGATGATGAGCGCCGCCTCCCTGTCCTTCTGGAACTCCCGGACTCCCCGGGAGACCGTGCGGACCGCATCCACATCGAGTCCCGAGTCCGTCTCGTCGAGAATTGCGAGCGAGGGCTTTAAGAGCAGCATCTGCAGGACCTCCGCCTTCTTCTTCTCGCCCCCGGAGAAACCGACGTTGAGGTCCCGCTCGGCGTAGCTTCGGTCCATCTCCAGCGCATCGAGCGCCCTCTGGACATCCTTGCGGAAGTTCCAGATCCTTATTTTCTCCCCCGTGCGGCTCTCCAGCGCGCTGCGGGCAAAGTTCTCGAGAGAAATGCCCGGCACCTCGACCGGATTCTGGAAGGACAGAAAGATGCCCCTCTTCGCCCGCTCGTTCACGGAGAGCTCATCGAGCGCCTCTCCTTTGAACTCGAGCGTCCCGCCCGTGACCTCATAGTTCGGGTTTCCCATCAGGACACCCGCGAGGGACGACTTTCCGGCTCCGTTCGGTCCCATGATGACATGGGTCTCCCCCGCGTTCACCGCAAGGTCAATTTTGTGAAGTATCTCTTTTCCGTCCACCCCGGCGGACAGTTCCTTTATTTTCAGAAAATGCTCTGACACGCGTTCATCCTCCTTACCCGCAGCCTTACTTCCTGCCGCACCTTCATCATAATTCTATTTACCTACTATGTCAATAGGCGAAAATAATGAAAACCTCTTGTTTTACCCATCCGCCTACTGTATAATAGACAAAAAGATTGAACGGGAGGTAAACGACTATGATCACAACCAGAGGGCGCTACGCGGTCCGCGTCCTTCTTGATCTCGCGGAAAATAATACCGGCAGCTATATTCCCTTAAAGGACATCGCGGCCCGGCAGAGCATTTCCAAAAAATATCTGGAAATCATCGTAAAAGACATGGTCGCCGGCGGCCTCTTAATCGGTGCGAGCGGCAAGGGCGGCGGCTACAGGCTGAGCCGCGCTCCGGAGGACTATGTGATCGGCGAGGTCCTCGAGCTCATGGAGGGACCGCTCGCTCCGGTCTCCTGCCTTGCCGGCACGGCCGCCCCGTGCCCCAGGGCCGCATCCTGCGAGACGCTCCCCCTGTGGGCCGAATACGACAAGCTCACCCATGATTTTTTCTACGGGAAACGCCTTTCCGATCTTCTCCGAAGCTGAAACCGGCCGGCAGTCTGCCGGCTTTTTTTATCCCCTGAAACGGTTTGACCTTTAGGCATAATGATGATATACTGATAAAGATTTTTATAGAAGCAATGGTAAAATTGCATAAACTGTTGCAAAACGAAAGGAGAGGTGATTCATACGAAAAAACACATTTTCACGATCCTCGGTGTCGTTCTTCTTGCCGGTCTCGTCGCGCTCACAGCACTCAGCCTCACGTCAGGCATGCGTGAAGGCCCCAAGATTCTCACGTACGCTGAGATGAACAGTCTCGAAGGAACCGTCCCGGGTGAAATGGCCAAGGCTTTCAAGGCCAAGGTCGAAGAGCTCTCCGGCGGGAGCATCATCATCGACCTTCAGGCAAACGGCGTCTTAGGAAGCGAAGATCAGCTGATCGACAACCTTTTAGGCGGCGGCAACCTGACCGACTTCACCCGTATCACCGCATCGGCCCTCACACAGTACGGCTGCGGCAAAGCCGCTCTGCTCGGTATCCCGTACACATTCGTGAGCGACGAGCATTTCTACAAGTTCGCCGAGAGCGATCTTGCGCAGGAGATCCTGCTTGAGCCCCGTGAGATCGGGCTTCCGATCCGCGGCCTCTGCTATGCGCAGGAAGGCTTCAGACATTTCTTCTTCAAGAATCCGGTTTCGGACATCTCGGACCTCAAGAACATGAAGCTCCGCGTTTCCTCCGACCCGATCATGACCGGTATGGTGAACGACCTCGGCGCGTACGCAACGCCGGTCGCCTTCACAGAGCTCTACAGCGCACTTGCCAGCGGCGTCGTTGACGGTGCCGAGCAGCCCACACCGAACTATCTTTCCAATGCGTTCCCGGAAGTCGCTCCGAACCTCATCCTTGACGGACATACGCTCGGCGTTATGCAGATCGTCATGGCAGAGTATCGCTGGGAGCAGCTCACCGAGGAGGAGCAGGGCTGGATCATGGAAGGCGCCCAGTACGCTTCCCAGGTCGCCAAGGAGAAGGTCAACGAGATCATCGACGAAACCTTTGAGAAGCTCCGTGCCGACGGCGTCAACATCGTAGAGGTCGAGGACAAGACCCCGTGGGTCGAGGCCTGCCGTGAGACAATCGAGGCTCACACAGCCGACAACCGCGAGCTGTATCAGCAGATCGTCGATATGAAGTAAAGGGGGGAGCATACATGCCTGCATTTCTGCAAAGTTTAAAGAAAATCAAACCCGTGTATGACGCAACCTACCAGGTCATACTGTTTATCTGTAAAATACTTCTGATCGCCGATATCATCATCACCATCTGGGCTGTCGCGGGAAGATACATCCCGTTCATCACAGACCCGAGCTGGAGTGAAGAGCTGGTCCTTACCTTCATGGTCTACATGGCGGTCCTGTCCGCGGCTCTCGCGATCAGAAAGCGCGGCCACATCCGCATGACGGCTTTTGACAGATATCTGTCGCCGATGGTCATCAAGATCTCCGACCTGATCGCGGATCTTGCGGTTCTCATTTTAGGAATCGTGCTGCTGGTATACGGCATAAAGCTGTGTGCTTCTCCGCTCTCTTCTCTCGGAAGATACATTTCTCTTCCCAACCTCAGCAAGCTGTGGCAGTATATGTCCATTCCCATCGCTGGCGCGGGCATGATTATTTTCGAGCTTGAGCAGGTTATCCTGAGAATAGAAGCATTCTACGAAAAAGACGAAGAAAGAAAGGAGGAAAAATGATTATGGATCCCGAAACCTTATCTACCCTGATACTGCTTGGCAGTTTCCTGATCATGATCATGCTCCGCTTCCCGATTGCCTATGCGGTCGCCATTTCCACCGCCCTCTGCCTTGCGTCCATGGGACAGAGCCTTGTTTCCCTTCCGCAGCTGATGGTCAAGGGCGTCTGGTCCTTCTCCCTCATGGCGGTTCCGTTCTTCATTACCATGGGCGTTCTCATGGGCTCCGGCGGTATCTCGGACAAGCTGATCGCCCTCGCGAACTCCCTTGTCGGATGGATGCGCGGCGGCCTTGCACAGGTCAACATCGTGGCCTCCTATTTCTTCGGCGGCATCTCCGGTTCCGCATCGGCCGATACCGCTTCCTTAGGTTCGATCCTCATCCCGATGATGGTCGACCAGGGCTATGATGCCGACTTCTCCACGGCGGTCACGATCACCTCGTCCTGCGAGGGCCTGCTCGTTCCGCCCAGCCACAACATGGTCATCTACGCGACTGCCGTCGGCGGCTTAAGCGTCGGCGCGCTGTTCATGGCGGGTTATATCCCCGGCGCGATCCTGGCGATCTCGCTCATGGTCGGCTCCTACATCATCTCGGTTAAGAACAATTACCCCAAGGGAGAGAAGTTCTCACTGATCGTTTTTGTAAAGCAGCTGGGAACCTCGATCTGGGCTCTCTTAGCCATCCTGATCGTTATCGTCGGCGTCGTCCTCGGTTATTTCACCGCTACGGAATCCGCCGCGATCGCAGTCGTCTATTCGCTGTTCGTCTCGGTCTTCATCTATAAGGGCCTTAACTGGAAGGGCGTCTGGGACAGCCTTGAGAGCTGCATCGATACGCTCGCCATCGTCCTCATCCTGATCTCGACGAGCTCCGCGTTCGGCGCCTGCCTGACACTGCTGCACGTTCCGGACAAGGCCGCAACGTTCATCACGGGTATCTCGTCGAACCCGATCATCGTCATTCTGCTGCTCAACCTGATCCTGCTCATCCTGGGCATGATCATGGACATGGCTCCGATCATCCTGATCGCGACCCCGATCCTTCTCCCGGTTGCGGAGAGCGTAGGCATTCACCCGATCCAGTTCGGTATCATGATGATCCTCAACTGCGGCATCGGCCTTCTCACACCGCCTGTCGGCGCGGTCCTCTTCATCGGCTCCGCCGTCGCAAAGCGGCCCATGGAGAAAGTTGTCGTGGCAACGCTTCCGTTCTATCTCTGCATGATCATCGCTCTGCTGCTGATCTCCTTCATTCCGCAGATCAGCCTGTGGCTGCCGCAGATCACGGGTGCGATGTAAGCCTATGCATCAGGAAAATGCAATCATCGTTGAGGTGCGGCCTGACAAAAAAGTCTTTCGGAACTTCGCTCTCTTTGACACGTTCGTGTTAAAGAAGCGCTGGGTAAGGCCTGTCGTCTTCCTCGCGATCATGAGCGCATTTGCGATTGCCGCTCTGGTCTACGGGAAGAATCAGGCGGGCCTCCTGGGAGGCGTACTCCTTGCGGTCGGAATCGGCCTTCCGGCAGTATACGTCCTCTCTTTCCTCCTTCAGGTCAATGATCAGGCTGAAAAGAACCGTCTCTACGCGGGACGCAGGATCTACACCGTAACCCTTCGGGATGACGGCGTGTCCGTGCATCACGAGCAGAGGAAAAATGAAACCCTGGGTCTTAACTGGGCCGACATCAGTGCCTACCGCCGCAAAGACTGCATTTACCTCTACGCCGGACTAACGAGGGCTTTCCTCCTGCCGGCCGGCCAGGCAAATGTAAGCGACGACGAACTCTGGTCATTCATCGCATCTCACAAAGGAAGCTGAAGATACGCTTCCAATCAAGACAAAAAAAGCGTCCTGCCTTGCGGCAGGACGTTTTCTTGTCCGTATTTATTTTCCCTTGTACTCCACGCAGAGCATGGTCATGTCGTCGAACTGCTGCGCGTCCCCGACAAACTCTCTGACCGCCTCGCGGACATTGACAAGCAGCTCCTCCGGCGTGGCGTCCGGGCCCTCATTCAGAGCCTCGATCATGCGCTCCATCCCGAACATCTCGTCATCCGTGTTCGTTGCCTCCGGAATGCCGTCCGTATACTGGAAGAGCTTCGTGCCCTTCTCCAGCATTAGCTCATATTCCTTGTATCTGGCTCCGTCTATTGCGCCCAGGACAAGTCCGTGCTTATCCTTCAGCTTTTCAAACGTGCCGTCCGGCCGCTTCAGCACCGGGTACTCGTGGCCGGCGTTGGCCGCTTTCAGCCTGCCCGAGGAGAGCTCCAGGATACCGAACCACACCGTGACGAACATCTCGGCCTCGTTGTTGGAGCAGATCGCCTCATTGGTCTTGCTTAAGACCTCACCCGGAGAATTTCCCAGCATCGCAACGCTCTGCAGGATGATCTTGGACGCCATCATGAAGAGCGCCGCGGGCACGCCCTTGCCGGACACATCCGCGATCACCATCCCGAGGTGGTCCTCATCGATCAGGAAGTAGTCGAAGAAGTCGCCTCCGACCTCCTTGGCCGGCTCCATGCTGCCGCAGATATCGAAATCGGTGCGGTCCGGGAACGCCGGCACAATGTGGGGCAGCATGGCCCCCTGGATCTGGGTCGCCAGCGACAGCTCCGTCCCGATGCGCTCCTTCTCCGCGGTCACCTTTTTGACCGTGTCGACATACTGCACCGTCTTGTGGGAGAGGGTTGCAAACGATTCCGCCAGCTCCTCGATCTCGTCGCCGGTGCGGTAGGCGTCCTCCATCTTAAATTCGAGGTCTCCCTCCCTGAGCGCCGCGATCCGCCGCGTGATGTTGTTGAGCGGATCCACGATCCGCTTGCCCAGCACCAGGGATCCGGCCAGCATGAGGAGCGCCGCCAGCACGGACAGTACGGTGGCCATCTGCTTGGACTTGTCCGTCTTTGCCTGATAGACCTCTGCCGCCTCCTCCTGGATCCGCCGGTTCTCATCCGCGAGCATTGCCGCCGGTTTTCCGATATTTTCCTGGGTGTACGCGGAGATCAGCACCCAGCCGCTCGTCTCCATGGCTGATGCGGTGATATAGTATGCGCCGTTCTCAAGTTCCCCCAAGAGGACGCCGACATCCTCCCCGTTAAGGGCCGCTCCCACGACCTTCGAGAGCAGTTCATTTTTGGAGCTTCTGAGGTCACTCCCCCTGTCGGCTTCCGCCATGGGAAATGCCTCCGCCTGAGGCTCCAGCACCGCGCCCCCGTCCTTGTTGACGAGGAGCTGATACTCGCCTTCCGTGAGTGAGCTCTCCATGACCGCCTGCATCTCATCGAGGAAGAGGTCCGTTCCGATAACCGCCATGAGACTTCCGTCCGGGCCGTAGACCGGAGCCGCACACTCGGTGCAGTAGGTGCCGGTCGCCGCGTCCCACTCGCCGTTCGTGAAGATGGTTCTGCCTTCCTCCACCGCCTTTTTGTACCAGGCCCGGCTGCGCGGATCATAGCTTTTTACCTTGCCGTCCTCGATCCAGCCGGAAGATATGGCGCTCATCGAAAAATGAACCCCCTCCGGCAGCGCGATGTAGACCGTGTCCGTACCGCTCGTTTTACATATGGATTCCATGATCCCGCTTAAGTTGGCGACAAGACCCGCACGGGCCCTGATCGCCGGATCTTCCGGGTCCACGCCGTCCGCATAGATCACCTTCGCCGCCCAGACGCCCTCCAGTGCAAGGTCCGGACCCGCATAGGGCTGCGGTGTGTAGTCCTCCGGATTAGCGAACATTTTTTCCGCATAGTCCGCAAGAAGCCCGACCCGGTTCTGCGCCGCCTCAAACATGTCGTCCACGATAAGCGCTTCCGCCTTGTTGGAGCGCGCGAGGGTCTGCACGGCCACCTGGTCCATCACGGAGTCCGTGATCTCCGCAATCGCAGTCTGCTGCGCGCTGTTCGACTCTTCCGCCAGCTGCGTCAGCATATGGCTGTGGTACAGATAGACGATGATGTTTACGGCGGAGATCAGCACCACCGTAAATACGATCAGGTTGAATATTTTATTCTGTATGCCCCCTATGACCAGGTTTCGTATCCGCTTCATTTACATTCCTCCTGTAAAACCCCTCACATTAAAAATATCATATCTGCCAGTTTTCTTCAATCCTCCCTCCTTTTTCCCTTTCACAAAAAACACCCGGATGCTTATGCATCCGGGTGAAAATCATCATACATTCAAGCCGCCTCACAGAGTGCCCTTATAGCTGTCCTCATCCGTCTTCCGGATCAGCGCGCGCTTGATCTTGCCGCCGACCGTCTTCGGCAGCTCATCCACATATTCCACAATACGCGGATACTTGTAGGGTGCGGTCAGCTTCTTGACGTGCTGCTGCAGCTCCTTCGTGAGCTCCGGCGAGGGCGTGTAGCCCTTGGCGAGCACGATCGTCGCCTTGACGACCTGGCCTCTGACCGGGTCCGGGGCGCCCGTGATGGCGCACTCGACGACCGCGTCATGGGCGATCAGGGCCGATTCGACCTCGAACGGTCCGATGCGGTAGCCCGAGCACTTGATCACGTCGTCGTTCCGGCCGACGAAACGGTAATAGCCGTTGCTGTCGCGCCAGAGGACGTCGCCGGTGTTGTAGCCGATGCCGCCCAGCTTCTCCTCCGTCGCTTCCGGATTCTTGTAGTAGCCTGTAAAAAGGCCGACAGGCGGGTGATGCTTCACATCCATCATGGTGAGGGAGCCTTCTTCACCGTCCTCGCAGATATTTCCGTCCGCATCCAGCAGCTGGATATCAAAGAGCGGGTTCGGCTTGCCTGTGGAGCCCTCGATCGGCTCGAACCACTCGCTGCCGAAGTTCGCGATCAGAACCGGACCTTCCGACTGGCCGAAGCCCTCGTAGATCTGATGTCCGGTCAGCTCCTTCCAGCGCTTTACGACCTCGGGGTTCAGCGGCTCGCCGGCTGTCGCGCAGTGGTGCAGGGCGGAGAAATCATACTGTGAGAGATCCTCCTGCAGCATGAAGCGGTACATGGTCGGCGGCGCACAGAAGGTGGTCACCTTGTACTTCTCCACGTGGGACAGCAGGTTCTTCGGGTTGAATTTTCCGACCATATCGTAGGCGAAGATCACCGCGCCGCAGATCCACTGTCCGTAGATCTTGCCCCAGCCGAACTTAGCCCAGCCGGAGTCGGATACGCTCATGTGCAGCCGGTTCTCCTCGACGTGCTGCCAGTATTTCGCGGTGACGATGTGGCCCAGCGGATAGGCGAAGTTGTGCTGAACCAGCTTCGGCATGCCCGTGGTGCCGCTCGTGAAATAGACCAGCATAATATCGTTCCAGCGGGTCGCCTCCTCGCCGGTCGGGCGCTCGAAGACATCGGAGCATGTGTCAAAGGCGTCGTGCAGTCTCTCCCAGCCCTCTCTCTTCTCCCCGACGAGGAATTTGTACTTGAGCGAGGGGATCTCAGGGGCCGCGAGTTCGGTCTGCTGCACCACAAAGTCGTCGTCGACGCAGATCATGCCTTTCACCTCAGCCGCGTTGCCGCGGTAGACAATGTCCTTCTTGGTGAGCTGCAGGGTTGCGGGGATCAGGATGACGCCCAGCTTGTGGAGCGCGGTCGCGCAGATCCAGTACTCCCAGCGGCGGCGGAGGATCATCATGACCACATCGCCCTTCCTGAATCCCAGACCCTTTAAGTAATTGGCCACCTGGTTGGACTTTTTCATGATCTCCGTGAAGGTGAAGATGTGCTCCTCATCCTCCTCGTTCACCCAGACAAGCGCCTTCTTGTCCGGCTCCTCCTTCGCCCACGCGTCCACGACGTCGTAGCCGAAATTGAAGTCCTCCGGCACATTGATGGACAGTTTCTCCCTGAACTCCTCATAACTCTTAAACTCGATCTGAGGAAGAAATTTTTTCAATAAGTAATCCAAAGCTGTTCAACTCCTTCTAAAACACTTCTTAAAAATGAAAACCTGCCGTCACTCCGCGATCACCGTGAGGAAGCGGGCCTTGACGTCGCCGCCGCAGCGCTGGCCGTGAGGGATGGTCGGGTTGAAATAGATCGAATCCCCGGCATTCATGACGAATTCCTTGTCGCCGAGCGTGACGATAACGGTTCCCTCCAGGACAAGGTTGAACTCCTGCCCCTTGTGGGTGATCAGCTTCGCGACCGCGTCCGTCGGCTCCAGCGTGACGAGAAGCGGCTGCATGATCTTGTTGGCGTAGCGGAAGGCGAGATCCTCAAAATGATACTCCGGATTGCGGTTGATCACCTTGCCGCCGCCCCGACGGATCATGTGGTAGGTGTCCAGCTTGGCGCTCGTCCCGGTGACGATCTCGGTAAAGTCCACCTTGAATTTGTTCGCGATCTGATAGATTACACTGATCGGTACGTCCTTGCCGTTCGCCTCGTAGGAGGCATAGACTTCGGGTGTAAGGTCCAGTTCTTTCGCCAGTTCCTCGATCGTGTAGTCGCTGACTTCCCGCAGTTCTCTCAGCCTTGCGCCGATTTCATTGTATTCATCCATTGTATCGTCTCCTTTCCTAACGGGTCTTACCATTATAGCGCCTATTTTTTAAAATGAAAACATTTTTATTCTTCCGCCGCAATTTTTTCGGCCGCGGCTTTGCTCCACCGGTTGATTTTCACGATCATAAAGGCGGTAACGCCGATCGATACAATGAACATGACCGCCGCCAGAATTATATACAGGTCATTGCGGCCCAGCGCGTGAAGGGACGAGTCAAACAGCGTATGCAGAAGGACCGGAATCATGATACCGGGTACATAATACTTTTTCTGCCCTGTCTCGATCGCTTTTCCGACGAAATAGCCCATGATGGCTCCATACGTAAAATGGAACGGCATGAGCGACCGGAAGATTGTCGTTATAAACCCGCCGGAGGAGTAAAACAGGTCCTCGATGATCGTAAAGCCGGTTCCCACAATTCCTCCGCAGATCGTGTAGTCAAGCCAGGTCTTTGCAAATGCCTGCTTTCTCGTTCCCATCCGCAGGAAGAAATAGCGGCTCAGCTCCTCCGCAAACCCCACTCCGATCAGCTGCGCAACGAAAGTCTGCGCAAAGGAGATTTCCCTTTTCTGTACATCGTTGACGATTTCCATGATTTTGCCTGTATTTTCCGGATTCTGAATCACGGCTATCAGGTTATCAAGGCCGAACAGCCTTACCGCGTTAATCGCCAAAAAGATTCCTGTCACAATCGAACCGACAATGCCGCTTAATATGCCGGCGATGACAAGACGCCTGACATTTCCCCTGACAAACGGATTCTCCTTTTTGCAGCGCATGAGCCAGCGTATCAGAACGATCGATATCGGAAGAGAGAGCAGCGCGCAGATAATGTTCATAATATACCTCCTTTATTGCGCAAAAATGTGCTGTACCCTACATTATAGCATACAGCACAGGAAAATGCTTAAAAATAAATAAATTATCGCTGATAACCGGGTTTTCATTTTGCCGGTTCCCGGCCATCCCCCGCCAGCATCCGCCTAAGATTCCCCGCCGTCGGCTCCGTGTCATAGCTCCACTCGATGAGCCGCACTTCATTTTCCTCGCAGAGCCGCCTCTTCTGAAGATCGAGCTCCCGCCTTGCGTCAAGGGCCTCCTCCCCGCCGAAGAACCCGACCGGGAGATAGTGCTGGACCCCCTGATACTCGATGGCGGTCCGAATCGACGGAATATAGATATCGAGGCTCTGCCGGCCCAGCCAGTCGGGGCGGTACTGGTAGAGCGTGTCCGGATACTTCTTCCGCACCGTCTGAAAGAGCGTCAGCTCATGCTTCCATTTCGGCCTGATGACGCCCTCCGCCGTAAGGCGTGTCCGGATCTCCGTCCTCCTGAGCCGCCAGTCCGTCTTAAAGCCGTCTTTCTCCTCATAGAGGGCCAGATCCTCGTACCACCATTGAAAATGCGGCATGATGATCTCGGTCAGGCTGCGGAATAGCTCGAGCTCCGATGAAAAATACCCGCATTCCAGCATATGTGCGATATTGCGCCTCACCTGTACGGTCTTTGCCGGATTGTGGTGCCAGGGGAGATTTCCCTGATATTTCGCGATGCGGTCCGGCAGGTAGGGGGACCTGAGCGGGATCTCCTCCTCCCACAGATGGTTCTGGTACCAGGGCAGGGAGTAGTCGTAGAGGGAATATCCGCCATACAGGTCCTCCGTCGCATTTGTGTAGAGCAGGTGGAACATGAGGAGGACGTTCTCCATATCCTGCTTGTCAAACACGGCCAGAAAATGCGCCTTCTCCTCGTCCGGGAACAGATTCCGGACGGGCCGGACAGACTCCGCGCTTTTGCAGACCACCGTGATCACGAAGAACTGGGACACGACGCTCTCCGGGAAGAGGAAACAGGCTTTCCGGTCGGTGTCAAGGTCCGCGAACTGCTCCATGAAGGATTTCACGTACGGGTTTTCCGGGAGCGGCCCGGCCTCCTGAATCCGCTTCATCGTCTCATACCGGTAGGGAAGATCCGACCAGGACAGCTGTATAAGGAACCGGTCATACTGATTCTCCGCGTACTCCTCCCGGATCGCCTCATAGTCCTCCTGCCAGGATTCATGCTCCTTTATGAGCTCCTCCATCGTGGAGAAGGTTGTCATTTCATGGTATTGCGGGTAACGCTCCCAGAGCATTAAGAGGCGGTCGAAGGAGGTGCCTCCGGCGGGGCGTTTGTGGGGTTTCGGGTACATATTTTCTATCATCCTGATATTGGACATTTTCCGCCAGATGACGGGTCATCTCGGTGAGATGCCGAAAGCCTCCCTGTTCCTGTACCGGTCCCGGAACGCTTTCGGCGTCATACCCTTGTATTTCTTAAACATCTTCCCGAAATAGCTCTGGTTCGGAAATGATACATACTCCGCGATCTGCGAAAGCGAAAAATCCGAATACAGGAGGAGATTCGAGGCGCGCACAACCCTCTCCCGGTTCACGTAGTCCTGGAAGCTCTCATCCGACTCCTTCCTGAAGAGCCGCGAGAGGTACCCTTCGCTGATGCCCAGCTCCTCCGCCACGTCCGCGAGATAGATTTTTTCCCGGTAATGCTTCCTTATATAATCCTTCGCCACCTCAACGTAGTTCGAGGAGCCGGAGCGGTTCAGCTTCTCCGCCACCCGGTCGGCCAGATCCGTGATGGCGCGATTCCGGTACTGCAGAAGGTGCGCCGGGTCCTGGGACACATCGCATTTATCGATATAGTAGCCACTGATCCGGTAAGCCGCCTCCGGGGAGATGCCGCCCTCGATCGCCGCCCGGGCGCACAGCGCGATGCCGATCATCGAGAGATTCCGGAGGTGGCGGTTGTAATTGCCCGACAGCCTTCCGCTGTCCCTGTCCATCCCTTCTGCGAGTCTCAGCGCGTCCTTCGTGCGCCCTTCCCTGATGGCCTGCATGAGGAGCTGCTCCTCGTGATAGCTGTGCCGGTAGGTCGACTCGGTCTCCTCATTCTGCTCTTCCTCCTTCAGGAGAAATTTTTCCTGGTCGACCATCTGGCCGAAATCATTTCCGAAGATGATTCGATTGAGCCTCAGCAGCTCTTCATTTTCAATATCGGAGTTGTCAAGAACCGTGTTTGCGAGCAGGATCATATTCCGAATCTCGGGGAGCGTAAATACCGGGAGTGTCCGGATGTCCTCCAACTCCACCCCGTACGTCTTCAGCATCTGCCGGCGCTTCACGTTCGAAAGCTTCTCACTGCACATCGGCCCGAGAAGCATGCAGCCCTCCTCCGCGCGGATCGCGGCAAAATAGGTGCCGCCCTCCCCCTTAAGGAGGTACGGGGCCTTCTGCCCGGCCGCGCCGGCCCTTAAGCTCTCCCGCAGCTCTTCACTGTGCATGAGGGGACTGTCGCCGACGCTGTCAAAGAAGGCGGTCAGTTCTCCCGCATCGGACTCATAGACGATATCCACTTTGATCACACTTGAAAGGATGCGGATGTTGTTGGTTCTTTCCATGACTCACCTCTTGCGATCGCTCAAAAACGTCTGCTTAAAACAGTTTCATTATAGCACGCTTTGGTCAAAATCTGAACAAATAAGTTGTAAAAAGAATATACCGGACCTGCACTTCCCGCTATTATATAGGCATACCAAACGGAAAAGCAATGCAGAACACTCTATAAATTAAACGGGAAATGAAAGGAGAAACAAAATGCTTACAACAAAACATGATGATCCCAACAAGAGCCTCGGATGGGGCGAGAGACTGGCTTACGGCTCCGGTGGATTTGCCTTCAACATGATCAACGGCATCATCGGTTCCTTCCTGACGATCTACTTCACCTCCGCGGCAGGTTTAAACGCCGGCATCATCGCCACGATCCTCGCGGTCTCCAAGGTCTTCGACGGTATCTCCGACCTCATCATGGGCCGCATTGTCGACCGGACCGAGACAAAGATGGGCAAAGCCAGGGTCTGGCTCTTCAGGATGTGCATCCCGTTTGCGGTCTCCACGATGCTTCTCTTCTTCGTCCCGCAGAACTTCCCGGACATGGTCAAATACATCTACGTATTCCTGATCTACAACATCACGAACGCGGTCTGCCTGACCGGCATGCTGGTTCCGTTCTACTCCATGGTCGGCCTGGTTACTTCCAATTCCTATGAGCGAGGCCTTCTCGGAAATATCCAGCAGATCTTTCAAACTCTCGGCAACGTGTTTGTAAACTCCACCTTCGTTGTTCTGCTCACAAAGTTCTCCGAGAATCCGAACACGATCTACACCCAGAGATCCTTCACGATCACCATCGCCGTCTACTGCGCAATCATGGTCGTCGTCTCCCTGTTCTGCATTTTCAACACCAAAGAGCGCGTGAAAGTCAGCGCAGCCGACGTTTCCCAGGCTGCAAAGAAAGAGACAAAAAACGAAAACGTCATGGAGACCGTCAAGGCGCTCCTCTCCAACAAGTACTGGCTGCTGCTCACCCTCGGCAACTTCGTCGTCTTCACGATCATCATTTTCTACTCGATGGGCACGGTCTTCTTCAGCCAGTATGTGCTCTATGATATGAGCCAGTACGGCATGCTTGCCAACGCAATCTCCGTCGCTCAGTTCGGCATCATGTTTGTGACACCGATCATGATGACAAAAATCTCCAAGGAGAAGATCTACACCTTCGGCATGCTCGTCATGACGATCGGCTTCATCGGCTCCGCCATCTTCACCTCCCCGGCTCTGCTGATCGGCAGCAACGTCTTAAAGGGTCTCGGCGTCGGCTTCGCAGGCGGCATGGCCCTCGGCATGGTCGCTGACACGGTTACCTACGGCAAGCTTAAGACCGGCATCGACACCGTCGGCATGGGAAATGCAGGTATCTCCGCCGCCCAGAAGATCGGTCTCGGCCTCGGCCAGGCAATCTTCGGCTGGGTCCTCGCCGGTGCGGGCCTCGACGCCGCCCTCGACGCACAGGGTCTTCCGCAGCCCGAATCCGTCTCCACCGCGATCCGCTTCCTCTACGGCTGGGTTCCGGCGATCATGGCTGCCGCAATGTTCGTGATCTTCCTTCTCTTCTACCACTGTGAGCGCGATATCAAGAAGATGCAGGAGACCGCGTAATCTGAATAAAGCGTATCAATTTTCCGAATCATGAGGTAAGATAAAAGAGTCAATGAGAGAAACTCACTGACTCTTTTCTTATCAGATTTATATCACGAAAGGCGGTAAAAAATGGCAGAACCCATCATGATCTTCCAGATCTTCGCAGACAGTTCCCAGATATCGAACCTCGAGTGCAAATACGGCGCGGTGACCATGATCCCGTTCACCGGGAAGGTTAAGTCCGACCTCTTCACCGGCGAGATCCTGCCCGGAGCCTGCGACGTGCAGATCGAGAACCCGGCACTCTCCCGCAACATGTGCGCCAAGTACATGTTCAAGGGCAAAGACTATGCGGGAAATGAATGTCTACTCTTCGTCGAAAACAACGGGTACCTCGCGCCTGTGATGCGAAATGACCCCTGGCTTCCGGCGTGCCCGCGCTTTATCACGGACAGCCCGGTTCTCGGCGACTACCTCTGCCGCGGACAGTTCCGCTCGGAGGTCCAGGGCCGCGACTGGGGCGTTGAGATACGAATTTATGATGTGCTGAAGGAGGCCTGAGGGCCTCCTAAAAGCCACGCAAACGCCTTCGCCGTCCTAACATCCGGCTCCTTAAAGTGATTCCCCTTGTTCCACTCAAGGACACAGTCCCTGCCTGCACTTTTTAAAATGGCCTCCGTCTCCCGGATCGCCTCTCCCACCCGGGCCATGACCGGATTTCTCGTCCGCTCCTCCCGGTCTCCGAGGCTCAGGTACACGCGGTCCGCCTTGAGCTCCTGTTCCCGGAGCCAGTCCGTGAAGTTCGGGAACCAGACGGAGGGCGAGGCCGCCGCGATCCCGTCAAAGCAGCATTCTGTCCGGCAACCCGCCCAGAGGGCAAAGAGACCGGCCAGAGAGTACCCGCCGAGATAAATTCTTTTGTAAGGCCGGGGAGCCGCAGTGAGCTCCGGCAGTGCCTTAAGGAGATACTCAAGCGTTCCTTCAGCGGCGCCGCCGAAGTCTTCATTTCCGAATACTGCCGGCGCGGGCCAGGGCGAAAGGTCCGTGTTCCAGCTTCTAACCTTCACCGTTTTAAGACAGAAGTCCTGCCCGTGGGCAAGCTCCCGGATGTGAGCGATCTCCGAGTCGATGATCCCAAGGTCGTGGTCGTCCGCCATCTGGATGAGCAGGGTCTCCGCCTCCGGATTTCCGAATGTACATATGTCAAAGCTCATGTGTGTTTACACTTCCCCTCTTAATTTTATAAAAGTTCCTCCGCTTTTTACAGAATGATATTCACAAACATTCCGGCGAGCAGCGAAAACAGCATGATAAAGCCCATATACAGGAGAAAATGCCTCATTCCCATCACGATCTTGAGCGCCCCGAGATTCGTGATCTTCGTGGCGGGCCCGGTGAGCATGAATGCCGAGGCCGACCCGAGACTCATCCCGCTCATGAGCCACTCCTGAAGCAGCGGGATCGTCCCG